>DATHEQ010000281.1:0-12594 GCA_035318505.1 Polyangiaceae bacterium | reverse complement strand
ACATGGAGGACGTGCACGGTGGGCGAAGCGGCGATCTCCGGCCACGAGATCGTCCACATGACGAGGGCGGCAAGCGCGGCCATGACTGACGCCGCGAGACCACCGAAAAAGGCGATGTCGCAGCCGGCGACCTTCACGCCGAGAAAACGCAAGCGGCTGACCGCCGTCGCCGTGAAGATCCCGAGTGGCACGGCCGCGCCGAACGCGAGAAAAGCGCTCAGCCGCACGGCGTTGGCGTGCTCCGTAAAGTAGATGCTCGAAAGCGCTTCGGCTTGGTAGGGCGATGGATAGTGCTCGCCGCCGCCCACCGCGATCGAGCCGACGATGCTGCCTACGAAGAGCAGCGCAAAAACGATGGAAACGGCAAGAAGGGATGGCCCGCGATGTCGAGCGTCCATCGTCATTTCGTTCGCTTCCTGTGTCATGACCGACTCCTCTCGTCCGTGGATTCGTTCCCGTCGTGAAGGGGCAAACCTTGGACCATGGACATGGGTTTCGTTGGGCACATCATGCGAAAGGCCGAACAGCCGCGGTTCTGCTCGTCACCGGCTCACACGCGGGCAACGTAAGGAGCCAATGCGGGCCGTGGCGTACGCAAGCCGGAGATTCAGCAGCCAAAAGCGGAGCTTCCTAGGGCAACGCATCGGACGTCCGAACCCCGCCCCGCCCGCGACACAGGGCCGAGCGCGCTGGACGTCGAGCGCCTTCTGCTAGACTCCGCGCGCCATGAGGCCCTCGAAGCCACCTTCCGCGCTGCGCGTTGCTCCCACTTCGTCGGCCGCTCTTCCGAACCACCCCTTGCCCGCGGGCATGCGCGACATCCTCCCCCCCGAGGCCGCCGGCCGGCGGAGACTCTCGCGCCGACTGCTCGATCACTTTGCGCTGCACGGCTACGAGCTCGTTACCCCGCCGGCTTTCGAGCTTGCCGACGTTCTCGAGCGCGGGCTCGGCACGCTCGACCCGCGCGACGTCTTGCGCTTCGTCGAGCCCGAGTCGGGCGAGGTGGCCGCTCTTCGCCCCGACATGACGCCGCAAATCGCGCGCATTGCCGCGACCCGCCTCGCCGATCGGCCCCTTCCGATGCGGCTCTCCTACGAGGGTACGGTGCTGAGGCGACGGCAGGAGCGGGCGCGCAAGCATCGACAGATTCCGCAGGCTGGCGTCGAGCTGCTCGGCGTGCCCGGCCCCGAAGGCGACCTCGAGCTCTTGAGCCTCGCCGTGAGCACCGCGCGCGCGGCCGGCATTTCCGACTTCGTCCTCGACATCGGTCACGCCGACATCGCGCGCGCGATGATGAACGGCGTCCCGGCGTCGCTCGCGTCGGCGCTCCTCGACGCCCTCGCCAAAAAAGACGCCGCGGTGGTCGGCGATCTCGTGACCGAGGCCAAGCTCAATGCTCAGCTGGCCACGGCGTTTCGCGAGCTCCCCAAGCTTCACGGCGGCGCAGAGGTTTGGAAGGAAGCGGAGCGCGTGCTCGCTCCGACGCCGGCTGGTTCCTCTTTCCGAGCCCTGCGCGATCTCTGGGAGCGCGCCATCGCGGCCGGTCTCGAAGTCGTGATGCGCGTCGACCTCGGCGAAGTACGCGGGTTTGCCTATTATACGGGTGCGCTTTTTCATCTGCTCGCCGACGGACCAGGGGAACCGTTCGGGTCCGGTGGACGCTACGACGATCTCTTGTCTCGCTTCGACGCCCCCATGCCCGCTGCGGGGTTTGGTCTCGATCTGGACAACCTCGCCTGGTCGCTGCGCGTCGCCGGCAAGGAAGAAGGGCTCGATGCGCGCGTGCTGGTAAGCCACGCAGCGACGGCGCCCGCGCTCTGCTCCGTGCTCCGCGGCCTCGGCGTGGGCTGCGTGGCCGCGCCGCCCGGCGAAGCAGACGCCTACGCGCGGGCGTGGAGCTTTTCACACGTGTTTCGCCAAGCCAGCGGCGGAAAATTCGAGCTTCTCAGCTTGGCGACGGACAGAGCCGTGCCTCTCGACGCTTTGCGGGCACCGGAACTCGCTGCCCAGATCGCCAAAGTGCTGCTTGGATAGCGTGGGTGCCAGGACGCGGCACTAGTGATATGTAACACCCCGCCTGGCGATACCCTGCCTCGCCCTACGGTTTGGGAGCGAGGGTCGCGGACGCCGAACGAACAGCAGTGAACAGAGGAGACGAGGAATGCCGACGGTCGTAATCGTGGGGGTGCAGTGGGGCGACGAGGGCAAGGGAAAAATCGTCGATCTGTGCACCGAGTACGCCGACGTGGTCGTGCGTTATGCCGGCGGCCCCAACGCGGGTCACACCCTCGTCGTCGGTGACGACAAGCTCATCGTCAGGCTGATTCCAAGCGGCATTCTTCGCGAGCAGACGCGCTGTGTTCTCGCCCAGGGGATGGTCATCGATCCCGCCGTATTGGTCACGGAGATGGACGAGCTCGAACGACGCGGACTCTCGCCGGCGACGCGGCTCGTCGTCTCCGATCGCGCTCACATGATCCTGCCGTTTCACGTCACCATCGACACGCTGCGCGAGACGACCGGCAAAGGGGGCCCGCGACTCGGCACGACCAAGCGCGGGGTCGGTCCGACCTACGAAGACAAAGCGGCGCGCCGCGGGCTACGCATGGGCGAGCTCCGCGACTTGAAGAAAGCGGGCCTGCTCGTCGAAGAAGCGATTTCCGCCTGGACCCCGACGCTGCGCGCGCTCGGAGCGGACCCGCCGCAAGCCGACAGCATCGTTCGCCAGCTCGAGCCGCTCGCCGCACGCATCGTGCCCCTCTTGGCCGACACGTCCCGACTCGTCGACGCCGTCGTGAGCAAAGGGCAAAACGTCATGTTCGAAGGGGCACAAGGAACGCTCCTCGACCTCGACCATGGCACGTACCCCTTCGTCACCTCGTCGTCGGCGTCGGCGTCGGGCGCATGCGCCGGCTCGGGCATCGGTCCGACGCGCATCGACGGCGTGCTCGGCATCGTCAAGGCCTACTCCACGCGCGTCGGCGGGGGACCGTTTCCGACGGAGCTCACCAACGCCATCGGCGAAAAGCTGCGCGCAGATGGCGCCGAATTCGGGGCCGTCACGGGGCGGCCGCGCCGCACCGGGTGGCTCGATTTGCCGGCCATTCGCTATGCAGCGCGCGTCAACGGGCTTTCCGAGCTCGCCGTGACCAAGCTCGATGTCTTGACCGGCCACGAGCAGCTCGAGGTGTGCGTTGCCTATGACACGCCCGAAGGGCGGACCGACGAGTTTCCCATCGACCGACTCGAGCACGCGACCCCGGTGTACAAGGCGTTCCGCGGTTGGCGCGAGCCCCTCGGCGAAGTTCGATCGCTCGCTGAGCTCCCCGCCGCCGCTCGGGCGTACCTCGATTTCATGGAAAGCTCGGCCGGGGTGCCGCTTTCCATCATCTCCGTCGGCCCGCGCCGCAGCGAAACCATCGTGCTGCGAAGCCCATTCGCGCCCCGTCCAGCGCACGGTGCTAAAACACCGAAGTGGGACCAGCCCTCGTCCTAATCCTCCAGCTCGCCGGCTCGTCACCGCGGGCCACGGCGCGGTCCGCGAACCTCACTGCTGCTGCACAAGCGTCGGGACGCCCGCGCGAATGCGCGTCGGCGGTGCACGGCTCGGCCACCAAATGGGGCCCCAATGTGTGGGAGGCCGCGCGCGAGCCCAACCTCGAGCGCTACTGCGACCTTCTGGCACGCGGCTTTGGTCAGCTTCTGCTCACGCCCGAAACCGCGCTGGAGACGGCCGATCTGGCCGACCGCGCCGCGCCCGGTCACGCGGCGCCATCGGTACTGCGCGGTCGCGCCTACGCCATGCTCAGGCTGTGGCCCAAAGCCGCCGTCGAGCTCGAACGCGCACGCAGCGTCGATTCGCGCAGCCTCGAGGACCCGCTCACGCTGCGCGAGTGGGCGCGCGCGCTCGCTGCCACCGAACGGGCCCCCGAAGCGCTCGCCGCCTATCGCACGCTCGGGCCGCGCGTGTCGATATTTCCTTCGCCGGACGAGCGCGCGCGCACCTTCCTCGAAGGTGCCGAGCTCGCATTTTCGCTGGGGCCGCCCACGCTCGACGACGCCATCGCGTTTCTCGGCGAAGCCAAACAGCTCGGTGTCCGTGAGCTCGAATGGCGGGTCTCGTCCGAGCTGGCCCTGGCCTTCGATCGGCGCGCGGCGAAGGACGAAGCCGCTGGGCTCGTGATGGAGCTGTCCCGTCGATTTCGCAAAGAAGCAAAGGCGCAAACGACCTCCGAAAACCGCGAAGCACAGGCGGCGGCCGCGCTCGTGCTCGAGTCGATTGACGCTCGATTGGCCGTCGAAGCTTGGGAGCGCTACGTCACCGCCGCCGGCCCGCGCGGGCCTTGGGTCGATCACGCTCAGAAGCGCATCGAGCTGCTGCGCAAGAAAGGGCGAGGAGGATGACCGCGGGCGCCTTGTCACGGGGGCTCAAAGGGGGGCTCTTGGCGGCAGCATTGCTGACGATGGTCCCACGCGTGGTGGCGGCCGACGGTAACGCGCTGACCCAATGGGACTTCGCGCTCGACCCGGCGCTCGCCGCGGGCGACAAGCTTCATCGCGAATTGCAGACCTTTCGTTACATGTCCTATTTTCTTCGTTCGAACTCGTCCTCTCGGCAAGAGCAGCTCGTGCGCTCGCTTCGCCTTCTCGAAGAGATCGACGCCGAGCATTCGCGCGATATTCGCCTGCGCTTCGATCTCGGCGCTCTGCTCCTTCTGGCCGGCGAAGAAAAGCGCGCGGCAAGCGTGCTCGAGGGCGCTTTGGCGATGGCGCCCGATCACCCTTCGGCGATCGATGCCTACTGGTCGCTCGCGATCGCCTACGTCAAGCTGGGGCGTTTCGACGACGAGATCGACGCTTACGAGGAATTTCTGCGGCGGAGCACGGCGCCGGAGCAGCGTGTGCGGGCCCTTTGCAATCGGGCCGAATCGCAGATCCGTCGAGAAAGGCTGGGCGAGGCTCTCCGCGACTACCGCGACTCGCTCGTTCTGCAACCCGAAGACGTGCTTTGCCACTGGGGGTACGCGGTGGCCCTCGACCGCAGCGGGGATGCACCGGCCGCCATGGTCGAAGCAAAAACCGCGATCACATTCGATCCATTGGACCAGGCGCTCTCCAATCCGGGCGTCTTCTTTCTGCCGGCTTTCGAGCGCTTCTGGTACGAGGGCCTCGGCTCCATGGCGCGCGCTCAGCAGATCGACGATCCGGCCATGTCCGTCCTTTGGTGGGAAGCGGCCGTCGTGAAGTGGGCTGGTTACCTAGCCTTCGCGCCCGCGGACGACCGCTGGGTGCCGCTCGCGAAAGCGCATCAGGCTTCTTGCCAGCGTCGCGTCGAGGAGGCGAAGAAGAAGGCCCTCAAGCTGGCCAAAGGGCGGCGGCGGGTGGTCGTCGACGGAGAAGCTGACCGCTAGGCCGCGTCGTCGAGCGGGGCGGGCGTCTGCAGCACGCGCAAGATCTGGCTGACCTCCTCGGCGTCCGCGACCGAGTGGAACACGGGTACGAGGCCGTTCTCGATGTCGCGTTCGCCGAACGCGCCGCTCGCGGCGAGTGCACGCGCGCGCGGACCGTCGAGCACGAGGAAGATGTCGTGCAGGCCACCCTGGCCCGGCGCGTCGATGACGTCGACGATGCGGCCGCGGTCGAGGCAAAGCTCCTCGTGGCCACGTTGAATGAGCACACGCCGATCGGTGATGAAGTACCGCGTCTTTTGAGCCAACCGGGCCGGCCGGACCAAGGCGAGGTAGCCGAGTCCCACGGCCACACAGGCGAGAAGCATCGTCGTCAGCGCGAGCGCCATGATGAGCGAGATGAACGTCGGGGAATGGGAAGAAAGGCCGGCGGCGAGAATGCGGCGCGCCGAGCGCGTCGCCACCGTCATCTCACGCACCAAAGCCACGACGACGAGCGCGCCGATGGTCGCGGTGAGAATCTGCCGTCGTCCGCCGGAGACCCACTCGCGCCAGCCCGACATCGGCCGCGCCGACCAGAGGACGCGCTCGCCCTCGTCGAGCCGTTGCGCAAGAGGGCGCAGGCCGTCGCCGGCGCCGCCGGACGCAGGGATGCCGCGAATGATGGCCCAAAGGCGATCGGGGCCCATGATGCCCGGTAAAAGGAGCGACAGACGGCGGCGGAGCGCACCCGTGGGCACGGCCCGGACCAGCTCGAGATCCCCGAGGCCCGGGATGCTGGGGTGCCAGTGAATGCGCGCGTAGCTGATAGCACCCCGGTCGATGGTCCGACGGATACGGCCCCGCTTCCACATCACGTGCTTGTCGGTGACGACGTACTCCACCTCGGACCGCCAGATACTCGGGCCGTAGCGAAACGCCACCGCGAGGGTCGCGCACCAGCAAGCAAAAAGAATAAGCCCGCCGACAGGTGTGTGAAGCGAAGTAGCGATGACGGTAGCGAAGGCGACAGCAATGGCTGCGACGATTGCCATCACCACTGCTGCAAGTCGATAGCCGGTTGGAACGGTTGCAATTTTCGGGCGTCCTGCCCAGATGATCCGTTCGCCGAAAAGCGAGTCTCTCGCCAAGTTACCTGCCTCCTGGGAAACTCAGTTCCTCCCTAGGACCGGCATGGCGCCGGTGCTTTTACACGCTGTCGTTTCGATTGAAGACGTCTCCACTTATTCTTTACGTTGCGTTGAGGGGTCGATTTCGTCCAACTGAATTCCTAAAAGGACGAGAAGCGGCCGTCCGAATCGAAAAGGGCGTGTCTCCCTCTCCATCGGCGGATGCTCGAAAACCCGTACCCGCCATGTCAGACATCTGCGTACAGGATCGGCGGCTCGCAAGGGTTCCCCCCCTTCCGTGCGATGGCCGGGCTCTTGTGCGCTACGTCAACCGCCCGGATCTACGAAGATTATCTCGATGCGTTCGCTTCGCGACGGGGTGCGCGAGACGCTGGGGTCGAGGATCGGATGCGCTGAGCCGGCAGCTTCGACGGCGATGCGTTCGCTTGCTGCGCCAGCTTCACTCAGCACTTTGGCCACGGTGTCGCCCCGCTTGCGTTCCTCGTCGCGAGCTTGGCTGGTTTTGCCTTTGGCACCGGCCGAATGAACGACGACCTGAACGGGAAAGTCCGGGTGGGCTTGCGCGACGCGGCCGAGCGCACCGAGTTGCTCGCGGGCGTCGCTCGTGAGCTGTGCGGTCGCGAAGAGGTTTCGAACGGTGATCACCACGCCGCGGTCGTCACGCGCAGGAGAAAGCCCGCCCATGGTGGAGAGCTCGGCGAGAAGCTGATCGGATTTGCCGATGCTCGACGTCGCTCCTGCCGTGCGGCGAGCCACCGTCAGTGCCGTCAAGCATTGCGCGCGAGCGCGGATCGCCGTCTCGATGGGCGCCACGCGCGGCCCCGCGGACAATCGCTTGTCGAGCTCTTCACTCGTCGTCCGAGCATCGGTCAGAGCAGGCGTTTCTGGAGCCAACATGCGAGCCGCGCCGCAGAGGAGACGCGCATCGAGCGCGAGAGAGCGCGCCGAAGCCATCCGTGCTTGCTCGCGCGCGGGGTCGCCCGGCCCGGTCGCGGCGAGTGGGATCGCGTCTTTGATGACCTTGATGCGCAGCTCTACGTCGTCGGCCTGCGCGGAGACGCGCCGCTGCTCGCCTTCGTTCTGGGCCAAGGTTTGCTCGGCGGCTTGCAGCGCGAGCCGCGCGCGATTGGAGATATCGGTGGCGCGCGTCACGCGCACGAGGACGAGCGCGTGCTGATAAGCCACGATGGCTCGCTCCGCCAGGATTTGGGCGCCCGCCAGATCGCCGCTGCCATAGGCCGTCTCGGCGTCGCGCCGCAGCTTGTCGGCATGTGCCATTGCTTCCGGAGCAAGCTCCGTCGCTTGACTCGCCGTCGTCGCGCGGACGCGATCGGCGTCGGCCATCACCGCCGGGCGCGGAAGGCGCGCGCAGCTCGACGCGAGAAGCGCGGCCAAGAGCCAAGTCAGTCGGGCGCCAGAAGGTGCCCGCGCCTGCCGCGGTTTCATGGCGACCCTTTGTCCGCCGAGCCGGCGGGAGCGGGTCGCGATTTCGGTGCCTTGCTGCTGCGGGGCAGCGCCGTGGGCGGCGGTTTGGGCGGGAAGGGACCGGCGTCGGCGGACATCTTTTCGAGCTCGGCTTCGGCCCGACCGCGGCGCGAGATCGCTTCTTCGAGGAGCGCGCGCGCTTTTTCGGCGCGAAGGCCGGCTTGTGACGCTGCCGTTTCGAGTGCCCCTGCGTCGGTCTCGATCGCGGCGGCGCGAGCCAGATCGCGCGCCGTCTCCGCCCACTCGCGCGCCAATCCTTCCAAGAGCTCGGCGTGGGGCACGTCTCCCGATCGTCGCGCTCCCTCTGCGCGTTGGAGCGCCTTTTTGGCTTCGTCGAGGGGAGCGCGCAAGAGTGCCGCCTGCGCCGACGAGCTGCCGGCTCCGGCCAGAATCTGCTCGGTGACGGTCCGGTCGGAGAGCTGCTCACCGAAGGCGGTCGACCCCAGCGCCATGCCGAAGACCACGAGCAAGACCGAGCCCGCCGGCCACAGCTTCACCAAAATTCGCTTCACCCGCGGACCAAGCCATGGCCGCCGCACGTGGTCAAGTGTAGCGTGACGAAATGAGCTCGAGCCTCCGTGATCGCGCCAGCTGGGACGTCTATTTCATGCGCATCGCCGCCGAAGTTGCGACCCGTGCCACGTGCGATCGCAAGCACGTCGGCGCCGTGATCGCGCGCGATAAAAATATCCTCGCCACCGGATACAACGGCTCCATCAAAGGCCTCGGCCACTGCGACGAGGAGGGGCACATGCTGGAAGATGGTCACTGCGTGCGCACCATCCACGCCGAGGCCAACGCCATCATTCAAGCGGCGAAGAACGGCGCGCGCATCGAGAGCGGGACCATCTACGTGACGGCGTCGCCGTGCTGGGGGTGTTTCAAGATGATCGCCAACGCCGGGCTCGTGAAGATCGTCTACGGCGAGTTCTACCGCGACCAGCGCATCTTCGACTTCGCGCAGCGCATTGGAATCGAGCTCGTCAAAGTAGAGAACGCCGACGGCGAGCGGCCTGCGCAGGCTTAGTCGTAGTACTCGTTGCCGAGATGGGTGATGAGCTCTTCGCCCATCATCCAGCGTAGGGTGTTTTTCAGCTTCATCGATTGGATGAAGAGGTCGTGCTCGGGGTAGAGGCCGGCGGCCGTCATGGGGCTCTTGAAGTAGAAGCTCAGCCACTCTTGCACGCCGCTGAAGCGGGCACGGTGCGCGAGGTCCATCAAAAGCGCGAGGTCCAACACGATCGGCGCTGCCAAGATCGAATCGCGGCAGAGAAAGTTGATTTTGATCTGCATCGGGTAACCGAGCCATCCGAAGATGTCGAGGTTGTCCCATCCTTCTTTGGCGTCGCCGCGCGGGGGGTAGTACTCGATGCGCACCTTGTGGAAGATCTTGCCGTAGAGGGCCTCGTACATTTTCGGCTGCAGGATGTATTCGAGCGCGCCGAGCTTGGAGACCTCCTTGGATTTGAAGTTCTCGGGATCGTCCAGCACTTCGCCGTCGCGGTTGCCGAGGATGTTGGTGGAGAACCATCCCGAGAGACCGAGCATGCGCGCCTTGAGGCCGGGCGCGACGACGGTTTTCATCCAGGTCTGGCCGGTCTTGAAATCTTTGCCGGCGATGGGAATGTGGTGCTCTTTGGCGAGCTCGAAGGCGGCCGGGAGATCGACGGTCAAGTTGGGGGCGCCGTTGGCGTAAGGCACGCCTTCCTTGAGGCACGCCCATGCGTACATTTGCGAATTGGCAATGGCGGGGTCGTTTTCTAATAGCCCTTTTTCGAATCGAGCAATCGATTGATGCACTTCGCTCGCCGGCGCATAGATCTCCGTCGAGCCGCACCACACTGCCACGGCGCGCGAGACGCCATTTTTCTGTTTGAAGGCGCGGATGTCCTCGCGCAGCGCTTCGACCATGTCGGCTTTGGTCCGGCCCTTCTTGACGTTGGTGCCGTGCAGGCGCTTCACGTACTCGGGGTAGAAGACGGCGCTCATCGGGTGGATGGCCTCCATCTCGTCCTTCACGAGGGCGAGGTGCTCTTTGCTGAGCACTTCGGCGTGCACGGCGCTCTGGTAGGCGTCGTCTTCGAAGAGATCCCAAGCACCGAAGACGAGCTGGTCGAGCCCCGCGAGCGGAGCGAACTCCTTGATGAGAGGGGTTCGGTTTTCCGTGCGTTTGCCCAGCCGAATGGTGGCAAGCTGCGTGAGTGAGCCGATGGGCGCGCCGAGCCCCCGCCGGGCCAAAAGGCATCCGGCGATGAACGTCGTCGAGACTGCGCCGAGACCCGGCAAGAGGATGCCGAGCTTTCCTTCGGCGGGTTGAATCTGCAAAGGTCGCTTCATGACTTGGTAAGGGCTGCTCCTAGCACGATTGGGGCCGAGTAGGGACCCACCTCCGGTTCGGGCGCCGGAAGTCGGGGAGGCTAGCTAGCGCCGCCGACGAGAGCATGTTACGGCGCGTCGGCCGACGGCGCGGGACCTGCAACGAGCCTTGCATCGACACCTCGCGAGGCCCGTCCTCGCATCGAAATCCGCAGCGTCAGAGAGAGATAGCCCGAGTCGTGTGATGAGCTTTTGGTCCGGTTATTGGGCGTCGCTGAAGCCCCGTGAAGTCGAAGAGACCATCGACGTGTACGTGCACCGTCCACTCGCGTACGTGCTCGCGCGCGCCCTCTATCGATCGCCGGTGTCGCCCGATGCCGTGACGGGTCTCTCCATCCTCGCGGGAATTGCGTCGGCGATCGCGCTCCTCGCCGCTTTTCCTCATCACCTGCAGGTGGGCGGGTTGCTTCTGTTTCTCTCGGCGGTGCTCGATTGCGCCGACGGGCAGCTGGCGCGAATGCGCGGAACATCGTCGCTTTTCGGGCGCATGCTCGACGGCACGGCCGATCTGATCACCGTGGCGGCGGTCGCGCCCGCCAGCCTTTGGGTCATGTGGTGCCAGCTCACCACACCCCTGTGGGTGAAGGGCACGGTCCTCGTCGTGACATGTATCGCCGTTGTGACGACGTCTTTTCACACCACGATGTACGACCATTACAAGAACGTCTTTCTCCGCCTTACGGGCCCCTACCAGGAGGGCGAGGATTATGAGTCGGCGCGCGAGCGGCGCGAACAGACGAGGGGGACGACGTCGCTCGTCGCCAATCTCGCCTATCCGATTTACCTCTTCTATTTGAAGAGTCAGCGCGACTACGTGAAAAAATTCGACCCTTACACGAGCGCGCGTCTCACCCAATTCCCGCCTTACGACGCCGAGCGCGGCGCCATCTACCGCGCCATGGCGGGGCCGGTCATGACGTTGTGGCGTCGCTATTTCGGGTTCGGCACGATGGTCTTTTCGCTCGCGCTGTTCGATGCGCTGGAACATCCGGAATACTTCGTCGTCATGCGCATGTTCGTCTTGAACCCGATCTTTTACTTCTACTTGCGACCGACCCAGCGGCGCATCTCTCGCGAAGCGTTTCGGAAAATGAATCTCGTTTTGCCCGATCAGTCGGGTGCGAGTGACTTGGCGGTCGCGTGATCGATCGCGCGGTGTTGCTCTGCGCGGGGGCCGCCACGCGCCTCCGGCCTCTGACCGACGCCAGGCCCAAATGCCTGCTCGACGTGGGCGGGGAGACGATTCTTGCGCGTGCCGTGCGTTTGCTGCTCGCCGCCGGCGTGAAGGAGCTGGTCATTGCTTCGGGGTACCGACAAGAAGATGTGCGCGCCGCGATGGCGGGCTCGCCCGGAAAAGTATCGTTTTGTCACAACGCCGACTTCGCACGCACGCAGAACGCAGTGTCTTTGCACTGCTGTGCGGACGCCCTAGGCGGGCGCTCGTTCTTCAAGCTCGACGGCGATGTTCTTTTCAGCGGTGCGGTGCTCGATCGCCTCCTCGCCGACGACGCGCCGCTTTCGGTTGCGGTTGAAAGAAGCGAGCATCTCGGGGAAGAGGAGATGAAAGTCGTGACCGACGGCGACGACATTCGCGCCTTCGGCAAGAAGCTCGACCCGCGACGCTGCGCGGGAGAAAGCATCGGGATCGAGAAGATCGACGCCGCCGCCAGCGTCCTGCTCTTTCGCGCGCTCGAGCAAGTCGTCGCCGCGGGACGTACGGACCTCTATTACGAAGACGTCTACAGCGAGCTCATTGCGGCGGGCATGCGCGCACACGCCGTCGACGTTACCGACCTGTCTTGGATCGAAGTCGACACCGCCGACGATCTGGCTCGCGCGCGACAATGGGCCACAGAGGGCCGACTCGATGTGCGTAAAGTCTGACGCGCTTTATCACCTGGCATCGACGTTGCTCATGTCGAAAGCGGGTGGGAAGCGAAAGAGAACCGTGCCGACCAGAGTGAAGTAGGACCATCGTTTTGGCGGCAAAATCTGCGGTGGCCACCTGTCTCCGAGCCCAGGGTGTTCCGGGATCGAACTCTAGGACGGGTGTAGTTACTTTGCGCCACTGTGAAGCCCCAACGACAACCCGACCTTAGTTAACACCACGAGTTTGAAAAGGATTTGCGCCAGTTGCGACGGGCGTGTTACATGCGGGCCCGGCGCATTTTTTAACCGTACTTGTTCGGCTTCCT
>DATHEQ010000280.1:0-4365 GCA_035318505.1 Polyangiaceae bacterium | reverse complement strand
TCGCGATCGAGAAACTGATCGACGTCCTTCATCCCGCGTTTCATGTTGGCGGCCTTGCCGCGGAAGAGGCGCTCCATGTCGAGCGCGTCCTCGATCTCGCGGAATCGTTCCTCGACGATGCCCCGATAGGGTCGGGCGCCCGGCGTGAGTGGACGCGCCACCGCGTTGCGGAGATAGCGCCAGAGTGGGTGGATTTCGAATGACAGCGGCGTGTGCGAGCCGTGCCAATGTCCGAAGAACTGCTCGTCGGTGAGCCGATCGGGCTTGGGGAAAGCAGTGAACAGCGTGACGCCGGGGCTCTTCGCGCCATCGGGCCAGGTGCGGTCGGGATACTGCATGGGCACGGACTCGGTGACGAGATAGCCCCAGAGCTTTTCAGTCGTCGGCGCCAGCGTCTGCTCGATGAAGGCGCGGCCATCGAGGGAATCGAGCCAGCACGACACCGAGGCCGCGATCGTGCGTCCCTCACCGATGACGAGGGGACTGTCGGCCACCCGATCGCCGAGATCGGCGACGTTGATGGTCAGCGAGAGAACCCCGCCTTGCAGAAGGCGCGGGCTCGCATCGGTCAAGAGGACGTCGCGGAAGCTCTCGATGGAGTCGGCGGCGCGTTTCCAGCACAGGTAAACGAGTTTTTCCATGTGATTGGGTCCGGTGCGGAAAGTGGAACACGTTTCACACGGCTGGAGCAAGTTCGCTGAGCGCAAAAGCGCGCGCCAATCGCCGTTCTGCACCCACTCGCCAACGTTAAGAAGTTCGGCTAGCGCGCTTTTCGAGGCTCGATTAGAGAGGATAGTCGAGAAATCTCGCCCGGTAACGAGGCGAGGGCCGCACGATCGGAAAGGACCCGCGCATGATCCCCTTGGGACCCATCACCTTGCAGACCTCCGACAAGAGTGTGAAAGCGCTGGCCAGGCTCGAGATGAAGAGCATGTCGGGCCGCGAGGAGCTCGGGCGCCCTTTCGAATACGAGCTCGAGCTGCTCAGCACCGACACGAACCTCGATCTCGCCGAGCTGCTCGGCAAGCCGATGACGGTGCGCCTCGAGCTGACGCCTTTGCGCTATCGGTATTGGAACGGAATCGTGACCGACGTGGGTTTCGCCGGTTCGCACGGCAGACACGCGCTCTACCGCCTCACGTTACGACCGCGCCTTTCGCTGCTCGAGCGCACGTCGAACTGTCGCATTTTCCAGAACCAATCGGTGCCGACCATCGTCAAGGCCGTCATTCAGGAGCATGGATTCAGCGCCAAAGAATCCCTGAGCGGACATTACGCCTCGCGTGAGTTCGTCGTGCAATACGAGGAGACCGACTTTCACTTCGTGAGCCGCCTGCTCGAGCAAGAGGGAATCTACTACTTTTTTCGCCACGAAGAGGAGCAGCACGAGCTCGTTCTCTCCGACGCCTACAGCGCGCACGCAACGCAACCCGGCTACGAAAGCCTTCCCTACTTTCCCCCCGACGTTCATCGGGCGAGCGAAATCGAGTCCATCGATCGTTGGGAGCTACAGCAGCGCCTCGTGTCCGCCGGGTACGTGGCCAAGGACTACGATTTCGAGCGGCCCTTGGCGCGGCCCGAGTCGGTTTCGCTCAACGACGGCGACCGCGCTCTCAAAAGCTCGGAGGTGTTCGACTACGCGGGCGCCTATCTCTACCCGAAGCAAGCCGAAGAGGACTACAAGGCCGCCAACAACGAAACGCAGCGCGATCTTTACGCGCGGGTGCGCATGGAGGAGGGGCATGCCTCGTTCGAACGCATCGTGGCTCACTCCAATGCGCGCGGCCTCGTCGTCGGCAGCCTCTTCACGCTCACCGAATTTCCGCGCCCTGAACAAAACCGCGAATACTTGATCGTGTCGTCACAGTTCGAGCTGCGCGCGCACGAGCTCGAATCCGCGGGGGCGCCAGTCGAAGAGCCGTTTCGCTGTCGCATCGGCGTGCTTCACAGCCGGCGACCCTTTCGCCCCAAGCGCATCGCCGCGAAGCCGCTCATCCGCGGCCCGCAGACGGCAATCATCGTCGGTCCCGATGATGACGAGATCTGGACCGACCAATATGGCCGGGTAAAAGTCCAGTTTCACTGGGATCGGTTGGGCGAAGGGGACGAGAACAGCTCGTGCTGGGTGCGCGTCGCCCAGATCTGGGCCGGCAGCAATTGGGGCGGCATTCACATTCCGCGCATCGGACAGGAGGTCATCGTCGAGTTCTTGGAAGGCGACCCCGACCGTCCCATCATCACCGGCCGTGTCTACAATCGCGACAACATGCCGCCCTACGAGCTGCCCGCCAATCAGACCCAGAGCGGGATCAAGAGTCGCAGCTCCAAGGGTGGAGCGGCCAGCAACTTCAACGAAATCCGTTTCGAAGATCTGAAGGGGAAGGAAGAGCTCTTCATTCAAGCCGAGCGCAACCAGACCACGAAGGTGAAGCAAGCGCAGAGCATCAGCGTCGGAGCTAGCCGCTCCAAAACGGTCGGTGCCGACGAAACCATCACCGTCAACGGAAAGCGCACCACCCACGTCGTCAAGAAAGACACGGTCAATCTCGACGACGAGCACGAGATGACGGTCAAGCTCAAGGTCACCGAGACGTTCAAGGACGATCACAAGCTCACCATCACCGGCAAGCAAGAAACCAAAATCGACAAGGACAAGACGGAGCACGTCGTGCTGGCTTACGAGCTCACGACCGACAAGAAGTTCAATCTTACGCAGGGTGCAACCAGCCTCACGTTCGAGGGCAACGCCGTGACGCTCGATGCGGCTGGTCCGGTCACCATCAAGCGCGGCCCGGCAACCGTCAGCATCGATGCGGCGGGAAAAATCAGCATCTCCACGCCGGTCGGCATTTCGCTGGAGTGCGGGCCGAGCTCGATGACGCTCTCCCCGAGCGGGATCGAGCTTTCAGCGGCCAAAGTCGCGGTTTCCGCGGCGGCGAGCTCGCTCGAGCTGTCGCCCGCGACAGCCAAGCTCTCGAGCGCGGTTACGACGGTCGAAGCAACCACCATCTGCAACGTCAAAGGGATGGCGATGTTGAACTTGAACTCGGGGTGAGACGAAGCGAAAACGCGTCAGGGCTGGGCGTCGAGCGCCCCTACGAAGGCGTCGAGCTTCTGCAAAAAGGCGCGCGGCGCGCCGGCGAATTCGAAGGTTGCAGCAGGAGCGAACGAGAGGGCGACTCGCCCGCCTTGGCCGACGAGATGGACATGTGCCTGATCGTCGAAAACGCCCAAGGCGCGCGAAAGCCGATAGGCAACGCCTGGCGCAGCCGCGCTGAGCTCGTAACGCTCGTCGAGCCGGGGGGTACCGAAGGGCACCGGCGGCAGCATGGGCAGCGCGCGCGCCGTGTCGGCTCCCGAGGGATGATGCCGAAGCACCAACTCGAAATCGCCGGTGGGCACGCGCTGCGAAACGGCGAGACGGCAGTGGCGCGCTATCTCGATTTCGCGCGCCATCAATCCTCCTAGACGCCACCCCGCGCGCAGCTTCGCGTAAAAATAGAGCTCCGTGGGCCGCCCGCCGAGCTCTCCGCGCGCGATGATCTCGGTGGCCGGACCCGAGTAGGGCAGCGGCGTCGTGGAGAGCAGCCATCCGAGCAGTCCCGCCGATGGCGCGCCCGAGGCGATGTCGAACATGGGGTCTCCCACGACAATCGTCATGCCGAGGGCGCGCGCGACGTCACCGGCTCGCGTCGGTCCCGTAGCTTCACGGACCTTTCGCTGCCCTCGGAGCGCGAATCCCCAGAACAACCCGAAGACCGCGGCAAAGGCGAGATAGTACGGAAGGTAGTTCGCCACGCGCGCAACCCTAAGATGAGACGCGACGCCCCTGCAAGCCCGCGCCAGCAATCCGCGGCCCAACGGCCGTTGCACCCACGCCTTTGCCGTCGTAGGCCCACGCCGCGGAGGAACGAACCATGCGCTACAACCTTCTCGGCCGGACGGGGCTGTACGTTTCCGAGCTCTGCCTCGGCACCATGACCTTTGGCGGCAAGGGTTTTTGGGAGGCCATCGGCAAGCTCGGACAGAAGCAAGTCGAGACGATCGTAGGCACCTCGCTCGACGGAGGCGTCAATTTCATCGATACCGCGAACGTGTACTCCGAGGGTGAGTCGGAAGCGCTCACGGGGGGCGCGCTCAAGGCGCTGGGGCGGCCGCGCGATCAGGTCGTTGTCGCGACCAAAGTACGCGGGCGCATGGGCCCGGGCGTCAACGAGGTGGGGCTCTCGCGCGGGCACATTCTCTCGAGCATCGATGCCAGCCTCCGGCGACTAGGGCTCGACTACGTCGACCTCTACCAAGTACACGGGTTCGATCCAGTGACGCCGGTCGAAGAAACGGTGCGGGCGCTCGACGACGTCGTTC
>DATHEQ010000279.1:0-4104 GCA_035318505.1 Polyangiaceae bacterium | reverse complement strand
CGTCGCCGGGAGCGGCGCGGGGTTGATGAGCGGCTGCTGCCACGTGCCGAGCAGGTCGACGTTGTCCGAGGGATCGACCGGCTCGATTCGATCGACGACGATGCGCCGATCGCGCTCGACGCCCCAGACTTTGACCTTCGCCATGGGAGCGAGGTCCGGCACTTTCTGCAGCACGAGCTCGCGCTGATCGCGCTCGTCGCCGTTGACCCGCAGGAAATAGGTCGTGACGGTGGTGCCGTCGTCGAACCTCGCCACGAAGTCAATCAGCTCTCCGCGAACGGCTCCGTCTTCGAGTTCGGGCAATGAGTCTTTGCCGGCCATGGGCCCGGAACAAGCCGCAATGCCGAGCGCTGCGCCTACCGCCCAGGTCCTCAGCGAACGCTGTCGACTTTGAGGCGTCTCTTTCCTTGTCATGCGCGAACTCCTTTTTTGGCAAAGCCGTTTCGCGGCCCCCGCCGAACCGTGGGAACCGAATATTCAAGCACGATGCGCCCCAAACGATGCTGCCGTGCGGTCGTGAATCTCGGTATGCAGCCGATCCTGCCCGCCGATCGTCTAGGTTGCGTGCACGCCACGATCTAGGTCAGGTTTCGCGTTGGGTTCGGCCTCTCTTCGGGGTTTGAGCGCAGTACGGCAAATCCCCGTCGCATTGTCGCTAAGCCCCAAGCGCCGCCTTCGACCTCGTATGAATTTTATCGGTGACGACGGTACGGTTCATCGAAGAGGACGAAGTCGTGCTCGGCGCGCGCGTCGGCCAGCCACGCTTGCATCGACGCGAGGCTGCGCATTGCCTCGACGTAAGCTCGGGCCGGCGCGGGGAGTGGGATATCGTAGGTGACGAAGCGCCACACGATGGGAGAGAAGAACGCGTCGGCGATCGTGAAACCGCCGAACAAGAACGGACCTTCCGTGCCGTAGCTCGCGCGCGCGTCGCGCCAGATGTCCACCACCCGGTCGACGTCGCGCTGCACGGCAATCTCGAGAATGCCGAGCGGCAACGAAGCCTCGCAGTTCATCGGCATCCGCTTGCGCAGCTCGCCGAACCCGGCGTGCATCTCGGCGCAGATCGACCGCGCTCGCGCCCGAGCCGCGCGCGCTTCGGGCCATAGTTTCTTTTCGGGAAACTTCTCCGCAACATATTCGGCAATGGCGAGACTGTCCCAAATGACGAGCTCGCCATCGATGAGCGCCGGCACGCGGCCGGCCGGCGAGTATCGCCGCACCCTGTCCGCGAAGTCGGCGGCATTGAAGCCGATGATCTCTTCTTCGAACGGGATAGACGCTTCGCGGAGGAGCAGCCACGCGCGAAGGGACCAGCTGGAGTAGTTCTTGTTGGCGATGACGAGCTTCATGGCAGAAGGACTATCGCGAACTGGCCCGCCCGCCGCCATCGCTTATCGCCCCGTCATCTCGGGCTCCAGCTCGTCGTGCGTGATCCACGCCCGGGGCTCGCTCGGGGTTGGCTGCCCGACCGATCGTCGAGGGGTGCTATTGACCCCACCGAAGGGTGTGATAAAAAGCGCGTTCTGCAGATGAACTGGCGCCCCCGCTATTTTTCTTTCTTTTTTAGCTATCCCTGGTTTTTCCCAGGGCCGAGGGAAACTGCCTAGCTCACGCACGCTGCAGTCGAACGAAGCCCTGAGAGACTCTCAGGGCTTTTTTTTTGCCTACAGAACGGACCTCCGATCATGCCGCAAATCGAAAACAGTCACATCGCGTCGATCGCACCTCTCGTGTGCCCGCGCGAGATGAAAAAGAGCCTCCCCCTTCCCTCCCGAGTTTGCGACCTCGTACTCGCCAACCGCGAGGAGATTCAGGCCATGGTGCACGGTCGTGATCCCGCACGGCTGATGGTGGTCGTCGGCCCGTGCTCGATCCATGACCCCGAGGCCGCCTATGAGTACGCCGAGCGCTTGCTGCGCGTGGCCCAGGCGACGCGGGAACACCTCCTCGTGGTGATGCGTACGTATTTCGAAAAACCTCGCACGGTGGTGGGATGGAAAGGCCTCATCAGCGATCCGCGTCTCGACGGCTCTTGCGACATCCCTGCGGGGCTGCCGCTCGCGCGCAAGGTGCTCCTCGGCATCGGCGCCATGGGACTGCCTTGCGGCACCGAGTTTCTCGACCCCATCGTCCCCCAGTACGTCAGCGACCTGGTGAGCTGGGCCGCCATCGGCGCGCGCACGATCGAGAGCCAGACGCACCGGCAGATGGCGAGCGGACTTTCCATGCCCATCGGCTTCAAGAACGGCACGGATGGATCGCTGCCCAACGCGGTGAACGGGCTGCTCTCCGCGCGTGAACCGCACGCTTTCCTGGGCATCGACGCCGACGGCGTGACGTCGGTGGTAAAAACGACCGGAAACCCGGACGGTCATCTGGTGCTTCGCGGCGGGCGCGGAAAGAGCAATTACCACGCCGACGACATCGCCTCCGCCGCCGAGTTTTGCGCGACGAACGGCATCGCCAGGGGCGTCATGATCGACTGCTCGCACGATAACTCGGGCAAGGACCACACCAAGCAGGCTGCGATTTTCCGGCAAGTCGTAGACGCGTTTCGTGAAGGGCAGACCGCGATCCTCGGACTGATGATCGAGAGCAACCTGCACCCAGGAAAACAGACCTGGAGCGAAGGCAAAGAGCTGGCGCGTGGTGTGTCCATCACGGACAGCTGCATGGGATGGGAGGAGACCGAAGCCCTGCTCACGATGGCCGCCGAGGGCGCGGCACGCCGAGCGAGCGCATGATTTCCGCCTGAACGGCTGAGCCCCGGCCACCTTTATTTCGGCACTTGTGCAACGCCGGCCCCTGTGGGACCGAAAGACGTGAGAATGAATCGCTCCTACCGCTTGGCTCTCATCGCGCCGCTCGCAGCTGCGGTTACCTTTTTCGCATCGACCACCTTCGCCAACGGCCGTTTTCCGGCCGCCGACCAGCTGCTCATCGATCCGAGCGACCCCACGCATATCGTGGTGCGAACCACGTTTGGATTCGTGGAGAGCCGCGACGCAGGCAAAACGTGGCTTTGGACTTGCGAAGACATCATCGGACGCATCGCCAATTCGGATCCGCCGTTCACGGTGACCGGGGACGGCACCGTCGTTGTGGCGGTGCCGTTCGAGGGCGTTTCAATCTCGCACGACCATGGCTGCAGCTGGACACGAGCCCCTGCACCGCTGGCGGGCCAGCTTGCCGTCGATGTCACGCTCGA
Organism: Polyangiaceae bacterium; assembly: GCA_035318505.1. Classification (GTDB taxonomy): domain Bacteria; phylum Myxococcota_A; class Polyangia; order Polyangiales; family Polyangiaceae; genus DASWDH01. Next base: position 893 of record DATHEQ010000279.1, on the reverse strand, counting down.
GCCGACCGATCCCGCGGGTGTGCTCGTGCTGACGTCGACGAACGATACCAGCCCCGACGCGGGGCCCGCCGCGCCTCCCGAATTCCTCAACCTGGTCGTCGAGACCAAGGACCATGGCGTGAGCTGGGCGCAGCTCGGTGCTCCGCTCGCGCGCGATTTCATTGCATCGACCATCGAAATTGCCGGCTCCGACCCCAATCGCATTTATGCGAGCGGCGTTTTCGGAGAGCCGCTCAAGCCCGCCATCGAGCGCAGCGAAGACGGCGGCAAAACATGGACGCGCACGATGGTGCCGAGCGGCGGCGAGCTCGGCAATGTCTACATCAGCGCGGTCGATGCAGGAAACCCCAACCGCCTTTTCGTTCGCGTGCTCGCGCCGGCCGATGCCGCATCCGGCGCGACGCCGACGACATTGCTCGAGAGCACGGACAAAGGCAGCACCTGGCGCGAGGTGGCGAAAACCGACGACGCGATGCTGGGATTCGCGCTGGCCCCCGATGGTGCCAAGCTCGCGTACGGCAGCATCGGGCACGGGATTTTCGTCGGCCCATCCGACGGCAGTGCTCCTTTGGTCAAGGTGAGCGAAGTTCAGAACCGATGCCTGACCTGGTCGTCCGCTGGTCTTTACGCGTGCGGTACCGATCTCGGTCGCGGCGCACCGGCCACCGCGCCTTTCACGCAGCCAGCCGACACGTTCGCGGTAGGTCTCAGCCACGACATGGGAACGTCCTACGACACGCTCTACAGACTGTTTCAAACGTGCCCCACGACGTGCCCCGACGACAGCCGCTACAACCGCACTTGCCGTACGACGTGGGAATTGAAGCCGGGCGTCACCACCGCGACAGGTGCCACCGGAGAAACGTGCACCGTGCCGTGGGCGAAGACCGAGG
>DATHEQ010000278.1:0-15249 GCA_035318505.1 Polyangiaceae bacterium | reverse complement strand
TCTTGCACGACCTGTGGCACTTGGGGGCGCTCTATCGCGTCGGTTCGATGGTGGGGTTGGCGATGGCGCTGCTCGCGGTGTCGTTCCTCACGCAGCGTTTCGTCTTACGCGGAGACCGATCGTGAAGCATTCGCGTCAACTTGCCTGCGTGATTTTGTGCGCCACTGCGCTCGGCGCCGCGGAACCCGCTACGTACCGCTTTCATCGTACGATCGACGTTCTACCGGGCTGGTGCGAGCTCGAAGTGCCCGACGATGTCTTCGAAGCTGCGCGCCCGGGCCTCGCCGACGTCAGAATCTCCGTCGCGCCGGGCGGTGAAATTCCTTACGCGAAGAGCGGCGTTCTTCCCCCTTCGACCCTGAAAATTCCTCTCGTCGATGTCGAACGCACGCCCAAGGTCGAGACGACCGCGCTCGCCGATCGCGGCGCCGCTCCCGGATGGGCGGACGCCATCGAGATCGATGTGCCGGACCCCGAGTTCATCAAGCCGACGACGATCGAGGCTTCGCTCGACCGTGTGACCTGGGCGCAAATCGCGCGCGGTTCCATCTTCGCCACCGCCTCCGGCACGCGAATGACGAGGCTCTCTTTCGCGCCCAACGATCGCCGTTACTGGCGGCTCCGATTCGACGACAGGAATGGCGCTCCGATTCGTGCCACGCATGTCGCCGTCGGCCAATCCGGAGAAAAGCACGATCGCCGTCCTCTGCCGCTGACGCTGAAAGAGGAAGCAGACGCCGATCTTTCCGTATCGACTTACGCCATCGCGCTGCCGCATGCGAACCTGCCCGTGGTCGAAGTTCGAGTTCGTGCCGAGGACGCCGCGTTCGTTCGCAGGGCGCGCGTTTTCGAGCGGGTGTGGTTTCGCGATGAAGTCTCGCGGCGTCTACTCGGCGAAGGCGAGATCGCGCGCACCGCCGACGGGCGAGAACGGACGAGCATCGCGCTCAGCGAGCCGACCAGCAAGAGCCTCGAGCTCGACATCGAGCGGAGCACGGGATTGTCGCTGCACGGCGTCACCGCCGAAGTCGTCGTCGAATCGCGCCTGCTTCGATTCTATGTGCCGAAGGGCGCCGTCCCCGAGCTCATCTATGGGTCCCCAGCGGTCCGTCCGCCTCTTTACGACATCACCGCCGCCCTCCAGCAAGGGCGCCCCTCCACTTTCAACCGCGCCAAGCTCGGCCCCGTCATCGACGAAGGAACGTCGGACCCGCCCGTCCCCGAGGTCGCGCGCGGAGGCCTCATCGAGCGTGCGGCGTGGAAGACCGAGCAGCCGATTGTGCTCCCCCCGCGCGGCCCGATTGCCTACCTCGATGTCGAAACGGGGAGCGACGCGCTACGCGACGTGAGGATTGTCGACCGAGCTACGCGGCAAGTCCCCTACATCGTCGAAGCGGAGCCACGCCACCAACGTGTCGCGCTCACGTTTCGCAGCGAGCGCGCGGGCGACGAAACCGTCCTTTATCTCGCGAGCGTCGAGCGCGCACAGACGATTGACGCGCTCGAGCTCGACGCGTCCTCACCGGAGTACTTCTCGCGCGAAGTGAGCGTCGTCGAGCAGATCGCCGACCATCGCGGCAAGACTGCGCCTCGTCCCCTCGGCGCCGCGCGCTGGGTGAGGGCGGCCGGCGAGCGCCCTGTCCCTCTCCGTGTCGCGATCTCCCGACCGAGTGGCGGCGAGCTCGCCGTCCACATCGTCGACGCCAACAATGCTCCCCTCGTCGTCTCGAACATCGCTGCGGCCGTTACCTTGCGCCGCTTGAATTTCGTATTCGCACGCGAAGACGAGCTTCGTCTCTTGTCAGGCAGCGACTCGGCGCTGCAACCGACCTACGATCTCGCCTTGATCGCCGAGCGCGTGCTGTCCTCCCCCGCCGAGCCTGCGACCCTCGGGCCCGCGCACCCGGTCACGGCCCCGCCGAAGAGCACCCCGCCTTGGTTCTGGGTGTTCGTGTTCGCGGCAGCGCTGATTTTGCTGCTGACACTGGCGAGAACGCTCAAACCCGCGCGCTGACAACACCGCGCCGGCGCGTCGAAGGTGCGGCCGTCCAGCGCCACCCCGCTCGTCGCCGGGCCATGGCCGCGGGTTAAACGGAAAGCCTTGCACTATGCGTCCTACCGCCTAGCCCCGGCGGCGGATGAGGATATCGTCGGGCGCAATGAGACACGCCCCGCAACAAAACGGACGAAAGCATGCGGTTGGAAGACTTGTTTCATGGGACTCGGCGGCGATTGGGGATCGGTTCTTGGTGGCGCGACTATTTCGAGCGCCGCTTCGCGGTGCGCGATCCGTGGTCGTGCGAGACGAGTGAATACGAGCTCAAGAAATACCAGCGCACCATCGACGTGATTCCGGCCATCGACGGCGCCGAGATCCTCGAGGTCGGGTGCGCCGAAGGCGTGTTCACGGCACGGCTCGCCGAGCGATGCAGCAGCGTTTTGGCCGTGGACATCTGCGCGCTCGCGTTGGCGCGCGCGCGGGATCGTTGCGCGGCGCTACCAGCTGCTCGTTTCGCTCGTTTCGATGTCGCGTGCGCGCCCGTGATCGGGAAATACGACGCCATCGTGTGCGCGGAGGTCCTCTACTATTTGCATCAGCGCGGCTTGTGCATCGCACGAGATCACCTCGTCTCGGCTCTCAAACCGGCAGGACACGTCGTGCTCGTCCATCCGCAGAAGGACGCCACCAGAGTCACCCCGGTTTCGCGCGTCATCCGTTGCTGCGCATGCGCGAGGAGCGAACTTGGACCGACCGCACTCGCCCCTATTCCATCGCGTTGCTCCAGAAAATCCGAGAACCCTAAGGCTCGAGGGCGCAGGGCATCGATCGCGTCACGATTTCTTCCGCGGTGACTTCGCGTCCGAGCTCCCCGGAAAGGTAAACGCCTTCCGTGATCAGCATCGTGGCGAGCGCGAGCTCCGCCGTCGGAAGAAGCTCGACCTTGCCCTGCAAGGCGGCCACGAAATGGGCAGCGGAGCTCGCAAAAACGCCGGCGTCTCCGCGCACCTGATCGAAGCGACGGCGCGCGCGCTCGAGATCGACGGTGCCATCGATATCGAGATGACCGGCGCTCTTGAAAAACCCGAACGGCTTTAGTCGAATCCCGCCCTTCGCACCGAGCAGGACCGACCCGCCGAACGCGTCGAGGTGCGCGGCCCAGGCCTCGACGATGTCGAGTGTGACGCCGGCCGCGAAACGCACCAGGCCGACGCCCAGCTCTTCCACGTCGTAGCCCGATGCGTGACGGCGCCGCTCGTCCATATCAGTGGCTTGGTAGATCGCGCCCGAGACACGAACGACCCGTGGGGTGTCGAGCAAGTAGAGAAGCTGGGCGATGTGGTGCGTGCCCATGTCGTAGAGCGCGCCGCCTGCGGATTGCCGCTTCTGCACGAAAGGGGCGGTGCCGTGACCGTCCACGTAGGGGCGCCCGCGGCGCCGAAATCCCGTCGAGCGCGCGTGGTAGATGGCGCCCACCTCGCCTTGTGCGATGAGCTCGCGCGCCGCCAGCGTTTCGTCCGAGTACATGCTCGAGAGCTCGACGTGCAAGAGGCGGCCGCGCTCACGTGCCGCCACCAACATGGCTTCGGCGTCGCGGTACGAGCCCGCCATCGGTTTCTCGCAATGCACATGCTTTCCCGCGGCGAGGGCAGCCAGCGTCACCGGCATGTGGAAGTTGTTGTGCAGGCAGATGTCGACGGCGTCGATGTCGTCGCGCGCCAAGAGATCGCGAAAGCTGGCGTACACGTGCGCGACCCCGTGGGCCTCGGCGATGCGACGCGATCCGACCTCGTTGACGTCGGCGCAGGCGACGATGCGCGCCCCTTCGATGCCCGCGTAGGTCTTCATGCGGCTCTGACCGACGCGCCCGGTCCCGATGATGCCGAGACGAACCTCCTCGCGATTACCCTCCAGGGTTTGCATGCTCGCCGTTCTGGAGAAAGGCATTGATGCCGTCGAGCAGCGCCGGCGCGATCGGCCGCGCGGGATCGCTCAAGATGGCCACTTGATCGGCGCGGTCGATCGACGCCATTTTCAGGACGTGGCACATGCCGTCGATGACGAGAACGTGCGCGTCGGGTCTGGCGCCGGCGAGCGCTCGCGCATCGGACACGGTGACCTGCAAGTCCGTCGTTCCTTGGGCGATGAGGATCGGAACCGCGAGCTTGGCGAGCTCGAGGGCCCCTTCGTATTGCAAAAGCGCGATCAAGTACGGCTGCACGCTCGGACGAAACGCGTACGAAAGCTCGGCGGGAACGTCGGCCACCATCTGACCGGCGTCGAGCTGATCGAGAATGCGGTTGGCCTGTTCGAGGAGGAGCCCATCGAGCTGCCTCGTGAGCTGCTCGCGAAACACCTGCACCATGCGCCGACCCGGCCCCGCCAGCGAAACGAAGGCCGACACAGGCACTTTCTGCATGGCGAGCATGCCGAGCAGCGACCCTTCGCTGTGACCGATGACAACGACCGCGGTGAACCGCGGATCGGCCTTCAACTGATAGAGCCAGGCGGCAACGTCGTCCGCCTCGTGCTCGGGGCGAAGGTCAGCTTCGACGACGCGCGCGCTCGCGCCAACGCCGCGCTTGTCGTACCGCACCGACGCCACACCACCGGCGGCGAGCTCCTCGGCCAGCTCGCGATAGACATCCGTTCGGATCCCAAAAGCGTTGTTGCCATTGCGATCGGTGGGACCGGATCCAGCCACGATGAGCGCGACGGGATGGGGTCCCGAGCCAGCCGGCATCTGCAGGGTTCCGCAGAGCAGACCGCCGGCAGCGTGCAGCGTTGCAACCGAACCGGACGCATCCGACGGACATGCGCCGGGATCGCTCGAGCGATTGTCGTTTCCGCACGCGGCGAGGCCAAAAGAGGCGACGACGACCAGAACGCGAAACGCTCCTAAGAATCTGCAGGTATTCGAGGCAATGATCGTCAATGCGCCGCCAAACTAGCATCGAGATGCGCGCTCCGCGAGGGCGACGAATGGGCGGGCAACGACGCCCCCTCACGGCACGCGCCGGGCCACGGCAACGGCGCCCCCCAGACGCAAGAGCTGACCGACGCGGCGGGCCGAGGCGACCAGCTGTTCGCGGGCGGTGCGCATCGCCTCTGCCAGCGCCATGGGGCGCGGACACGCCGGCACCATGATGTCGAAAAGGTGAAACGCCTCCCGATCGACCTCCACCTCTTCGGCAATTCCGCCCGCCAACACGATGACCGGAATACCCATCGCGCGCGCCGCGCGTGCCAGCGCCCACGGCGCCTTGTTCTGCAAGGTTTGTCGATCGAGCTGTCCCTCGGCCGTCACGACCACGTCCTTGCCGGCCAACCGCTCGCGTACATTCAACCGCTCGAGAACGAAATCAGCGCCCGGTGCCAGGTGCCCCCCGAGGATCCCCGCGACGGCGGCACCGATACCGCCCGCGGCGCCGCCGTGCCGTAAATGACGGACGTCACGGCGGAGATCGCGCTCGATGATGTCCGCGAAGTGCGCCAGGTTCGCCTCCAGCCGCTCCACCCCTTCGGGCGTTGCCCCTTTCTGGGGCCCGAAGGCGCGCGCCGCGCCGGCGTCGCCGAGCAGCGCGTTGTCGACATCGCAAAGCGCAACGATATCCGCTTTTGCCACGCGGCTATCGAGACCCGCTACATCGATGTGCTCGAGCTGCAGAAGCCCTCCCCCACCCCGCGCAACGACGTCGCCGTTGCCATCCAAAAGTCGCACGCCGAGCGCCTCGACGAGGCCTGCTCCGCCGTCCACCGTTGCACTGCCGCCAAGGGCGATGTCGATACGCCGGCATCCGCGTTCGAGGGCGGCCAGCACGAGCTGCCCGGCGCCATAGCTGCTCGCGGCCAAGGGGTTTTGCTCCATCGGCGCTAGCAATGCGAGCCCCGACGATTGCGCGACTTCGATGACGGCTTCGTTTCCGTCGCCAAAAATTCCGAAGCTTGCCTTGCGTGATCGTCCGAGCGGATCTTGCGCGGTCGCCTCGGCGAAGGTGCCGCCCAGCGCGCGCACCAGCACCGCCGCCGTCGCGTCACCACCGTCGGCGATGGGAAGCTCGTCGAGTCGCGCATCGGGATAGCCCTGCGCAAGACCCTCGGCGATCGCGCCGGCGGCCTCGATGGGGCCGAGACTACCCTTCAGCGCGTTCGGAGCGACGAGGATGTTCATCAACTCGTTGTTAGCCCGCCGCCCGACCGTTGGCGACGAATCTTGGAACGACAGGGCATCGTTTCTCGATAGAAGTGTGGAATGCGCGACGCGACGTCCGGGCCATGGCTCCTCCGATGTGGCGCAGCTTGCGCGTGGAGTCTCGCCGTCACCACCTCCGGTTGTCGCCCGTCGCGCTGCGTGCCCGTGCCCGCGCGCGCCGCGCCCAGGGGCGCTCTTTCTGCATACGACCCGCGAGCAACTCGGCGACGACGCTTTTTGGAACGGAGTGAAGCGCTACACGCAAGAACACGCCGGCAAAGTGGTCGAAAGCCGCGATTTTCAGCGCGCCATCGAAAGCGCCAGCGGCAAAGATCTGGGGCCGCTTTTCCGCGCGTGGGTCGGAGACGACGCTTAAGCCGCGGCGTCCGCTTCCAGCTCTTGAAATAGCGAGCCCAATTCCGGACGCCGCCGGAGAGGCGCGCAAAATCGCGCCGCGATGGCCAAGAGCTCGACTTGCAGCGCTTCGGTCCTTCGATCGAGCTCGGCCACGCGTGTTTCGCTCTTGGTCTTGGCGTCCTCCACGGTGTGCTCGAGATGGGCGAGCGCGGCATGCAGCTCGTGGATTTGAAACTCGAGATCGGCGACTTCGCGGTCGCACGCGTCGGCGTGGGTGGCAGCTTTCTGCTCGGCGCGGCGCGCGTCGATCCACGCTTTTACCGCGCGCCCCGCGCTTTCGTACGCTTCCTGCAGCGCGACGTAGGGCTCGTCGAAGGCGCTGCGCCCTTCCCACACCAAGATCTCGCGGTGGGCGTCGAGAACGCCACTCTTCGCTCGGGCGGCGGCATCGCGGAAAGGAGTTACTTCGCCATGCACGGCACGTGCTTCGTCGCGCGCTTTGGAGGCATCGATACCGAGCGCGTCGACGGCGAAGCCAATCCGCTGTCGGCCCTCGCGACCGCGCGACTCGAAGGCCTCGAGCTCCCGCTGTGCAGCCACGCTCTCCGAGCGAAGCTCGGCGACTTGCGCTACCAGCCCTTTGACTTGGTCGAGCATCTTGGCAAGCTCGGCGGGCGGTTTTTCCGCGAACGCTCGGCTGAGCATTTGTTCGAACACCGTCATGCGCTTGGCCCAGCGATCCATGGCCGAGGGGGGCAGAGGGGAGAGCGTCCGGCGTGAGCTCGGCTCTTCCGCTTCCGCGTCGGGCGGGACGGGCACCTCGAGCTCATGGGCTATCGCCAATAAGTCGTTGTGCATGCGGTGAGCGTCGACGGGCCGCCCGACCGGGTCTTTGGCCATCAAGCTGGCGATGAGGCTATCGAGCGAATCTGGCAGGCTCTGCACCAGCTTCTTTACGCTGGGCACCGGCGCTTTCAGGTGCTTCATGAAATAGCCGGGCACATCGGGGGCATCGAAAGGGAGCTGCCCGCTCAGCATCTCGAAGAAGAGGATCCCCATGGCGTAAAGATCCGACGAAGCGCCGGCGTCGATGCTGGTGATGCGCTCGGGCGCCATGTAATGGGGCGTGCCGAAGAGCTCACCTTGCCCGGTGAGTCGCGCGTCTTGCAGCGATCGCGCGATGCCGAAGTCGAGGAGCTTGACCAGATCGGTGCCGTCGCTGCGGCTGCAGATAAAGATGTTGTCCGGCTTGAGATCCCGGTGAATGACTTCGAAATCGTGCGCGCGGGCGAGAGCGCGCGCCATCTGGATCATGATGGGCAGCGCGCGTTCGCACGTCAATCGCCCGCGCGCGAGCGTGGTCCCGAGCGACTCGCCTTCCAAAAGCTCCATCACGAGATAAGCGCTGCCGTCTTCGGTGTCGCCCTGGTCGAAGATTTCGATGATGTTGGGATGGGCAAGCCGCTGCGCCGCTTTGGCTTCGCGTCGGAAGCGCTCGCGCACGACCGGATCGCGTGAGAGCCCGGGGTTCATCATTTTGACGGCCACCGGACGGTCGATGAGCTTGTGCTGGGCGCGGTACACGGTAGCCATACCGCCTTCGCCGAGCACCTCTTCGATGACGTAACGCCCTGCCAACGTCATCCCCACCCGGGGATCCTGCAGGTGGACAAGCGCTTTACCGTCGACAAAGCAGAACGTGCTCTCGTTCGGATAGCGCAGATGGCATTGCTCGCATGTTTTCATGCTTGCCTGAGAATCACTACTTTAACACCAGTCCTTCAGCGTTTGGCTGCGGCCCCGAGGCGTGTCCCTGGCATGCGCTGAGGTGGGACCTCGGCCCCGGTGCAGCGCAGCAGGCGATTGGGCCGTGTTTCGCGCTAGGGGAGCGCCGGATCCGACCCAATGATCACTTTGACGGGAGCGCGCATCTGTTCGGCCCTTGGCGCGTGAGCGCCCGGAGCTTCGAGCACCTTGGGCCGCAAAGGCGGGCAATCTCCGACGCATGCGGCAGCGATGGAAGCACCCGGTGGGCCCGCGGGCGGAGGGACGGCGGGCGTCGCGTCGGCGACGGGGGGCGGCGGGGGATCGTCGGGATCCGCAGGAGGCGCCCACTTGGCAACACCGGATTCATCTTGCCCTTCGGAAGGGGGTGGCAGGAGCGGCTCCGGGTCGACGCCCGGCGCGACCAGATAGAGCTCGAAAGTCGGCCAGTAGGTATCGACATTCTCTTCTTTGCGACCGGTGCCGTCGCCGAAGGCGATCATGCGCGTGCGCTTGATCTTGTAACCGGGGATACCGTGTTGCTTGCGGACGACGCGATCGCGCGGCAGCCCTTTTTTCTCCTCGACCTTGCGGGGGAAGGGCCGCGTCGCGACAATCTCGCGTTTGAAGACGACGCGGGCGGGGCGCTCCTTGCCCATCAGCTCGAAGGCGATCGTATTTCCTTCGATGTGGCTGTGGACGACGACCGCAAAATCGTAAGGGTTACGGATCTTCAAATCCACGACCGGGTAAACGACAGTCGCGTCGAGCCCCATCGTGATGTAGGCGCTCGGCCTCGAGTGTGGAAGACGCTCGATGATGTCGAGCCCGCCGAGAAACGCGGCGGCGTGGAAGGTGCTCGCCACTTGGCAAGTTCCGCCGCCGATGCCTTCCACCATTTCCCCTTTGAAGATTTCCCAACCGCGTGAGAAGCCGTTGGCGACGGTGCGCGGTCCGACGGCGGCGTTGAAGGAGAAGAGCTCGTGCGGGAGGAGCACGACGCCATCGAGGCGAGCGGCCGCGGTATCGATGTTCTGCGCGCGCGTCGATTGACTGCCGTTGCGAGAAAAATAGGTTTGAAACCGCGCGAGCAGCTTCTTGCTATCGACGCGGCTGATAAATTCGCTCGACACGCGCGGCTCGACGGCGACGCGCGGGAGCTCGATTTCGCGCTCGTGCGCGCGCGCGGCCTCGCGAATGCGCTCGATCGCGCCTGCCAAATCCAGAAACCGGCCGGCGACATGGGGCACGACGCCGCCACGAGCGAGATCGAGTCGCGCCGCGATCGGCGGCTCGTCAGTCGCGTCTTTGAGCGGCTCGAGCGCGGCGCGGGCCACTTCTTCGTCGATCTCGACCACCCATGGAACATCGATGGCGCCCGACGCCGCACGGCGCGCAGCGTCGAGACGATCGGCCAACGATCGGCCGTGTGCAACGCCGTACACGAGCGCCATCGTTCGTGCAACGTCGAGGCGCGCGCCGAGCTCGCCCAAGGTGAAGGTCTTGCGCTGCCCCGAGACGCCGAGCGTGACGTCGATTGGCCGCGCGCCGAGGGTGCGTCGTCCGTTTTCGAGCGCGGCGGCGATGTCCGTCACGGGGTCAACCGCTTCACCCGCCACGCGGATCCCAGCGCAAGCTCCGTCTCCCCAAACGCACGACGAACGCGTCCAAGGCGCTGCTATCGCGACGCCCGCAACGCCGAGAGCCGTCGATACCCCTAGCCAAGCCACCACCCATGTCCCCATCTTCGTTCTATCGGTCAGGAACGGCGCCCAGGACATGCTCTCGCCTAGGGTAGCTCGAACGAACCTCCCGTTCCCGACTTCTGGCCCAAGATCGAGGCGCTGTGCTACGGACAGGGCTAGCGATGCGGAGGCCCGATGCGCCCCTCACGGTGGAAATTCCCGCACCTTTGGGCGATCGCCCCGCCTGGGGGAAGGTAGGCATCGTTGCGGCTTGCGGTTTCGTTTTGGGCATCGCCTGGCCCCGTTTGACCAGCACCCGGATCGCTCCGCACCCGCCCGGGGAAGGTCCTTCCAGCTCCGTCGCGGCCGCCGTCATTCCCAGTTCGACCCCACCCGCCGCGACTTCCGCCGAGACCGTTGGGGTCGCCCCCAAAGCACCCGTCGCGGCGCCGGGAGAATCGAGGGTCGCGGTGGGGCACGGCACCATCCTCCGTTGCCACGACCAAGGGGAGGAGCCCGCCGAAGATTGCGGCTCGCTCGAGTTCGACCCCGTAGCCGTCCCGCGCATCAAGGCGCTCGCCCAATGTCCGGGGGCTTCGGCTGCCACCGGGAAGCTCTCCATCGGTTTCGACGTCGATTTCCGGCGCAAAGAAGTGCGCGTCCTGAGCGGCAAATCCACGACGCTGCCCAAAGAAAAAGCGGACGCGCTCGTCAAATGCGCCGACACGGCATTCGACAAGGTGAGCCTGGCCGAAGTCCCCCACAAACATCGGCGCTACCTCGTCTTTTATACGGCGAGCTTCGCCGGCGCGGACAAAGCGGCCGAGCCGGTCGCGGAAAAGGCCCCCGCCGAGGGGCCGGCCGCCGGAACGACGACCAGCGAGAGCCCTGCCTCGGGACTGGCCACCGTCGTTTGGGACGTCGTGCTCGTGCGAGATGCGCCCAAAACGGGGACGGTGGTGGGACGCATCATGCGCGGATCACGCGTGAAGGTGATGGCACATCAGGGCGAATGGTACCGCGTCGTCTTCGGCGCGACGGACGGATGGGTCTATCGGGGCACGATCGGCCTTTGACCCGCGGGCAAACCGCGCAGAGAAGACTGTTTCGGGCTAGTCTCCTGCACTTCGGATGCTGACGCCTTGGGTCGGTCGGATCATTTTTGCCAATGTCGTCATTTTCGTCGCGGGATTGTTCATTCCCGGATTCGATGACCACGCCAAAATTTGGGGCGCTCTCATCCCCAGCCTTTTGCTCTCGCGGCCCTGGACGCTCATCACCTACGCGTTCTTGCACCAGGGCTCGATCCACATCTTTTTCAACATGCTGGTCCTCTTCATGTTCGGACCGCGTGTGGAAGCGCAACTCGGGTCGAGAAGGTTTTTCGTTCTTTATTTCGTGAGCGCCATCGCCGGCGGGCTCCTTTCGTACACGACGCCCTACGCGCGCATCGTCGGAGCTTCGGGGGCGACGTTCGGCGTCATGTATGCGTTTGCCAAATATTGGCCCAAGGCGCAGATTTTCCTTTTCGGGTTCGTTCCTCTCGAGGCGCGCTTTGCCGTCATTGCGATGGTCGCTCTCGAGCTCTACGGCGGCATGCGGGGCGGCGGCGTCCTCGCCCACTTCGCCCACCTCGGCGGCTTCGTGGGCGCTTATGCCTATTTGCGGCTGCTCGATATTCGCGACCGCAAGAGCCGCATTCCAGCCAAGTTGAAGGCCCAGCGCGCGTCGCGCGACGACCTGCACCGATGGGCTCGGATCCGGCGCGAGCAGATGCACGAGGTCAACCGAGAAGAATTCGACCGGATCATGGAAAAAATCGGCACGGAGGGCGTCGGAAGCGTGACCGCGCAAGAACGCCTCTTTCTCGATAACTTCAGCGAGCGTGCCGGCGCGGAGAGCTAAGGGGCGGGCGCCCGAGTTGGTGCATTGGGTCGACGGCTGTAGACTCCGGCCGTGCGAAACCCCTCCCTCGTCCCTCTCATCGTCGCCGGTTTCCTCCTGTCCGGCTGCGGCAAGTCCGGATCCGAGACCTCGAGCGCGTCGCCTGCCGCTTCGGCTCGACCCGCCCCCCCGCCATCGGCGCAGCCCACAGCCACCGCACTGCCCGCCGCCGCGCCGCCCGACGTCGACGTTGCCGCGCTGAAGAAAAAGCTCGGTTGCGCCGACGCGCGACGCTCGGTTTGCCGCGTGCTCGGCGAATTCGGGGACGCGAATCGTTTTGATCCCCGCATACCGTCGGGCGAAGGGCGGTGGATCGGCACACGGTATTGGAACGAGAAAGGAGCAGAAAAATCGGAGCTCATGCTGCTCCTCGTGACGCAGGCGCCGACCAGCACGGTACCCCCCGGCGAGCTCGCACTTCGCGTCGGCTCGGGGCCTGTGCCCGAGGACAAGCGCGACCACGGGGTCAAGCTCGCTAGCGCGCTCGCGCGCGGCGATACCGTGCCGCGCACCAACCAGACGGCGCCCTACGTCAAAACCTGGAAGCCCGGCGACGCGCGGGGAACGATGCAAACGACGGGCAACTCGGTGAGGCTCGTCTCGGAAGAGCTCTTCTTGCGCCAGACATCGACGAAGACCCTGGTCGTGCGCGTGAAAAACTCGACGAGCGGCGCCGAAGACGTCACCGCCGCGGAGCTATGGCCCGTGTCGTGGTGAGGCAGCGCGGCGATCACTGCAGATCGAGAAGCGCCCGCAGTTTATTCTGGGGCACGGCAAACGTCGCGTCGATGCCCGCGCGCCGCACGTAAAAGACGTTGTTGTCCCGCCACACGTCGCCCGCGCCGACGACGATTCGGATCTCGCGCGGCTCGGCCGGCGCAGCGGGAACCGATCGCACCGTCAGCACCAAGCGCGGTCGCGCGAGTCCCTCTTCTTGGCGCGGCGCACCGAGATGCACGACGCCTTCGGCGCGGGCCTCCGCCAGTACTCTGCGCGCAATTTCGAAGCGCTCCACCGCCGCGCCCCCGTCAGGCCCGCCGCGGCGCGCTCCGTCGAGCTCCCACTTCGTTGGGCCGCGCTCGAAACGGATGTGGCGCACCTCGGCGGGGTCGACCATGAAGTACGACCGGTCGACGGCCCACGTCTCGATTGCGCGCCGCGCGGATTCGCCAAGAACGAAGACCTCGGGACGATCGACGACGCGCGCGAACACGCCACCCGCCGTCGCTCGGCCCGTTTCGATACGAACCTGGCCGCTCTCGAGGCCGAGCTCGTAACGCGCGCTCGGCTCTGCCAGGCCGAACGAGCCGTCGTCGTGGTCCGCGACCCAGCGTTCAGCGCGTAGCTTCACGAGTGCTTCGGTGACATCGCTGGCCAATCCCGCGTCGATGGCGAGGGTCTTCGGCTCTTCGAGGGTGAATCCTCCCGAGCTCGAACGAACGAGCACCTGGTGCACGGCCGCGCTCTCGACGACGACCCGGCGGACGTGGCTCGCCGACTCGTCGAACACTTTGCGGCTGCGCAGCGCGAGCCCACTCGGACGGAGGACTTCGGCGATGTCGGCCGATATGCGCAGCCGGGCACCGTCGACGACCCGGCGCGCTTCGACGAAGCCGCCCGCATCGCGAGCCCCGAGCTCGATCGTCTCTGCTCCGAGCCTTTCTTCGCCGCCCTCCGCTTTGGTGATGGTGGCCGTCCATGCGCCCGCCGCGCCCGCCGAAACCGAGAGAACCGATTCGGCTGTGAGACCGTGCAGCGTTCGCGCAAAACTTTGTCCGACCTCGAGCTCGACCACGCCCTCGGTCGGCGCGCGCTGATGCCAGCCCGTGCCCGACCGCACGATCTCGAGCCTGGCGTCCCCTGCGACGAGGGCAATCTGCTCCATCTCGTCCGGGCGAAGCGAGAAGAGATGCGCATCGACGAAACGTTCGAAGGGTGTAGCGAGCGCGTCGAGCACGCCTTTGGGGACGCAGGCCGATTTGCGCGGCAACGGCTCGCGATGTACCGCCGTGATGTTCTCGGGATGCCCCGGACAATCGCCCCCCACGTCGACCACCGCGCGCGGCAATTCCTTGCCGCGCGGGATCATGACGATGCGAACCTTGACCGCGGCTTCGCCGAGTGCGCGATCGGCTTCGGCGTCGCTGGTGAATGCCTCGGCGCGGACCTCGGCCATCGAGGTCAGCATGCGGTCGAACGCATCGCGGTCGACGCGAATTTTCTGCTCGCCGCGAAGGACGCCCCACCCCCCCCACGCGCCGGTCACGAAGTGACGCTCGCCGCCTGCCCCCTCCAGCGTCAAGTCGGAGAGACTCGACGACAGATAGGTGACCAGCGAGCGCGCGCGATAAACATCGCGCGGGCGCAAAAGCTCGGTCACCAGATCGCGCGACACGACGAAGAGACCCTCGCCTTCGAGCTCCGCATAAGCGCTCCCCACCGGCGCCGGCGCTGGTCCCCCGATGGCGAGCTTGTAAACGACGCGACCCATGGTGACGGTGATGCGCGCGCGCGGCCCCCCGAGCCCCATGGCCGTCTCGTCGGCCCCCGCTTCCACGCGGCGCTCGGGCGTTGCGAATTCGAGCACGCTGAACAGCTTGTCGACCGAAATCGGATCGGCGGGCTCGCCGCCCGCCAAGTCGTACATGATGTCGCCCGCGTCATCGGTGCGTTTGACGATGCGCACGGTTTCGCCTTGCTGCTCGATGGCGAGCTCGGAGATATCGGCGCGACGCCAGGCGTGAAAGAGGTTGCGCTTGCGCGCCTCGAGCTCCTTGGTCGTGATTCGCCCGCTGTCGACGACGTAGAGATACGCGCCGAGCCCCGCGGCGAGGATGGCGATGGCGACGGACACCCAATGACGCCGGAGGAAGGGCGACAAGATGCCTCTAGTCCCCGGCCGCGGACGCGTCCATCACGCGGCGCCTCAAGTAGACGGCGATGGCAAGGAGAAGCACCGCGCCCGGCATGTAGAAAACCACGTAGCGCAGAACCTCACCGAGCGACGCCTCGTTGAGTCGCGCACCCGCCACCGCCGGCTTGTCGGGAATATCGACGAGCGGCGGCTCGGCCGCGAGCCACGACAGCGCGCTTTCGGTGAAGATGGCCCCACCGCGCAAAACCCGTTCCTGCCAGTTTTGCCCGAGCGCCAGGCTCGCCGTTCCCACCACCACCATGCGTGGCCCGTGAGCGGCTCCCGCCGCCTTGTTGGGAAGCTCGGCGGCCATGGCGAGCGCCAGCGGACCTTCGCGATCGGAGGAATGCTTTTCGGGCGCGCCTCCCCGTTCGGCCCAACCGAAGAAATCGGT
>DATHEQ010000277.1:0-9012 GCA_035318505.1 Polyangiaceae bacterium | reverse complement strand
TCCGAGAGACACTGATCGACGATGACTTCGAACCGCGAGATGCGCGACGACATCGAGCGTTGTTCTAGTTTGTAAGCGGGTGAAATCGTCTGCCACAGATTTTCAGTCACTGGGTCGGCATACTGGCGAGTCATGGTCACGCGTCTCGAAAGCGACCGTAACGGGCGTTTCCCAACGACACAGCGTTCGGTCCTCCGCGGCCTGAGAAGCGAGGATCCGCTCGAGCGATCGCGATCGCTCGAGCGGCTCGCGCAGACCTACTGGAAGCCCATCTTCAATTACTTACGGCTACGGTGGCATAAGGATGTCGCCGAAGCGCAAGAGATCACCCAAGAGTTTTTCGTCCGTTGCATCGGCAAGGGAACCTTCGCTTCCTACGTCGAAGATCGAGCGCGCTTTCGCACTTTCGTGCGCATGTGTCTGGACCGCTTCGTCCTCGACCTCGCTCGCCGTGAGCACGCGGAAAAGCGTGGCGGAACGCGGTCGCAATCGGTCGATGTCGGGACCGCGGAATGGGAACGTATCGCCGATCCGGCGACGCTCGATCCAGAGGCGCTCTTCGAGGCGGAGTGGGCACGGAGTGTTGTCGACAATGCCGTCGAGTCGCTTCGAGCCGCCTGCGTCCAGAAAGGCAAGGACATTCACTTTCGCGTGTTCGAGCGAGTGCACCTTGCGAGCGATCCCACGAAGCCATCGTACGCCGCCATCGCGAACGAGCTCGGCATTTCCATCGTCGATGTCACCAATCGTCTCAGTTACGCGCGCCGGGAACTACGCGCCATCATTCTCGAGGCGCTGCGGGAGCTGACCACGAGCGACGAGGAGCTGCGCAACGAGGCGCGGACGGTGTTCGGCATCGAGCTATGACGTATCTATCCCGCAATATCTTGGAAGGGCTGCGGCAGCCGCGCGCGCCCGAGCCGTTCAGCGATCGCTTCGTCATTGAACGGGAAGCTGGCATCGGCGGGATGGGTATCGTTTATCGCGCGTTCGATCGCCTGGCCGGCGAGCCCGTGGCTCTCAAGGTCTTGCGCCGAACGGACGCAGACGCTGTGGAGCGCTTCAGCTCGGAAGCCGCCGCACTGGAAAAAATTCGTCACCCCAGGGTGGTTCGCTACGTCGCGCATGGCATGGGAAGCCAAGGGGAGCCATTCCTGGCGATGGAATGGGTGGAAGGAGAGAGCCTGCACGCGCGACTCGCCCGCGGGTGTCTCGCCGTCCACGAAGCCGTGGAGCTCGGATGTCGGATGGCGGAAGCGCTCGCCGCCCTGCACGCGGTGGGAATTCTTCATCGCGACGTCAAGCCGAGCAACGTTTTGCTTCCCGATGGGCGCATCGATCGCGCCAAGGTGGTCGACTTCGGTATCGCAAGAGTCAAGGGCCGCGCAGCCTTCAGCGCCACCGCGAGCGGAATCATCATCGGTTCGCCGGGCTACATCGCGCCCGAACAAGCGCGCGGGATGCGCGACCTCGATTTGCGCGTCGACTTGTTCGCACTGGGTTGCGTGCTGTATCGCTGCTTGACGGACACCGACGCATTTGGGGGATCGGTGCCGCTCACTGCGCTCGCCAAGTTGGCGCTGCTCGAGCCCCTTCGGGTGGCCGAGCTGCGTAGAGACGTTCCGGCGGCGCTGGATGAGCTCATCGCGAGCTTGTTGGCGAAGGACCGCGAGCTGCGCCCGGCTTCGGCCGACATCGTCCAGCAGAGGCTAGAACACATTGCACGCGACTTGCGCGCCGTCCGGCCACGGCCCCGGGTGGATCGCAGCGACGCTTCGAGCGGATGCGGTCCGGCTCCCGGCGCCGTCTTCGGACGCTATCTCGTCGAGCGCCGGATCAACTCCGACGGCATGAGCGAGCTGTTCTCCGCGCACGACATGACCCTCGGCCGCCGCGTCGTCCTCAAAGTGCTGCGCACGCGTAGCGCGGGGGCCTTGACGGGCACGGCGCGTGTTCTGATGGAGGCACGAGCCGTAGCCGCGGTGAGCCATCCCAACATCGTCGCCATTCACGATGTCAGCGAGCACCAGGGATTGCCGTTCCTCGTCATGGAGTATCTCACCGGCCACACGTTGCGCGCCTGCGTAGGGGCGAACGAGCCCTCCGCTGAGCAGCGGATGAGTTGGCTGGTCGATGCGGCAACTGGGCTTCAAGCGGCGCACCGGGCCGGTTTGATCCATGCCGACATCAAACCGGAAAATGTGATGCTGACCGATGAGGGCACCGTCAAGCTGCTCGATTTTGGTCTCGCGCGCGCGGCTCAGCGCGGCGCTGCGCAGCCGTCCGAGGAGGTCATTGGCACGCTCGCCTACCTTGCGCCGGAGCAGGTTCGTGGCGAGCGACTCGACGCGTGCGCCGACCAATTCGCATGGGCCGTCATGGCCTACGAGGTGCTGCTCGGGCGGCTGCCCTGGTCGGCCGCCGACGCGCTTTCGATCCTGGCCTGCATTCTCTCCGAGGAGCCCGATTTCGCCACGTTGCCGCCTCAGATAGCGCCGGTGATCGCGCGCGCGATGTGCAAAGAGCCCACCGCGCGTTTCGATTCGATGGACGAACTCGTGAACGCGCTCGGCTGGAACACGCCCCCGGCCCGACCGTCGCTGGATCGTGCAAAGTGGCCCAGGCGCCGCTGGAAAGCCGGGTTCGCCCTCGTTCTGGTGGCGGGGCTCGCTAGCGTTGCTTTGTCACGCTCCGCGACGACACGGCATCAGCGCGACGCGCCGGCGCTCGTGCGACCCACCACACTCGTCTCCTTAGCCGCCGCTTCGACGTGCGCGCCCGCCGCGACGGCGCTCTATGGAGAAGGGCTGCGTGCGCTGCGGGAGGCGAATTGGCGGCAAGCGCTGACGCATTTCGAGCAAGCCTATCAACAAGACGCCAGCTGTCCCCAAGTGCGATTACGACTAGTGACATCGAGCCAGTGGCTCTGGCCGATCCATCGTCAACGCGAGGAGCTGGGTGGCGCACTCGCTTTGCGCGACGCTCTCAGCGAACGCGATCAGTTGCTGCTCGACGCCTGGAAAGCCATCGTCGGTCCCGAGGCGCCCGACGAGCGGGCAGCGGCCGACATTCTGCAGCACGCGGTTTCGCGTTTCCCCGATGACGCCGAGCTGGTCAAACTCTTGGCCGCTCGTAGGCTCTATATCGTCGCGACCCGCGACGAGCTCGAGCAATCGCTCGCCCTCGCCCGCAGAGCTACTTCGCTCGATTCCGACTACGCCGACGCGTGGCTCTTACAGGCGGATTTGTTAGCGCGACTCGATCGGGCGGATGATGCGATGGCCGCTGTCGATCGCTGCCTGGAAGTCGCTCCCGGGTCGGCGGTCTGCCGGGAGACTCGGATCCGCTTCTTGCGCAAGCGCGGCCAATGTGGCGAGGCGGCCGCGGAGGCCCGACGCTGGATGACATGGGAACCGCAGCAGGCACGTCCCTATTACTTTCTCGCGCTGTCGCTCACGGCCCAAGGAAGCTCACGGCATAGCGTCGAAGAAGCGTTGAACATGCACTTTACACGCCTTTCGGAAGATCGGCGCGAACCGGTGCGCCTTCACCATCTTTCGATGGTCGAGACCTGGAGCGGACATTTCCAGAACGCTCTTGGCTTGGCTGCAAAACTCGAGCAGCGCGTGAGCGGTGCGTCGGGAAGCAAAGACCACCTTCGCGCCGCCATGACCATCATCGAGACGTTGCTGGAGATCGGCGAACGAGAGCAGGCTGCAATCGCGGCGGAGCGTACCTATCTGCGCCAGCAGGCATGGGTCAAAGGCGATCTCATCCTTCTCGGGGAGGAATATTTCGAATCGTTGATGTTGGCCGTCCTGCTCGCGCAAAATCGGGTCTCGCCGGATGAGTGGCGCAAAGCTTCCGATCAGTGGGAACAGTCGGCCCGAAAGCACATGGACGCCTCCGACGTTTGGGCGCTTCGCTGGGGGACGCTCGCCGCAGTGGGGCTAGACGTGACCCAGGCTTCGCAAGAGCGCCCGCCCGAGTCGGAAGGCGCACCGCAAACGCCCCATCGCGCCTTTCAGCAGGGCACCATCGAAGCGTATCGGGGCCGTTTGCTGTTGCAGCTCGGCGACGCGCCCCATGCCATCCCGCTGCTCGAAGCTGCCGCGCGAAGTTGTCAGGGACTCGATGGGCCATTCCTCAGCGTCTCCGCTTACTCGTGGCTCGCCATGGCGAGAGAGCAGAGCGGGGATTTGCCAGCCGCCTGCGCGGCTTACGCCGTCGTCGAGGCGCGCTGGGGCGCCGCAAACACCGCTTCGGTCAGCGCTCGAACAGCGCAGCAAAAGCGCCGCGAGCTACGGTGCAGCGCTCCATAGTGCGTTACCGCCACCTCCCTGGATTCGCCTTCCGTCGCACTAGGGGCGGACCGCTCCGCAGCACCACTGGGTTGGCTCATGGTGGGCTCCGTGGCTGGGTGATGAATGGCATCACGATCGCGCCGCGTTTTGTTTCGCGACGGTCGCGGCGAGCTCGCCCAGACTTTCGCCCAGGACCCGGTTGAATGCTGGGAAAGGGTGGATGACGTCGGCGAGCGTCTTCAGTGGAACGCCCAGCTTGATGGCCAGCACGAGCTCGCCCAGGATTTCGCCGGCACGCGGCGTGACCAGCGTCGCCCCGATGAGCACCCCGCGCTCGCGGTCGCCAACCAGCTTGAGCGCGCCACCGTGAAAATCGTGGATGTAACCTCGCGCGGTCTCGGCAGGATCGGCCCGGGCAACCACGACGTCGATGCCTTTGGCGCGCGCTGCAGCCTCCGAGAGTCCAACGGAGGCGATCTCAGGATCGGTGAATGTCACGCGGGGCACGGCCGTGTGATCGGCTCTCGCATCGAGGCCCCGCAGGCGACGCGCCACGATCTGCCCGTGGTAGTAAGCGAGGTGGGTGAACCCACCGAGCCCCGTTACGTCACCTGCTCCGAAGATGCCGGGTTGTGCTTCGAGCGTCGCCGGGTCCACTTTCAGCCAGCCGCGCTCCGTCTGTGCGATCCCGGCTCCGCGCCATGCCTCCACATTGGGGCGGCGTCCGGTGGCGATGAGCAACCGCTCCGCCGAGACCCGAGCTCCGGATTTCAGGTGCACGACCACCGCCGCGCGCTCGTGCGAAGTCGTGACGGATTCCTTTTCGACGGCGATACACGGATCACCGATCATGAGCGTGATGCCATCCGCCTCGAGGTGAGGTCGGAGCGCGGCGCCAGCCTCTGGTTCCTCGAGCCCGAGGAACGTCGATCCCGCTTCGATCACGGTCACTTTGGAGCCGAGGCGTGCGAAGGCCTGCCCCAGCTCGATGCCAATGGCGCCCCCGCCGAGGATTGCCAGCGAGGCCGGCAGCTCCTCGGAATCGCGGCTTGGCGGTTGGTCCAGAAGTCGACGGTGTCGAGGCCTGCGATGGCTGGAATCGCTGCGGTGCTGCCGTTGGCAATCACCAAGGCGCGACGCGCGATGAGCTGCTCGCTCCCCACCGCAACCGTGCGCCGATCCGTGAGTTTTCCTTCGCCTCGAAAGAGCCTGGCCCCGGTCGCCTCCATGGCGGCGGCAGGTCGGCTATCGTCGAGGTTGCGTGCCATCCACAGCACGCGTTTGGAAACCTTGGGAAAGTCGACGTTCCACTCCACGTGCGACGCGGCGAGGCGACGCGCGCGATCGGACTCGCTCAACGTTTCGCCCGAGCGAAGCAAAGTCTTGGAAGGCACGCAGCCCCAGTACGGGCA
Organism: Polyangiaceae bacterium; assembly: GCA_035318505.1. Lineage (GTDB taxonomy): Bacteria > Myxococcota_A > Polyangia > Polyangiales > Polyangiaceae > DASWDH01. The sequence goes on along the minus strand of DATHEQ010000277.1, from coordinate 3,296 downwards.
CTCGCCCCCCACCAGCTCTCGTTCGACCACCGCCAGCGTCAGTCCGCTGTCCTGAAGCCCCACTGCGATCGCTTCTCCGGCGACGCCACCACCGAGACACACGACATCGAACTCCTGCGACATGTTCCCTACCTTCCTCGACCCATCTCGAAGGCGCGCTGCTACGACGCAGGCAAGGAACGAGGAACACGATCACGTCGTGGCGTCCAACGGCAAATCGTCCGTGAAAGGCTTGGTCGGGAAGCACGAGCGGCCTCCCGCGACTCGAGCAGCGGCGCCCACCGCGGGGTGTGAATGGGCGCCGCATGTCGATTGACGATACGAGAATGTACTGGCGCTCACCGCTTATCGCGAAGTGATCGAAATGCTACGCGGTATCGTCCTCGGATCGGAGTTCGGGTCCGAGTAGATGGCGTGGTGGCTGGTGAGAGCCAAAGAGCAGCGATGTCAAACGTAGCCGAGCTCGATGCCCTTGAGCACGGCGCGCGTGCGATCGCGAACTCCGAGTTTGGCCAAGATGCTGGATACGTGATTTTTTACGGTTCCATCCGCAAGATCGAGAGCAAAAGCGATCTCGCGGTTGCTGAGACCGGCCGAGAGAAGCTTGAGGATCTCGACTTCGCGATCGGTCAGCGGCGAGGAGAGCACCAGCGTCGAGGGCTGGCGCGGCAGTTCGCGGGCGCGTTGGAGCACGCGCTCGGTGAGCGTGGGTTGGAAGTGGGTGCCTCCGGCGGCGACTGTTTGAATCGCGACAAACAATTGCTCGAGGGAAACGTCCTTGAGTAGATAGCCTCTGGCGCCGCTTCGGATGGCATCGAGGAGCAGATCGGTGTCGTCGAAGGTGGTGAGAACGAGCGCTTTGGCGGGTTCGCGCTGGCGCGCAAGCTCAGAGAGGACGCCGAGACCGTCGAGCCGAGGCATCTTCAAGTCGAGGAGCATGACGTCGGGCCGTAGTTCGTCGTATTTTTGCAGCGCGTCGAGTCCGTCGCTCGACTCGCCTACCACTTCGAGAGCGTGGTCGTCGGCGCCTGCCGTCGCACGGGGGGCAAGCGACAGAAGGCTCCGGATGCCTTGCCGGACGAGCGTCTGATCGTCGACGAGCAGGACCCGGATCATCGAACGAGCGCTCGCAGGCGAAATCCCGCGCGGCCGGCGCCCTCGAAATCGAGCTGCCCACCGCGGGCGGCGAGTCTATCGCGCATTCCTCGCAACCCGAGTCCTGGGCACACGACGGGTGCTCCGTGCCCGTCGTCGTGGGCCTCGAGGATCAGGCCGTCATTCTCTCTTCGGATTTCGATCCAGAGATTGTTGGCGGCAGAGTGCTTGATGGCATTGGTGACAGTCTCTTGAACGCAACGAAGAAGGACCTGGCAGAGCTCGTGGTCCACGTCCACGAGCTCTGCCCGCAAAACGAGATGGACCTGGGGACGCAAGACACCCTCGACCAGCGCGCCGAGCGCGCGCTTTAGATCCATCCCTCCTGTTTCATGAAGCTCACGCACGAGCGTTCGAACATCTCCCAGCAAACCACGCGCCAGCGTTTGGGCGGTCTCGACGTGCACGCGGGAAGGTCCGTCGGAGAGGTGGCGCGCGGCTTCGAGATTGAGGCTCATCGCGGCCAAATGGTGCCCGAGCACGTCATGGAGGTCGCGGGAGATGCGTTCGCGTTCGGCAAGCCGGCCACTCTCGGAGAGGAGGGCTTGCGTGGCCCGCAGCCAGGCGTTGGTTCGCGCGAGCTCTTCGCGTGCGGCAAGCTCCGCGGTCGCGGCGCGGACGATCAGGAAGGCGAACGCCTGGAACCCGAGGTAGACGGCGACATAGGATCTGGCTTCCCAGGCCGGCACGATGCGCGCGTAGACGAGCCCCATCGCAGTGCTCTGCGCGAGCACCCAGCACGTGGCCGCTATGCCCCCCAGCAACGACGGCATCTGCGCCGCGACGAGCGTGAGAAAGATGAACCCCACCGGTCTACCCGAAAGGGACGCTATCGCAAGGGCGCAGATCGACTGCGCTGCTAGCAGCGCCAAGCGAAGGTGGCGCGGCGTGCGGCCGGAACGCCGCCCTGTTTCGAACAAGAGAAGCGCGATGAAGGCCGCGTAGCACAGCGCAAACGCCATCCACCGCGAGGGCGCCGTCGCTTGTCTTTGCTCGACGTAGAAGCCCACGCTCGCGAGGCCAATCACGAGCCAGGTGGTCAGCCCTGCGATGTTCAGGCCCTGCTGCATCATGGCGCCCGGTCGCATTCGCATCGGAAAAGGGTGACAGCGATCGGCGGCAGACACCAATGCCGAAAGTCATGGTTCGGCGCCGTGCCCCTCGGCTCATGCGGATGTCCGCGATTTCCTGTTTCTTGAAGCCATCCGATGAGCCATCGATTGCCAGAAGTTTCGCGTCCCGAGCTGCGGCGGGTTCTAGGGGCCGGGAGCCTGATCACCCTCGGGATCGGCTCGGTCATCGGCACGGGCATCTTCGTCTTGACCGGCCAGGCCGCCGCCATTCACGCGGGACCTGCCATCGTGTTGTCGATGGTGCTCGCTGCACTCGCCGCGGCCCTCGCCGGACTCTGCTACGCGGAGTTTGCCAGCAGCGTTCCGGTCGCCGGCTCTGCGTATGCGTACGCGAAGATGAGCCTGGGGTCGTGCGTGGCATGGGTCATCGGCTGGGATCTCATCCTCGAATACGCCCTCAGCTGCGCGACGGTCGCGGTGGGCTGGTCGGGCAATTTGGCGAGTCTACTTGCCGACTTTGGTCTCGCTCTTCCGGCGAGATGGCTCGCACCGCCCGGAGTTTCGGTGCTCACGTCGGCGGGGCTCGTCGCGGGATTTTTCAACGTGCCGGCGGCGTTTTTGACCCTCGCCGTCACCGGGCTTCTCTATGTGGGCATTCGAGAATCGGTAGCGATCAACTCGGCGATGGTGGCTCTCAAAGTCGCGGTCATCGTCGCGGTCGTGATCGGCGCCGCACCGTTCGTACGAGCGTCCGAGTTTCATCCGTTCATCCCGCCCAACGCGGGACAATTCGGGCATTTCGGCGTGAGCGGCGTCTTTCGCGGCGCCGCGGTGATCTTCTTTGCCTACATCGGCTTCGACGCCGTCTCCACCGCCGCCCAGGAGGCGAAAAATCCGGCGCGGGACATGCCCATCGGGCTTCTAGGATCGCTCGCCATCTGCGCCGTTCTCTACGTCTTGGTGTCGGGCGTGATGGTCGGGCTGGTGCCCTATCGAGAGCTCGGCGGTCCGGCGCCAATGGCGTTCGCGATCGATGCGGCGCGGGCTCGCGCCGCGTCACCGTCGAGC
>DATHEQ010000276.1:0-7265 GCA_035318505.1 Polyangiaceae bacterium | reverse complement strand
ATCCGAACCATCAGCGGCGCGTGCGCGATGTATTTGAGCGGCATGGCGACGAAAAGGAGAAGGAGCAGGGACGCTCCCTCGAGCAGCGCCACAACGCGAGCCTGCACGACGAGCGTCATGATCAGCGCACCGCGGCCCAGGGGGGTTGGCAAGCCATCAGCACGACTACCACGAAAATCCTCAAGCGATGTCGAAGCTCGACGTCTCGCTCAGAACTTTCCGGTAAGGGAAATGGCAGCGCCCGCTCCGGCTGCGGGCGGTCGCGTCGTCGGCATGGGAAAGAGACTCATCGATGGCGCTCGGTTCCCCGCCGCAAGGGAGAAACCGCCGATCGTGAGTCCAGTGCCGACAGCGAGGCCAGCAATCCCCGCCCAAAGAACCACCGCTCGACTATTGCCCAGGTCTTCGTCGTCCGGGCCCAGTGGTGGAGACGCGACGTACGCGACGGTGATGAAGGCGCCAATCGCCCCCACGATGATGCCGGTGATCCCCATCACGGTCCCCGCCGCGCGGGCCACGCCGTCCAATTTGCCCACCCTCAGCATTTGCGACGACGTGAGCTCGACGTCTTTCGTGCGATGATCGTCGCCCCGGCTGGCGATCAACGTGTAGGCGCCCTTTTGCAGCTTGAGCTCGCAGTCCTGAGTGCAGGAAGTGGGTGAGACCCCTTCGGGAGCGCGCTCCGATCTCGGTACGACACGCACCTGTAAACCAGGGCGGAGTCCGTCGATTGCGAACCTCACCTGGCGTGTCGGATCCGCTGAAGATGTGCCTGGTGCTTCCACAGGCGGTTCGAATGGTCGTTGCTCCGCCGCCGGAGACGCGCCTTGTGCTTCGCCAAGCCGCTCGGGCGGTCGCTCCTGCGCAGCGGTAGGGATCGCACCAGTCACTGCTGCAAGAACCAGGAGCGCCTGACGATGCCGTTTCGAGGCCGTGGTCGCCATCGCCCCATTTTTTAGCATCTTGCGAGCCATTGCGGGTGGTCGCGCACTTAACACTCCGTGGTAATGGCGCTTCGCACCCAAGAGAAATGTTCATCGTCGGGCGCGGCCCGCGCGACGCCTCTGGTGCAAATCCAGCTGAAAACGAGTGCCGAGGGATTTGAAACCGCCCCGACGCTCGCTTTCGCGAGTTGAGGCGGCCGATCGCGGGTCGAGCGAGGAGCCAGGGACCGAGCGCAAAGGATTCGCTGGATCAGCGGTTTTCGGGTGGAGTGGTGGGGTTTCGGCTGCACCTTACGCCGCCGAGAGAAGCGCCGACCCAGCTGAGCCTTTCCGGCGGCGCCATGCGCGATCTGACCGGCGGGAGCGGGTTTTGGAGTCAGGTCAATGTCTCGCACGAGGTGGGGCGATGGCGCTTTGCGGGCGTGCTTCGCGCGCATGGGCTGGCGGGCGATGCTCTAACGTCAACTTCGCTCAGCGGGAGTGTCGGCGTGTCCTACGATCTTGGGCAGGTACGCGTCGGTGTCGAGGACGCGGGCGAGCAAAGCAAAGTCGTGGCTCGGTCCGCCGTCATGGCTTGGGTCGCGATGCCCATCGCGAAGGGGCCCTTCCAATTGCGGCTGACCGCGGTGGCTCCGACCTTCGGCAACGACGGCAAATCGCTGCTCCTTTCCCTCGTCTCCGACTTCTAGCGAATGTGACGGGGCGGATCGGCGACGACCGCAACGGCGTGGATCCGCGACAACGAGGCGGGGCGGACCGCGACGAACGCGATTGCGTTACGCGAGCGCGCCCGTTGGTCAAAAAATGGACAGCGGCCTAACCTCGTAACAACCCTTCGTCGAGCTGGCGTGGGCGAGGTCCCGCGACCTCCAACGCTTGTCGAACGTCGAACAGCGGGGCATCGGATTCGCCACGACCAAGGGCTACATTCGCGAAGCCGAGCCCATCAAAAGATGGCTTCGGCGCCGTCTTTCCGATGCTCAGCCGCTCCACTTTCTTACTCCGCAATCACTCCGCAGATTCGCAAATGCCTCAAAAACCAGTGCCGAAGGAGGGACTTGAACCCTCACACCCTTACGGATAACGGATTTTGAATCCGCCGCGTCTGCCATTCCGCCACTTCGGCTAATGCGGTGCTACTACTTAGCTTTTTCTTGTTTTGCAACGGTTCTTGTTGTCCGCCGCTGCCACCGGACGCCGTTCTTGCTGCCACCTCGGCCAATTCGGGGATGGCTCGTCGAGGGCGCGGAGCCTACCAAGTTTGAGCTCGGCCGCATTCTCAAAATGCTTGGCGTAGCGACTCACCATCGCCGAAGTGGTGTGGCCGGTGCGGCGCATGACCCAGCCTTCGGTCTTGCTGTTGGCCAACGAGAGGGAACGAACGTTCCACGAGATCGTGCGCTCGGATGGGCCCCCGCTCGGCGGTATTCGCGGTCAGCTGCGCCCGCGTGACACCTGCCGCCTTGAGACAGCCGCGGAAGATTCGGCCATCTTCCCGAGCGAGGAGTCGTCGAAAGGTTTGCCATCGGCGTTGACGAAGACGCGATCGCTAGCGTTGCCGCGGCGGAGCGTCTTCTAGGCGCTGAGCGCGCGCACCACGCCGGGATGCAGGGGCCATTCGCGAGGCCGCTGCGTCTTGTTTCGGTCGAGTGTCACCACGCCGTTGACGAGGTGGAGATCGGACCACGTCATATAGGCCGCCTGCGCGTCGAGCATCGGCGAGACGCGAGCGAGGTCCTCGCGGGCCACTTCGTGTCCCGCTCACGTCGTGGCGCAAGGACATCGTCAAGGTGAAGGCCAGTACGAAGGTAAGCGCCCTCCGAAGCCCACCACAATGCTTAGGGCTGACGGGATACCAGACGGCGTGGGGCGTGCCACGATGATTGCATGGCTCACGCCTCATCGCTCCTCCTCGTCGCCGCGATGCTCGTCGGTTGTAGCGGCGCCCAGCAACACCACGCGGGCGAGCCGGATCGGGCGCAGGCGCACGCGGACGCCAGCGTCGCCGGCGGCAGCGCCGCGGTCGCCGCCGCCATGCGCGGATCGCACCGCTCTCCCGGCGCCGTAGATCGCGACCAGTATCGCCACCCCGTCGAGACGCTCGCATTTTTCGGTTTCACACCGACGATGACCGTGCTCGACATCGGACCGGGGGGGCGTGGGCTGGGGGCTGGCTACTACACGGAGCTCCTCGCCCCGGTGCTCGCGAAGGAGGGTCTCTACCTGGCGACGAACAGGGAGCCGCCGAGCACCGCGTCCGCGCCGAGCACGCACCACTGGACGGCATACGAGGGCGTGCGGTTTGATGACCTACTTCGCGCGGCGCCTGAACTCTACGGGAAGGTTCAGGTGATCCGGGTCGACTACTCGGCGCCGAAACTGAACCGCGACGGAAAGGTCGACATGGTTCTCCTGATGCGCGAGGTCCACATGATGAAGAACTGGGGAACGCTCGACACGTGGCTTCGCGAGAGCCATCGAGCCCTCAAACCGAATGGCATCCTTGGCGTCGAGGACCACCGCGCCGCGCCGGGGACGGACCCGGACAAGTGCGGAACGACGGGCTACCTGCCCGAGGCGTGGGTGATCGCGCAAGTGGAGGCCGCGGGGTTCAAGCTCGTCGCTCGCTGCGAAATCAACGCGAACCCGAGGGATACGCGGGACCATCCGAAGGGCGTGTGGACGCTGCCGCCGGAGCTCGCGCTCGGCGACATGGACCGCGACAAGTACCTGGCGATCGGAGAGAGCGATCGGATGGCGCTGAAGTTTGTCAGGGTGGCGAACGAAGCCGCTCGCTGAGCTGGCGTTCCAAATTTCCGTCCCACAGAAGGGGACCGGGGCCGAGCTCAGGTCGCAGAATGGGCCGCGCGACGGTAGCGATTCGGTGTCGCTACGTCGATACGCGCTTCCAATCGTCTCACCCAGCGCCAGCGTACCCGGGAAAACCGCCTTGATCCGGGCGCTGCATCGCGACGTACGCATAGAGCAGCCCCGCTTTCCCCTCCATGAGGCTGTACGGAAGGTCGGGGGAGCCGGGGCGATAGCGCTGGGGGTCGTGCGATTGGCGGATGACGGCGAGGCAGGGCTCGGACCACGTTGCTTCGCACATGCGGAGGGCGCGGTAGAGATCGCGCTCGTTTCTGGTGGTGCGGTGCATCGTGAGGAGGCTCAGCGCGGAGCCGGCGATTCCGTGGCAAATGCCGACCCCTTTGCGCAAAAGCCCGGACGACCATACGGCGTCGGCGGCGCGTTGCGCGGCGTCGAGGTAACGCGCTTCGCCGAACACTTCGTAGGCTTTGCAGAGGGTGGGAACGACGCCCGGCGCGCCGTGGCACCAGTGGAAAAGATCCCAACGGTGGCCTCGTAGATCGGTCGGGAAATTTCCCTCTCTGTTCTGGATCGAGACCAGAAAATCGAGTGCACCGGCGATCGATTCTCGTGCGTATGAATGAAGACAGCGCTCCGGAAAATGCAAGAGTACATAGAGAACACCGGCCAAGCCGTGACCTGCGCCGAAGTAGACGGCGCCCTGTTTGGCGGGGAAGCAATAGGCGAGAGGACTCTTGGCGAGCGCGTTGTCGGGAAACTGGCGTGAAAGCTCGGCGCCGAGCGACGCGCCTTCGCGTATGAGCGCGTCGAATACGACGGCGAGCGCATTTTCGAGATCGGGCGTGCGCTCTCGGGGGTCGGTGCACCGGCGAAGATCGAGCAAACTATAGAGATAGCCGGAGCGCCCGTACAGGATCTCGGTCTCCGGTTGCTCGAGTGCGCGGTCGAGAGCGCCGAGCACGCGGCGCGTGTGTTCGGCCGCGGCCGTGGGGTTCTTCGCGCGCTGCATCCTCGCGGCGATCGCATGCACTCCGGCAGCGCCGCAGTAGAAACCGGTGGACGACGCGCGATCGGCCTCGGCAAGGTCGAGCGCGTGTCCGAGCGCGCGATATGCGTCAGCGAGGCAAGTGGCGGCCAAATCGGGGTGGGTCTTGCGCTCGTCGAAGTAAACGGCCGCTGCCCAGAGTGCGAGCGCGAGGCCACCGGCTCCAGCGTAGAGCGTGAAGTCAGGCTGGTTGAAACGCGGATCGCTGGCTTCGGCGATAGGGCCGATCTTGGAGCGAAGCTCGACCATCAGCGCTGGAATCAGGAGATCGATGCGCGCGTGAATTCGAGTAGCGACATGGCGAGCCTGTTCGACGGGGAGGGCGTCGAAATCGGGGAAGGTGTTGACGAATCGTCGTTCGTCGAGCACCTCGCCCGAAAGGTCGCCGTGCTGCGGCAAGAGCGCCTGATCATCGTCGATCATGGATCGACTCCCACGCACCTTATTGTTGGCTTCGGCATCACCGAACCCATACCACTCGGCAGGCGACCACGCGCCCGGCGACGTGCTCGGAATCGAACCGCCATCACCGACGCAGGCGTCCGCCTGCGATTGGCAGAACATTGCCGGCGAGATGTTCGAGGTGCTCACGCAGACGGAGCTGTCGCGCGACGACGATCTCCCACCGCCCTTCGGCCGTAGCCCGGGCGAGACCAGGTGGGAGATCCACCGCCACATCGCGGCCCACCCCGCGGTTAGGGGTGAGATACTCGTCGTCTCAGGGTCCGTCTCGTCAGGGTTGAGAGGGGCAAGAGAGGTCCAAGGTCGAGCGCACTAGCAGAACGCGGGGCGCGACGGTAGCGATTCAGCATCGCCGATGTTGCGTGCCCGGTGCGGCCATCACCCATGTTGGCGAGCTGGGCGCAGTGCTTGTCCGACGCGGCGCGCCTTCCTCAGAGCGCGTCCGGCGGGCACGGGGCGGAGCCGAAGACACCCGTGCCAGCACGCCCCGCTTCACACGCGTTGGGATAGGTCTTACCGTCGCAGCCGCAAACCGGCGAATGAACGTCGGCGCATGCATCGGGCCGCGGCAAACAAGCTCCAATCGCGCCGCTGCTGCTGCACGTCGGCTTGTTCGCATAATCGCAATATTCGTTGGCATCGCACGTTTTGTTGCGCTCCTCACACGCTTTGTGGCAAGGGCCCTCGCGCGCAACGCTGACGCCTTGCTCCCTGGCTGCTCTGCACGAGTCGCCGTACGTCTCACCGTCGCAGCCGCAGACGGGAAGTAAGGAGATGGGACACCCATTCGGCCGCCGGACACAAACACCGGTCGCATCGGCAGCGCCGCAAGCTTGCTCGATCGAATAAAAACAATATTCGCCGGCAGGGCAAGTTTCGCCCTGCTGGCCACCACACGCGAGCGCCGAACCGTCAGCGACCGGCTCGCCGCTGTCGGGCCTAGGGATCTCTCCACCGTCGGGCCTCTCCGTCGGTTCGCGCGCTACGCCGCCACAAGCTGCCACCGCAAAAAGGAACAGCGCGTTCCACGTCCGAAGGGTCCGTACTGGGAAGCGCTGCTTGGTCATCGTGTAGTCCTGCCTGACATGCGGGAGTCAAGCCAAGGTCATCTATGCGAAATGCAAAAACACAGCGGTAACGGCACAATGGCACAGTCGGACATTGGTGACTACCGGCCGATGGCGGGCGACCTCGATGCAACGATCTTTCCGAACAGCACCCGGAGCGCAGCGATGCTGTCACCCCCGGTGAGAATTCGCTCCACGACGTCATGCACATCGTGAACGCCGAGGAGTGGGAGGCGACGTCTTTCTGACGCGCGAAAAGGCGATCCTGTCTGCTCGTTCGAAGCTCTCCGGGAAGATCCAGATTTGCAATCGAGTCGCCGAGCGAGTTTCTCCGCCGATTCTGAAGCGCAGCGCTACGTAGTGCTGGTCGGATGCCAAGCCGTGATGCACCCTCCTCGAGCAGACGCAGCATGTGCCGCACGGCATGAGCCTTCCGTGTTCTTTCGGCGGTGGTGACCTCCTCGGCGCCGCTCTGGGCGGGGCCGCCCGCGGAACCTCCTCCATCGGACCAGGCTCCGATGGAGAACCGCCGTGAGCCTGCGCATTACGGCGTTGGGCTTCGCGTGGGCGGAGCAGGGATGATTGGCGGCCTCAACACCTTGCTGCTGGGTTTCGATCTCTCGTATAGGCCTCTCCCGTGGTCCGCGTTCGGGCTCGAGGCCGAGCTGGCCGGCGTCGATAACGGGGCCGATCCGGGCTATTGCATCGGGTGCATGCGCCGCGGAAGCTCGTGGCGCGCGTTCGGCGAATTCCGACCGTTCGACGACTATGACGTCTGCGCTCGAAATCGGAGCGGTATTCTAGAACGCTCCGCGCGAACCTCGAGCGCCCCTAGTGGACGCAAAAACCGCCGATCGGACGAAGCGGAAGGAGCCGCAGGAGCAGCGACTTCGATAGATACCGTTCGAACACGTCTTG
>DATHEQ010000275.1:0-27421 GCA_035318505.1 Polyangiaceae bacterium | reverse complement strand
CCCGACGGCGCCCGCGCATGCCCTCTTCCCCAACGCGGGGGCGCTGGGGTAGATTGCGCGCCATGCGAAACACCACCTGGAAAATAGCGGCTCTTTCGATCTCCTTCGCTGTCGGCGCCGGCACGCTCCTCACCGCATGCGGCGGAGCAAAAGAGGAACCCAAGGTGGCCAACGTCGCTCCCGGTGAAATGCCTGAAAAGGCGTCGTGGAACGGCGTCTACTTCAATCCCACCTTCGGCAATCTCCATCTCGTCGAGAGCGCCGGCAGCATTCAAGGGCGCTGGAAAAAGACCGACGAATCCGCGTGGGGGGAGCTGAACGGCCCCGTTTCCGGCAACGTCCTCCACTTCGAGTGGACCGAGCACAAAGCCGGCATGGTCGGCCCGAGCGCGACGACCAAGGGCAAGGGGTACTTCGTCTACAAGCGCCCGTCGGGCGACGACGTCGACGACACGCTCGACGGCGAGTGGGGCCTCAGCGACCGAGAGGTCGGCAACAAGTGGGACTGCGTCAAGCAGCGCCGGGTGACGCCCGACTTGAAGAGCATCGGCGGCGCCGCCGAGCCGACCGGCCCGTCCAAAGACTGGAAGTAGCCCGAGGATGATCAGCGCAGCTGTGCGGGGCATCCAGTTCCGCGAGCCCCCCATTTTCGAGCGCGGCGCTCCCGGGCGCTCGGGTGCGTCCCTTCCCCCGCTCGACGTGCCTGCCGTCGACCCCGCCGCGAAATTCGGAGCGCTGGCGCGAAAGACGCCGGCTGGTCTTCCCGAGGTGAGTGAGCCCGAAGCTTTCCGTCATTTCGTGCGGCTCTCGCAGTGGAATTTTTGCATCGACTCGCAGTTTTATCCGCTCGGGTCGTGCACCATGAAATACAACCCCAAGATCAACGAATGGGCGGCGCGGCTCCCCGGTTTCGCGCGCCTTCATCCGCTGACCCCCGACCGCTACGCGCAGGGCGCGCTCGAGATCATCTACCGGCTCGAGCGCATCTTGGCCGAAATCGCTGGCATGGATGGCGTTTCGTTGCAGCCCGCGGCCGGCGCCCAGGGCGAGCTCACCGGTCTCATGATGATCCGCGCCTACCACGAGTCGAAGGGGCGAGCGCCGCGCAAGGTGTTCATTCCCGACACCGCGCACGGCACCAACCCGGCGAGCTGCGCGCTCAACGGCCTCGTCGCGGTCCCCTTTCCGAGCGGCCCCTCGGGCATCGTCGATCCCGCCGATCTCGCGCGCGCGCTGGAAGGCGCCGGCGATGACATCGCGGCGATCATGATCACCAATCCCAATACGCTCGGTCTTTACGAGAGCGCGATGCCGACCATCGTGAAGATGATTCACGACAAGGGGGGCCTCGTTTACGGCGACGGCGCCAACATGAACGCCGTTCTCGGGCGCGCCCGTCCTGGCGACGCCGGGGTCGACGTCATGCAATACAACTTGCACAAGACGTTCACCACGCCGCACGGCGGCGGTGGCCCCGGGTCAGGTCCGGTCGCCTTCAAAGCGATGCTTGCGCCATTCGCGCCCGCCCCCGTCATTGCCAAGACGGGCGACGGGTACCGGCTCGATCACGATCGCCCCCACAGCGTAGGGCGCCTGCGCGCCTTCAACGGCCAGTTCGGGATGGTGGTCCGCGCCTATACGTACATTCGCGAGCTTGGCGCCGAGGGCCTCGCCCAGGTGAGCGATCTCGCCGTTCTCAATGCCAACTACCTCGCCGCGCTTCTACGCAAGCATTACCCGCTCGCCTACGACGCGACGTGCATGCACGAAGCCGTTTTCACCGACGTCGAGCTGGAAAAGAAAACCGGCGTCAAAACGCTCGACGTTGCCAAACGTCTCCTCGACTATGGGTTTCATTCGCCGACCGTCTACTTCCCGCTCGTCGTCAAAGGGGCGATGATGATCGAGCCGACGGAGACGGAGTCGAAAGAGACGATCGAGGCCTTCGCGCAAGCCATGATCCGCATCAAGGAAGAGGCGGAGACCGAGCCCGAGCTCGTCAAAACGGCGCCGCACACCTCGCGCGTGGGTCGTCTCGACGAAGCGCGCGCCGCGCGAAAACCGATACTGCGCTGGCGCCCGAAGACGGAAGCCTGACTCACCCTTCGGCCGTAGCCAGCGCCCCGATGACGCGCTGTGCGTCGTCGATGGTCTCCTTCAGCTTCGGATAGGTCTCCCTCTCTGCCGCTTCCGCGAGCAGCTCCGGTGCTGGTCCGCGGTCGCGCGCCACCATGGCGGCGACGGTGAGCGCCGTGACGGCATCATGGCGCACGACGGGGTCCGGCGAGGCAAGGTGCAACAAGAAGAGATCCGCCCAATCGCCGTCCCATGCGACGACCATGTGCGCGAGCGTGAGCAGCGCCTTGCGCGCGTCCTCGGTGCCGACGTCGAAGGCCGATTCGAGGAGGGTCGATTGGGCGAAGAAACCCGTCTTGTCGAGCACGGCGCCGAGTGGGGCCACCGCGTCCCCGCCGTCCCCTTGCAGGAAGGTCACGTCGAGGTCGACCCGTTCGAGCACGACGAGCGTCGCGGTTTTTTCCGCGTTCGACCACTTGGAGACCCGCCCCGCGTCGTCTGTTTCACGAAGGATGAAACTCTGCTCTGTGAGGACTTTGGCGAGATGCGTGCGGGCCGCTGCGCGCGGCACGGCATAAACGAAGCGACTGCGATGCGTCATGCGCTCGATGAGCGTGCGGGCGCGGTCCTTGAGGGCGGTGGGCGACGGTCGATGCACGGCAGGAGCCTAGCGCAACGCCGTGCGTACCGTCATCCGCCCCTACCCGTGCGTGCGCTCGCGACCGCACGGGCCAAGATCGTCAGTTGGCTCGCTTCCAAGCGGGCCGAAAGCCGCTCGTTTTGAAGGAAGGCTCGTCGATCGAAAGGATGTAATCGACGCGGCGGTTGCGCGGCTCGTCGGTCTCGTCGGGGGTCTTCACGAGGAGCGCGGATTCGCCGAATCCTTCGAAGGCGATGGGGATCTTGAGCCCGCGTTTGCGAAACCAACCGGCGATGGCCTGCGCGCGAGCTCGCGACAGCTGGAGATTGTAGGCGGAGGTCCCCACTGAATCGGTGTGGCCCGCGATAAAGAGCGAGATCTTCCCGAGATCCCCGTGGGTGAGGATGGCTTCGGTCACTTTGGTGAAGCTGGCGTCGAGCTTCGGTTTCTCGGCGTCGTCGATGTCCGCCGAATCGCGGCGAAAATTGACCTCTTCGTGCGGTATCGCGACGGACCACGGCGTGATGGCGATACCCTTGTACGCGCCGTCTTCGTCGTAGCCGAACACTTCGATGCGACCGACGGCGGCATCGCTCGACGGCGACCACGCCACGATGAGCGCGGTTCCCGCGGCCGAGCGGCTGAAGTCGTGCTCCTGATCGGCCAAAACAGCGCCCGCCTCGTCGAAGACCTTGATCGTCACGCGGGTGGCGACGCGATTCATCTTCACCTCGAGCCGATGCTCTTTGAGGTCCACCTTCGATTTGTCGATGACGATCTCGAGCTTGGATCGCTCGGATGCGGCCGCGGGAGGCGCTTCATCGCCTTGGGCGCGGGCGACGCTTCCGGCGCACATCGACGCGACTAATAAACCCGCGCAAACGTTGAGCTTTCCTCGGTATTTCATCGTGCTGTCCTTGATCGCCCGCAACTCGGTTGCGTCGTCGTTCGGTAAATCCGTGCCACTCGTATCAATTCACTCACCACGGATGAAGCGCAATGCCAATCTCCGCGACCTCGTCCCCTACCGCTCCAGACCCCTATCCAGCACGAGCTCACGAACCACCAGCGTAGATCCAGGGAAGGAGGATGTAGGTTGCTGTTGCTCTTGATCTTCACTTTCAGTATCATCTGAGGATGAACCGCGCGGCTTTCTTAGGTCTGCTGCTGCTCGCGCATTGTTCTTCCCCCCCTGAGACCGAAGTCCCTCGGCCGAGCGACGGGGCCGACCCTTTCGACATTCCAATCGATACGGCCACGAAGCAGCAGGTCACGCAGTTCTTGAAAGGGGACAATTTCTTCGACGTTCCCTTCCGCGAGCCGGACGGGCTCGGTCCGCTCTACATCCGAATCGCTTGCAGCAGCTGCCACACCGAGGCGAGCAAGGGGCCGGGGCTCGTGCAGAAGATGGTCGTCCTCAACGCCGATGGCACCCCTTCGGGCGATCAATCGACACTGCCTTTCGGACACACGGTCAGGCCTCAGGTCGCCGCCGGCGCCACGACGCCCATCCTCCCTCCCGGCGATCCCGCGGTAAAGACGACGATCCGCGTCGGCCCCTCCGTGCTTGGCCGCGGCTACTTGGAGGCTGTCGACGACAGCGAGATCGAGCGCGTCGCCGAAGAGCAGGCCAACCGAACCGATGCCATCGCAGGTCACGTCAACCGCGTGGTCTACACGTCGGAGGCCAACCCCGATTCCACCTTCGGCGCGCACGCCAACGGCGATCTTCTCATTGGCCGCTTCGGATTGAAGGCGCGCATCGCAACGCTCGACGATTTCACGGCCGATGCGCTGCAAGGGGACATGGGGATCACGAACCCGCTTCGCCCGACCGAGCTACCGAATCCGGACGGTCTCACCGACGACGCCAAGCCAGGAGTCGACGTCGATGCCGACTTCCTCAATGACATTGCCAATTACCTGCGGCTCATCGCCATCCCCGCGCGGCGAGGACTCACCGACGAAGGGCGCCAGCTTTTCGAGCGCGTAACGTGCGGCGTGTGCCACGCCCCGTCGTTGCGGACGCGCGCTGACTATCCGATCGCGCAGCTCCGATCGATTGACGCCCCTATTTATAGCGATCTTTTGCTGCACGACATGGGCGTCCAGCTCTCCGACGGGATCGCCGATGGCCAGGCCAATTGGCGCCAATGGAAGACGACGCCGCTCATCGGGCTGCGTTTCGCCCGGAGCTACCTCCACGATGGCCGTGCGGGCTCGATCGAGGAAGCGATCCGAATGCACGCCAGCAGTGGTTCGGAAGCAGGAGGGGCCGTCCGTTTGTTCAACGCGCTCTCCGATTCCGAGCGGCAGACGCTCATCGACTTCGTCAGCGCCCTATGAGAGCGCCCCCTTTTCTTCATCGTTCTTAGCGATCTTCAACGAGGAGTGATCATGCGTCGAATGCGTTGGTTGGGTGCGATGTTCGGTTTCTTGGCCGTGGCGAGCGGCTGCTCCTCGAGCGCCGACGGGAAGACCGACGACGAGTACCGCGCCGAAATCACGAGCGGCATGCACGATTCTCTCGCTCTCGAGATCGCCGATTGGAAACAGGCTGCGACCGAGCTGGCCGGCTACGCGCCTTCGCCCTCGGGACGGGGATGGGACCCCACCTTGGATGCCAAGGCCCTGTCCGACATGAAAGAGGCGTGGCAGCGGATGCGTGTTTCGTACGAGCACATCGAGGGCGCGATTGCGCCGCTCTTTCAAGAGATCGATTACTGGACCGACGCTCGCTATGACGACTTTCTGTCGAATCTCCCGGAGCAGGGGGATGACAACCCCTTCGATGGCGAAGGCGTGACGGGGCAGCACGCCATCGAGAGGATCCTCTATTCCGACACCATTCCAAGCTACGTCGTCGCTTTCGAGAGCAAGCTGCCGGGCTACAAGGCGGCGCGTTTTCCTTCCAGCGAGACGGAAGCTTCCGATTTCAAGAACAAGCTGTGCGCGCGGCTCCTCAGCGATATCGTCAGCCTGCAGGGAGTTTGGCAACCGGCCAAGATCGCTCTCGACGGCGCCTACGAAGGCCTCGTTTCGCTCATGAACGAGCAAGCCGAGAAGGTGAACAAGGCGGCGACACAAGAGGAAGAATCGCGCTATGCGCAACGCACCCTCGCCGATCTCCACGCCAATCTCGAGGGGACAATCAAGATTTACCAGCTGTTTCGGCCGTGGATCGTCGCCAAAGGGGGCTCGGACGGCATGAGCAGCGGCGCGACCATCGACGAGAAGATCAAGGCCGGCTTCGACAGCCTACGCAGCGCCTACGTCACCACGCCGGGCGATGCCATTCCGCAGCCGCCCCCAGGATGGAGCTCGATCAAGCCCACGCCGCAGGATCTCGAGTCCCCGTTCGGCAAGCTCTTCATGGCGGTGCAGCAGGCGGTGGACCCCAAAGAAGAAAGCTCGGTGGTCACGCAAATGAACGAGGCCGGCAAACTGCTCGGCTTTCCTCTCTTCGTGCCAGAACCATGAAACGGCTCGTACTCGCATTCGCGGCGCTCGGCGCGATGGCGTGCGGCGGGGGTGATCCCGCCGGCGACCCCATCGAGCCCGGAAGCTTTCTCGCTTTCGAGACGAGCTTTCGCGGGTTTCGCGAGTGGTCAGCCTTTCCTGCGGCAATCGATGACGGGATCGCCGATAGTCCCCACCTCGCCGGGCGGCGGACGGCGTATTTGAATCAGCGCCCCCCGACCGGCAGCACGTCGTATCCAGTCGGGACTATCATCGTCAAAGAGATCATCAACGACGACCCCACCCAAAATGACGTCGTGGCACGGGTCAAACGGGGCGGGACGTACAACACACGCGGCGCGACCGGCTGGGAATGGTTCGAGCTGCGCAACGGCGTCGAAGGCGGCACGGGGATCCTCTGGCGCGGCGTGGGGCCCCCCTCGGGTGAGTCGTACCTCGGTAACGTCGAAGGCGGGTGCAATGCCTGCCACGGCGGAGGCGACGACGTTTCGATCTTGCTGCCTGCTCTCCAACTCTCGAACTTGTGAGACACATGCATCGATATCTCCTTGCTCTCGGCGTCGCCGCAGCGGCAACGCTCGCGCGCTCTGCCGTCGCCAATCCACGGCCATTGCCCTTCTCTTATCCCTACGAAACGCTCGCCGAGGGAGAGACGGAGATCGAACAGTACGTGGACGTGGCGCCCGTGCGCGCCATTCCCGTCGCTACCGGCCAGCCGGCGTGGACCAACATCTACCGCCTGCAAACGGAGTTCGAATACGGCATCACCGATTGGCTCGAGCTCGGCCTCTATGTTCAGTACGTGCCCAGCCCGAGCGACGCGTGGAGCTCCGTCCCCTCCTTTTCGGGTGGCAACGGCGTGAAGCAGCGGCTGCGCCTGCGTTTGGCCGAGGAGAGCGAGTGGCCCGTCGACGTCTCGCTCTATGGCGAAGTATGCGAGCTCGACAACGAGATCGAGCTCGAAGCGAAGATCAATTTGCAAAAGCGTTTCGGCAAGGCGCGCGCCATCATCAACCTGTGGGGTGAGCGCGAATTCTATTACGACGGGCGCGCCGACTGGGTCATCCATCCGACCGCCGGTTTGACCTACGAAGTGACGCCCTCCATCCACCCGGGCATCGAGTATTGGATGCGCGCCGAGTTTCCTGACCAAAAACCGCCGCAGAAGGTTTTCAACGATGGTCCCCATCACTTCATCGGTCCGGCCGTGATGTTGAGCTTTGGCAAATTGTGGTGGACGACGGCGGTGTATTGGCGGGCGAGTGACACGCAACGCACCGTCGCTGTTGGCGATAATGTCGGTCACATCTGGGCGCGCACGGTGATCGGCCTCTCGCTCTGACGCTTCGAGGTCAGCCCGCACGCTAGAAGGCGATCTGACCTCGTGATAGCTTGGCGCAGGTTCATTTCATGTTTCGCTGGCTCGTCGACAAAATAGCGGCTTCGCCGCCGCAGGGTACAGGCGGCTTTGCCGGTGTCGTGCGCGCCAACATGGTGGGTACCGACGAGGAGACCGTCCGCATCGTCGTCGCGATGGCCGGCCTCTTGGGCACCGTGGCGTATGCCGATCGGCGTTACGGACCGGAGGAAGAACAGCGCATCCGCCAGGAGCTCGAGCGGGTCGAAGCGTTGACGCCGTCCGGCATCGACGCCGTGTGCGCCGCGCTGCGCGAGCACATCGTCGACATCTCCACCATCGAAGCGCCCTTCTATGCGCGCGAGCTACTGACGCTGACCGACCGCGACCTTCGCCTGCAGGTGCTCGACGCGCTCGTCGACCTTGCCGCAGCGGACAACGAGATCACCGTGGTCGAAACCAACTTGCTTCGCCTGACGGCGAGCGCCCTCGGATTGACACAAGACGATTACAACGCGTGCCAGGCGCGGCACAAGGACAAGCTCGCCGTGCTCCGGCGCTGAGCCGCGCCGTCACGCACCGTCGCGGGCAGGCCGCAGCCCGACGTTCGTATAAACGTCGTGCGGCAAATAGGCGTAGCGAAACCCGAGGCGACAGAAGAGCGAAGTCACGTTCCACGCGCCCCCGCGCACGACGCGCATCTCAACCCCCAAGGTGGAGGAAGTCCAATCGCGCGAGCCCCCGGCCATATCGCGAACGCCGTACGGGGATTCGTCGGCGCGAAAGGCGCCCACCGGTTCCGGATAGGGGCCATCGGCGCGCGAATCGCGCATTTTGCAGAAGGTGGCGTCGAAACGGTTGCCCCAAGGAAAGACGCGGCCGTCTACGCCGCGCGCCGCTTTTTCCCATTCCAATTCGGTGGGCAAGCGCCACCCGTGGTCGGCCGAGAAGCGGCTCGCATCGTCGTAGCTGATGGCTACTACCGGCGCTTCGGGATGAAAGAGTGGATCGCCGTCCGGCAAAACCGGCTCGCGGGGATCGAGAAACCATCCTCCGTCGGGAGATCGCCGCGGGGTGTGCCGCGCGCGTTCGGTCTCCGGCAAGGCGCCGAGCCAGGCCAAGTACTCGCGGTTGGTGATGGGAAATCGGTGAATCGCAAACGACGGGAGCTCGACGACGCTCGCCGGCAAGGCACCGGGCGCAAGGTCGTCGCCGCCGCAGCGGAACGGTCCCCCTGGAACATGGACGAACCGAGCGTCGCTGGGAAACGAGGGCACCCATACGCGAAGATCGGCTCCCGGTTCGACGACGATGGGCATCCGCACCTCACCCGCTTCGATGACGTAGCTGCCCGCCTCGAGATCGCGCGCCGACAAGGGTGCCCTTCCCTCGGCCACCGGTTCGTCGGCGATCAAGCGGAAATCGCGTTCGACGTAGCGGCGCAGGCGCGCCTCCGATCGCGAATCGACGAACACCGAGCCGCGCGCGTCGAGCCTTGCCGAAAGACTGCCGTCGGGGTCGTGTTTGCGGACCAGGGACTCGAAATAGAGGCGCAAAGCCTCGTCATGCGCGTCGACCGCCGCTCGGTAGCGACCGAGATAGAGCTCGGCGAGCTCCTGCCGAATCGCGACGTCGCTCGGAAGGTGAGCGAGAGATTCCTCGAGTCCGCGCACCGCTTCCGAGAAGCACGCCGCTTCTTTGGCGTGCAGGCCTTCCACACCGCGCATCGTGCGATGAAGGTGCTGTTTTTTTGGCCCGTCGTCCCACGCCGAGACTTCGCGCTCGAGCCGCGCGATCTCCTCGGATAGCGCCTTGAGCGTCGCGCGCACCTCTTGCAGCTCGGTCACGGCGATATGGGCGCGCCGCGCCGCGGCTCGCGCCGCTTTGGCCCGGACCTCCCGCTCCAGCCTGCCGTCGAGGTACGCCGCCAGATCCGTGACGAGGGCGTTGGCATCGGGATAGCGGTCGCCCCGTTCGATGGCCAGCGCGCGGGCGCAAATGGCGTCGAGTGGCGCAGGCACCTCCCACGGCATACGCCGGTCGGGGGCGAGCGTACGCAGCCTTTCACTCGGCAATAGACGCCGTTCTTGCCGCGCTCGAACGAGAAAGTGAGGCACCGTTTCGGCGGTCTTGGGCTCGAGCGGCGGCACCCCCAGCAAAATTTCGTAGAGCACCGCGCCGAGGGCATAGACGTCGCTTCTCGCGTCGAGTGAATGAGCGCGGGCCTGCTCCGGGCTCATGTAGGGCAGCGTCCCGGCGAAACGCCCCTCTTCGGATTCGAGGTAGTGCTTGCGCACGTAGGAGTCGCGCTTCGATTGCTCGGCGGGGTCGTCCGAGGAAGGCGGCGATCGCGACGAGGTCGGATCCGAAGAGGGCTGTGAGTCCGGGCCGAGGGCGCTCCATTTGAAGAGCCCCCAGTCCATCACGTACACCTCGCCGAATTCGCCCAGCATGATGTTTTGTGGCTTCAGATCGCGGTGCAAGAGGCCGCGCGCATGGGCGAAGGCCACCGCTTCGCATACGCGCAAAAACGCTTGCAGCAGGGCCGGCAATGATTTGGCGGCGGGGTGTCCGCGCAGCACCTGCTCGAGGACCTGCGCCAGGTTGACGCCCTGCACGAGCTTCATGGCAAAGAAGACGCGCCCGTCGGCGAGCTCGCCGACGTCGTGAACGGGAACGACGCTCGGGTGGTCGAGCTGCGCGGTTGCCTTGGCCTCGTCGATGAAGCGATGGCGCAGGCCCGGGTCGGCCAGCAAATCCGCGTGCAGAAGCTTCAGCGCGACGGGACGATCGAGAAGTCGGTCGAAAGCGTGGACGATCGTTCCCATTCCACCGCGAGCGATTTCGGCACCGAGCGCGTAGCGATCGTCGAGTGCCGGAACCTCCGCTGCGACGAGCGGTGCGGCCGGCTGGCTAGGCTGCGAGCCGCCCGTCGACGCGAGCGTCTTCTGAAAAGTCCGAGCTTGATCCTCGGGTCCGGGCACGGGCGGCATCCTAGCCCGTTTTGGGCGCGGAGGCCGGATCGCCTTGCCTGGGAATGTTCCGTCCGTCTCGTTGGTAATCATCCGGGCGTTGACTACCCTGGGGCCCCCGTAGACCCCGAGGGGTGGTAAAACCCCTACCCCCTATCGTCCCCGAGGAGCCATGAACGACGTCCGCGCAATGAACGAGTTAGTCGCCAAAGAGAGCGCTTTCGTCGAGCGGCTGATGAACGAAGTCAGCAAGGTCATCGTCGGTCAGATGTACATGATCGAGCGCATCCTCATCGGTCTTCTCACGGGGGGACACGTGCTTTTGGAGGGTGTCCCCGGGCTCGCGAAAACGCTCACCGTGCGGACGCTCTGCGATGCGATTCACGCGCAGTTCGCCCGGGTTCAATTCACGCCCGACCTCTTACCCGCCGACCTCATCGGCACGGTCATTTACAACCAGAACCGGGGCGAGTTCACTTCCAAGCTCGGCCCCATCTTCGCGAACCTCGTGCTCGCCGACGAGATCAACCGTGCCCCCGCCAAGGTTCAGAGCGCGCTGCTCGAAGCCATGCAAGAGCGGCAAGTCACGATCGGTGACAGAAGCTATCCGCTGCCCGACCCGTTCGTGGTCATGGCGACGCAAAACCCCATCGAGCAGGAAGGGACGTATCCGCTCCCCGAAGCGCAGATCGATCGCTTCATGTTGATGATCAAGGTGGGTTACCCGACCAAAGCCGAAGAGCGGCAGATCATGGATCGCATGACTGGCCCGCTCTCGGTGAAAGCCGAAACGGTGGTCACACCGCAAGAGCTCGTCGCCGCTCGCAAAGTCGTGCGCGACGTGTACCTCGACGATCGCGTGAAGGACTACATCGTCGAAGTCATCTTCGCGACCCGCGAACCGGAGCAGCGCGGCATGAAGGAGCTGTCCGCGCTCATCGAATACGGTGCAAGCCCGCGCGCGTCGATCGCTCTCGCGCTCGCCGCGCGCGCCCACGCGTTTTTGCGCCATCGAGGTTATGTGACCCCCGAAGACGTGAAGGCGGTAGGCCCCGACGTGCTGCGGCATCGGCTCGTGCTCAGCTACGAAGCCGAGGCCGAAGAGGTCACGGCCGAACAGATCGTGAAGCGCGTTTTCGAGGTGGTCGAGGTTCCTTGACGTCATGATCCCGAAGGAGCTCATCAAAGCTCTACGCACCATCGAAATCCATACGTCGCGGCTCGCCAACGAGCAGCTGGCTGGGACCTACACCTCCGTTTTCAAAGGGCAGGGGCTCGCTTTTCGCGAGGTGCGTCAGTACCAGCCCGGCGACGACGTAAGAACCATCGACTGGAACGTGTCGGCCCGCATGAACGAAACCTTCGTCAAGGTCTTCGTGGAAGAGCGCGAGATGACCGTCATGCTGGCCGTCGATCTGTCGGCGAGCGAGCATTTCGGCACCAAGCGGGCCAGCAAAGCGCGCGTGGCTGCCGAGATCGCGGCGCTCTCCGCCTTCAGCGCCATCAAGAACAACGACCGCGTCGGGCTCATTCTGGCCACCGACCAGATCGAGAAGATCGTGCCTCCCAAAAAGGGCGACAAGCACGTGATGCGCGTGGTGCGGGAGATCTTGGGGTTCGAGCCGACGCACACCGGCACGGATTTGCGACTGCTGTTGGAGACGCTGTCCAAGGTCGCACGGCGGCGCAGCGTTGCTTTCGTCATCAGCGACTTTTACGCGCGCGGTTACGAGCGCGCGCTGGCCCTCGCTGCGGCCAAGCACGACGTCATTCCGGTGGTGCTCGTCGATCCGCGCGACGAGGCGCTTCCCGACGTGGGGCTCGCCACGTTCGAGGACTGGGAGACGGGCGAAGTGTTGCTCGTCGACACCGGCGACAAGCGCGTGCGAGCTCACTACGAGAAGACGATGCGCCGCGTGCGCACGGAGCGGTCCACCTTTTTTCGCAAGCTCGCTCTCGACGAGTGCGTGGTGCGCACCGATCGCTCCTTCGTCGAGCCGCTGCGCCAGCTCTTCGCCCGAAGAGCCAAGCGGATACGGTCGAGGTAGCACGATGCGCGACGTTCGTGTCACCCCAGCTTTGTCGCTCCTCGCACTTGCCCTGTTCCATGCGGTCGCGCTTTCCGCCGCCCCTGCCAAGAAGCCGGGACGGCACGGCCGCGACGGGGGAGCCGCCGATCCCGCGCTGGCCAGTTCCGCTCCCGGCGCGAATGCGGTTGGCAGCGCGACGCCGGCCGCGCCGCACCCGCCCGAGGAGCGCACCTGGGCGAGCTGCACCGAGCACATTCCATCCGGCGCCACCCGCCCCGTCGTAAAAGAGTCGTTTCCGTCGCGCGCTCTCTCCGGCTACGCGGCGACGCTGGAAGTGACCATCGAGCACGGCAAGGGGGAGACGGTGCTTCCCCAGGGGTTTCAGTTCCAATCGAGCGGCGCCGCGGCGCGGTCGCTCCAAGAAGCTGGATTCGTCTTTCCCGATGTCGACGGCGGAGCCGGGCCTACGCTCGCCACGACGGCGACGCCGAACGGCGCGACCACCAAGGTGTCGATTCCCGTGCTGCTCCTCCCCAAAGAGCCGGGGAGGAACAAGATGCTGCTCCCGCCGGTGCCGATCGCCGTGGCGCGCGCCAGCGGCGAGCTTCTCACCCTCTGTACCGAGCCGCACCCGGTGGTGGTGGAAGACCCGACGTCATCGACGCCGGATGCCAAGCCCCACCCCAATCCCGCGCCGCGCCAACAAGTCGAAGAGTGGACGCTCGCCAAACAGCTCACGATCGGCGCGCTGGCGGGCGCCGTGCTCGCCGCGGTGGCGGCGTGGCTGGTGGGACGTTGGATGCGGCGGCCGCGGCCTTTGCCCCCGCCGCCGCCCCCCCGTCCGCCGTGGGAAGTCGCGCTCGAGGAGCTCTTTGCGGTGCGCTATGCCGGTCTGGCCAAAGAGGCCCGCTATGCCGAGCACTACGACCGAATCTCCGACGCCGTCCGCAAGTACCTCGGCGGACGCTACGGGTTCGACGGTCTCGAAACGACGACCCACGAAATGACGGCCATTCTCAGCCGCGTCCAGCCAGCGGTCTACGAGCTGCCGGTGATTTTCGGTTTTCTCGAGGAGTGCGATCTCGTGAAGTTCGCGCGTTTCACGCCTTCTGACGAAGACTGCACGCGCGTGCTCGATCAGGCCGAGCATATCGTGCGGATCACGGTGCCGCCCCAGCTCGACGCGCCCCCGCCCACGGCGCGGGTCCCGGCTGGGGCAGGGGGGAGCGCATGAAAACGCCGGCCCGGATCGGTCTGCTCGCGCTCTTCACACTCGTCGTGGGAACGCTCGCTTTTGCCTATCCGCTGCTCGATCGACAATGGGAATGGTGGGGGGTGAATTGGCAAAACCGCTGGCTTCTCTTGCTTCTCTTGGTCGCGCCGTTCGCTTTTTGGCGCGGCACGTTCGGGGAGGACGAGCGGACGCCGCGCCTTCGTCTAGGAACCGTCGCGCCGCTCATCTTGGGTCCGCGCGGCTTTCGGGCGTGGCTGCGCGATCTGCCCGGGGTCGTCCGCGCTTTCGCGATCATCCTGTTGTCGCTCGCCATGGCGCGCCCCGTTTCCACGACGCGGCCGGAAACGGAGAGCGAGTCCGGTATCGACATCGTGCTGGTGCTCGACCTGTCGGGGTCGATGCGCGCGGTGTTCGACGCGCCGGCGCCAGGACTCAGAGTGGGGTCTATCGGCAAGCGCCCCACCCGTCTCGACACGGCCAAAGAGGTGATTCGGGACTTCATCAGCCGTCGTAAGACCGACCGCATCGGGGTCGTCGTGTTCGGCAAGAGCGCGTACGTGCTTTCGCCGCCGACGCTCGACTACCACTTGCTCGATCTCCTGGTCGACAAGATGTCGCTGGAAGTGATCGACGGCACCGCGACGGCCATCGGCGATGCGGTCGGCGTCGCGTCGGCGCGTCTCCGTCGCAGCGATGCGCGCTCCAAGGCCATCGTTCTTTTGACCGACGGTGATTCCAACGCGGGATCGATCGCGCCCGAATACGCCGGACACTTGGCGACGGTGGTAGGCGCCAAGATTTACACCATCCAGATCGGCAACGGCGACGAAGTCGACGTGCAAGACGGTCTCGATCTCTTCGGCCAGCCGCACTACACGCGCGCTCGGTTTCCCGTGAACCCCGAGCTCTTGAAGAAGCTCGCTGCCGAAACGGCGGGTGAGTCGTACGTGGCGACCGACGCGCGCGCCCTCACCGCGAGCATGCACGACGTGCTGAACAAGCTCGAGAAGACCAAGTTCGAAAGCTCGACGGCTTCCTTCGAAGACCTGTTCCCGCTGCTCCTCTTGCCTGGCGTGGCGCTGGTCGCGCTCGACGCCCTCTTGCGGGCCTGGGTCATGCGGAGGTTTCCGTGAAGTTCGCGCACCCGATCTGGCTTCTCGGCGCGCTTTTCGCGCTGCTCGTGGCGGCGCTCTTCGTGTGGGGGGGCATCGGATTGGCGCGCGCCAGCCGTCGTTTCGGCGACCCCGACCGCATGCGCGAGCTCGTGACGGCGCGGGCCGCGCGTCGGCGCGCTTGGAAGGGCGTATGGGTCGTCCTCGCCACGGCGCTTTCGTTCGTTGCGCTGGCGCGTCCGCAATACGGGAGAGGGACGAAGCTCATCCCCGCCACCAACCTCGATGTCGTGGTGGTGCTCGATTTTTCGAAGAGCATGTACGCGCGCGACATTGCGCCTTCGCGTATCGATCGCGCCAAAGCCGAAGTGGCGCGACTCATCCGCAGCTTGCCCGGCGCTCGTTTCGGTGCGGTCGCATTCGCCGGCGAGCCCATCGGCTTTCCGGTGACCTCCGATGGCGCCGCCATCGCGCAATTCTTCCGCCAGCTCGAACCGAACGATATGCCGGTCGGCGGCACCGCCATCGCGCGAGCCCTGGCGCGTGCGCGCGAGCTCTTGGCCAGTGATCCCAAATCGCACGACCACAGCCGCGTCATCATGCTCGTCACCGACGGCGAGGATCTCGAGGGCGACCCGGTTGCCGTGGCGCGCTCGGCGGGCGAAGAGGGCACGACGGTCCACGTCGTTCAAATCGGCGGCCGCACGCCCGAGCGAATCCCGGCCGTCGGTCCCGACGGTAAGATGGCGGGCTATCGAACGGATGAAACTGGTCAGCCCCTCACCACCGCGCTCTCGGCTGAAGGGGAAGCCCAGCTCGCGCAAGTGGCGTCGGTCGCGGCCGGCAAGATCGTCCGCTCGGAGCGCGGCACGACCGGCATCGACGCCATCGCAGAGGACCTGAAGCGCAAAATGACGGAAGAGCTGGCCGAGCGCGTAGAGACGGTCTACGCGGATGTTTACGTCTATCCGCTCGGCGCCGCGCTTCTCCTGCTCATCGCGGAGGTCTTTTTGCCGGAGAGCGAGCGCCGGAAGATCGGCGCCAAGCGGGGCGCCAATCTGGCGTCGAAGCCTCTTGCGAAAACGGCTGCCAAGAGCGCAGCGACGCTGGGCGGGCTTTTCCTTCTCGCTTGGCTTCTAGCGGGATGCAGCTTCGATCCGTCGCGACCTTTCGATCGCCAGGCGCCGGAGGTGAAGCGCGCCGTCGCCGTCATCGACGCGGGCGAGGCGGGAGCCGCTGTCCCTCTTCTCGAAGAGTATTTGGCGACGGGCTCCTGCGCCGACGGCGGTTTCGGCGTTCCCGAGAAAGTGCGGCAAAAGCCGTTTGCCAGCCTCGATCTCGGCATTGCTCTTTTTCATATGGGCGAACGATTCGGCCGTCGCTTCGGCGAAGAGGAACGCGGCGGCGACGCCGGTCCCTCGCCCGCCGAGGAACGCTTGGCCGAGCTGCGCAACGTCGAAGTCGAATGCGCGCTGCGCGTCGTTCTCGCCATCGCCAACGAAGCCGATGTTCCACTCGAGCTCCGCGCGCGGGCGCAGTACCTTGCCGGCAATCTCGAGTTTCTCCGTAAAGGGTACCAAGAAGCCGTGCGGCACTACGACGAGTCGCTCAAGCTGATCCCTGGGCTCTTCGACGCTGCCGACAAGATCGGGCAAAACGCCGCTTGGAATCGGGCCATCGCCCTGGCGCGTATCGAAGACGAGAAAAAGCGCGACGCCGGCTCGGACGGGGGCAAAAACGACAACGACGGCGGGCGCGGCGACAGCGGGCCTCCCCGTCCCGACGGCTCGAACGGAGGTCAAGAGGGTGGAGGAAACGATCCCCATCCCGACGCCGGTCCACCGCGGCCACCTCCCGATGCCGGTCCCGAGCCCGATGCTGGGAACAACTCCAAAAAACAAGACTCCGAGGACGCCGCGCCGCCGCCGCCGCAACCTCCGCCCAGCGTGAACCAGGACGAACGAATGCTCGACATGCTCGAGTCGGCGCCGACCTTTCAGCAGCAAGATGCCAAAAATCGCATGCCGGGGCGTAAGTTTCGCGGGAGCGCCGATAAGTGAATAGGCTGTTCATCTTTCTCCTGGCGGCGCTCATCGCCTTTCTCCCGCGCGAGCTTCGCGCGCAGAGCGAGCCCAGCGTGAGCGCGTCGGTTCAACCGAACGACGTGCAGGTAGGCGAGCCTTTTTCGATACAGCTCAATGTGACGACCGATGCCAGCGGGCCGTCGGCGAGCGACCCGCGGTTGGTGGTGCCGGAAGGGCTACGCGCATCGCAACCGAGCGTCGCTACGCAGACGCAGATTTCGTTCATCAATGGTCACTTGACGCGGCGCTCCGGCTTGACGGCGACCTGGCAGGTCGTGGCCACGCGCGAAGGCGTCTTTGGAATCGCTCCCCCCAGCGCGGCGTGGAACGGTCGTCGCGTGCAGGGCTCGGCGTTGCGCGTGAAGGTGCACGCCCCGGGAGCGCCGGGTAGCCCGGGATCGCGACGGCGCGCGCCTTCGACCCCGAACCCCTTCGACCCGTTTGGGATGTTTCCGCGCTTTCCCAACGTCTTCGACACCCCCGAGTCCGAGTCACCCCAGCCGGACGTCCAAGCCGATCCCGAGATTGCCATCGACGCGCCTCTCGACTCGAAAGTGTTCTTGCGGTCGGTCGTCGATCAGCGCAGTCCCGTCGTGGGCGAGCAGGTCACGCTCACCGTGTTCATTTACCAGCGCATGGGGATGGTCGAGTACACCGACGCGCACGAGCCGTCGCTGCCGGACTTTCTTCGGCGCGAGCTGATTCAACACAACGTCGAGCCGGAAACGCGCCGGGTCAACATCAACGGCGTCGGCTGGCTGGTGAAGCCGATCTTCAAGGTGGCGCTCTTTCCTCTCCGCTCTGGCGAAATCGACATCGGCCCCATGCAGCTGACGCTCAACTCGCGCACGCTCGGTCTGCAGAACGCCGTTCGCGCCAGCCAAACGATACGACTTCGGGTGTCGGAGCCGCCGTCGTCCGGACGGCCCGTGGGATATCAACTCGGCGACGTGGGGGCGTATTCCCTTTCTGCCACGGTCGACCCGCGTTCGACGGAGGTCGGGGGAGCGGTCGGCGTCACGATCGTGCTGGGCGGCGTCGGCAACGTGCCCAACGCCATTCGCGTGCCGATTTCCTCGTCGGTCGAATGGCTCGAGCCGCAAGTGCGCGAGAACATCGAAGTGGAGAACAGCAAAGTGCGCGGGTCGCGGACGTTCACTTACGTGGTGCGGCCCAAAACGGCGGGGACGCTCGATCTCGGCGCGGTGACGCTGCCGTATTGGAATCCCGAGCACCGGGCGTACGAGACGGCGCGCGCTGTCCTCGGTCAGTTGCAGGTGGCGGGCAATGCCGCGGCCCTCAACAAGGACCCCACCGTGACGCACGATGCGTGGAGCGCGCTCGCGGCGCCGCGGGCGGAGCTACGTCCATTCACGCGCGCGCGTGACCCTTTCACCGACAAGCCGCTCTACTGGTTCGGCCTCTTCGGGCTGCCGGTCGCGGTCGTGATGGGATCACTCGGATCGCGCAGCATGAAGCGAATGCGGTCGGGGATCGCCGCGCGTCGCGCCGGCGCCGAACGCGGGATTGACAAGGCGCTCGCAGAGGCGCGCGACGCCAAAAAACGCGGCGACCGGATGGTGGTGGCGGCTTCGCTCGACCGCGCTCTCTATTTGGCTATCGAACGCGCGACCGGGCTTCGCGCGCGCGCCCTCTTGCTGGAAGAAGTCCCGCGCGCGCTCCAAGAGCGACACGCGCCGGCCGAGGTGGCCACCGAAACCGGCCAAGTGCTTGCGGCGGTCGAGGCGTTCCGCTTCGTGCCCGAAGGCGCACCCGAAGTCGGCGTGCTCGTCGACCAAGCTGCCGCCGTGATTCGCCGTCTCGCGCGGCTGTCGCCCGGCGCCAAGGCGTGAGACCATGTCGCGCGCCGCTCGAGCCCTGGTCAGCGCCGTCTTCGCCTTGGTGACGATCGTCCTCTTGGCGGGGACCGCCGTCGCCGCGGAGGACGACGCGACCTCGCTTTTTCAGAAGGGTGTCGTCGCGCTGCGCGACGGTTCGCTCAACGAAGCCGTCGAAACATTCGAGGCGCTCGCCGACCGCGGATTCGTACATCCCGATGCGAGCTTCGATCGCGCGCTTTCCTACTTGGGCAGGGTGCGAGCCGGCATCGAGCACCCCGGCGATCTCGGGCGCGCTGCGGCGGCTCTCGAAGAGACGTTGCTGCTGCGCGCCGACGATCGCGATGCCGAGATGGCGCTCGAGCTCGTACGCGCCGAAGTCGCGCGGCGACGATCGCGCAGCGGGGCGAGCGCCGACGTCGATGCGCGTCCTACCATCGATCGCGCCGTGTTCGGGTTTGCCTCCGAATGGACGTGGTCCATCTTGGCGGCGTTCTCTTCGCTCATTCTCACGGCGGGGCTCGTCTTACGCGTGGTCGCGGCGCAGATGGCCGGCGTCGGCGCAGCCACGCGCGACATGCCGCACGAAGCGGCCGTCCACTTGGCGAGCACCATCGCCGTCCCCATCGGAGCCGCGTGTTTGCTCGTCTTCGCGGTGCTGGCGGTGGGGGCACGCCAGCTGCGGATGACGACGAGCGATGGAGTCGTGGTCGCGCCGGAAGCGCACCTCCTCACGGAAAAAGGTGTGCTCTCGTCACGCGGTGCCATCCCCGAAGCTGCGCGCGTCGAGCTCGGCGAGCAACGCGGTGCGCTCGTGCACGTGCGCTGGGGAGCTTTGGAAGGATGGACCCAGAGCGACGCCGTGCGCCGCCTGGCGCGACCTTAGGTCACGGGGCGCCGAGCGCCAGAAATCCGATCTCGGTAGCCACCGCGTCGTTCGTCGTCCAGTTCAGCGTAAAGCCGGTCGCATCGAAGCTCGTCATGTTGGCTTCGGCGTTGACGGCCATGCTCGTATTGTCGACTTTCAAGAAGACTTTGCTGGTCTTGTCGATGCCGTCGACATTGGTGGGCGAGCCATTGTCGGCCGCGGCCAACGCGGAGCTCGCTTCATGGGGCCCGTCCGATGCACCGACCCCAAAACGCGCGTGGGGAACGGCGACCGCAGCCGTTTGGGCGATCGACTGGTAACTGGAGAAAAGCACGACGCCTGGTCGAAAGCCGGGGCTCGTGACGGATTGGCTCGCCGGCTGAGCGCCGGCGCTCTTGGGAAAGAAGCCGGCCTTGGCTCGGAGACCGCCGAGCGCGAGTGAAAAGATCTGCGTTTGGTTGGTGCTCGAGCTGTTGGCCGTGAAGTTGACCGTGAATCCGCCGCTGTCCATGGAGACGAAGGTTGCCTCCTTGGTGACGGTGAGCGCCGGCGCGTCGGTGATCGTGAAGATTGTGGCGTCGGTCTGTTGGGCGCGCGAGGTGGTGCTCGGATTCGTATTGGCCGTGTCACCGACCATCGTTGCCCACTGCCCGCCGGTCCGGTCCATGGCGCCCATCCCGAACACCGCGTTAGCCGCCTGGGCGGGCGGGGCGGTGATGAACGCGCCACCGGCGTTGAAATGGAGTACGGCTTCGGGCTGAAATCCGATGCCCGTTACCGGTTTCGTGCCGGGCGAGGCGGGCGCCACCCAGGTGACGACTTTGGCGGATACTTGGGGGCCTCCGATGGCGAGGTAATGGATGACGACTGCCGAGGCTTCGTTGGTGGTCCAGTTCAACGTAAAGCCGCTCGCGCTCCAACTCGAGATGTCGGCTTCTGCGCGCGTCGATTGATTGGCGTTCACCATGGTGATGGCCTTGTTCGCCATGTGCCGGCCGCTCGCGGAGGGCGAAACGCCATCGGCAGCTTCCATCGAGGTGGCCACGCTGGTCGACGCATCGGAGACGCCGATGCCAAACGAGAATCCTGCGCTCGCGGTTTCGTTCGTTTTGCCCGAAGTCCACAGGATGAGCGCCTTCGGCAACTGTCCGAGCGTGTGCGTCACCACTTGGTTCCCAGTACTGGTGGTCTTGGTGAACGATCCCACGGCGAAGACCGCGCCCGGGGGAGGAGGCAGATCCGGTGCGGCGTCCGCGGTTCCACCTGCGCCAGCGGTGCCGGCTGATCCGCCCGCGCCGCTCGCGCCTGCTGCACCGGCCGCGCCCCCCGATGCGCCGGTTCCGCCGGTCCCCGCGGCGCCGGCCGTGCCGCCCTTTCCCGCGGCGCCGCCCGTTCCCGCGCCTCCATCGGCGCCACCGGCGCCACCTGTTCCCGCGGCGCCTGCGTTTCCACCGGCGCCGGAAACGCCCGCCGATCCCGAGCCGCCGCCGGATCCCGCCGAGCCGTCCACGCCTGAGCCGCCCGTGCCCGCGCCACCGGTGCCGCTCGCGCCGGCACTGCCACCCTTGCCTGCCGCACCTGTTCCCGCCGTCCCGCCGGTCGACCCCGCTGCGCCACCGGTCGTCCCCGCGTTGCCGCCGGTCGCGCCGCCGGTGCCGCCGCCACCGCCGGTCGAGCCTCCGGTGCTTGAATCCGCGGAACCGCTGGCGCCGCCGCGTCCGCTGTCGACCGCTGTCCCGCCGCGGCCACCGCTAGACGCATCGCTATTCGGAAGCGGATCGCCTTCGTAGACAGAGCAGTTTGCGGCGGCTACCCCGACACACATCGAACTGAGACAGAAGAAGCGTCGCACTGCGCGGGGGTACGCGTAGGCCATAATTACCTCATATCACCGAT
The DNA here is from genome assembly GCA_035318505.1 of Polyangiaceae bacterium. Taxonomy (GTDB): domain Bacteria; phylum Myxococcota_A; class Polyangia; order Polyangiales; family Polyangiaceae; genus DASWDH01. The sequence goes on along the minus strand of DATHEQ010000275.1, from coordinate 5,834 downwards.
TGCAAATTCACATTTGCAGTTACGAGAACCGGCCGCGCACGTCACGCGGCCGCCGTCCTTCACTGACGACGTGCTGTGCTAGCGTGCCACGCGCGACGATGAACATCAGCGTTTTCGACATTTTCAAGATCGGCATCGGTCCATCGAGCTCGCACACTGTGGGCCCGATGCGTGCCGCGAAACGATTTGCCGAGCGGCTTGCGGACGAAACGGCATTTTCACGCACCGCGGCCGTCCGCGTCGAGCTCTATGGCAGCCTCGGGCACACCGGGCTGGGGCACGGCAGCGATCTCGCCGTGACGCTCGGTCTCGAAGGTGAATCACCGGACACCGTCGATGTCGACGCGGTGCCGGCGCGTCTCGCGCGCGTTCGCGAGCGTCGTCGCATCACCCTCTTGGGTGGCCGCGAAGTCGCCTTTTCTCTCGAAGAAAACATCGTTTTTCACCGCCGCGAGAAGCTTCCGCTCCATTCCAATGGAATGCGTTTCGTCGCGCTCGACGCCGCCGGCGTTACCCTTTTGGAACGGGTCTATTACTCGGTCGGCGGCGGCTTTGTCGTGAACCATGAGGGCAAGCCCGACGCGCTCCCCGGAGCAGGTCCCGCCGACGAAGTCCGCGTGCCTCATGCGTACGAATCCGGCGCCGACCTTTTGCGACTTTGTGCCGAGCGCGGACTTTCGATCTCCACGTTGATGCTCGAGAACGAGCGCGTCACGACGCCCGAGCCGGAGCTGCGCGGCAAGGTGCTCGCCATTGCCGACGCCATGGAGGCATGTGTCGAGCGTGGCTGCCGCAAGGAGGGCATTTTGCCGGGGGGGCTGAAAGTGCCGCGCCGCGCCGCGTCGATCTTCCGCCGGCTGCAGGCGGCGTCGCGTACGGATAGCGATCCCCTGGTGATCATGGATTGGGTTCATCTCTTCGCGCTCGCCGTCAACGAGGAGAACGCCGCCGGGGGGCGTGTCGTTACGGCGCCGACCAACGGTGCGGCGGGCATCATCCCCGCCGTGCTGCTCTATTATCGGCGCTGGCTCGCGCCCTCGCCCGAGGTGAGCGAAGCGCGCGACGAAGGTACGCTGCGATTTTTGCTCACCGCGGCGGCCATCGGCATTCTCTACAAGAAGAACGCGTCCATCAGCGGCGCGGAAGTGGGCTGCCAGGGCGAAGTAGGCGTCGCGTGCTCGATGGCCGCGGGCGCACTCGCCGAAGTCATGGGAGGCACGCCCGCGCAAGTCGAAAACGCTGCGGAAATCGGAATGGAGCACAACCTCGGCTTGACCTGCGACCCCATCGGGGGGCGCGTGCAAGTTCCGTGTATCGAGCGCAACGCCATGGGCGCCTCCAAGGCCATCAACGCCGCGCGGCTGGCGTTGCAAGGCGACGGGACGCACAAGGTGTCCCTCGACAAGGTGATTGCCACGATGCGTCGAACCGGCGCTGACATGAGCTCGAAATACAAGGAGACGGCGCGTGGTGGGCTCGCCGTGAACATCATCGAGTGCTGAATCGCTGCTCCGTGCCCCCGGCATGGTGGCGCGGCGAGAGTGAAGAGGTATGGTGCGTCCTTCTTCGGGATGATGGGTATGGGCGACGACTCCGAGGTTTCGTTCGAAGACACATCGGTTGCTTTTTCGTACAAATCAGACGCCGCGCTGAAGAAGGCCAACTCCATCTTCTCGCTGGTCAACCATCCTTGGATCAGCTCCTTCGCCATCGGTCTGGTGAAGCTCGCGCTCGGTCTCCGACTTCCGGTGGAGGGCATCATCAAGAGGACCGCCTTCGATCACTTTTGCGGCGGGGTCAGCATCGACAGCTGCGATGACGATATCGCCGTCCTCTCCCAATACGGGGTAGGTACGATCCTCGATTATTCCGTCGAGGGAGAGAACTCGGACGAGGGGTTCGATGAGACGATGCACGAGACGCTGCGCACCATCCAGAAGGCGCAGAGCAACCAAGCGGCCATCCCCTTTTGCGTCTTCAAGCCGAGCGGCGTCGCATCGAACGAGCTCTTGGAAAAGGTCCAGCGCGGCGATCCGCTCGGTGCCGACGAACAGCAATCGTTCGAGCGCGTGCGCGAGCGCTTCGACACCATCTGTGGCCGCGCGTTTGCCGCGGCGATTCCGGTTCTCATCGACGCCGAGCACTCGTCTACGCAAGATCCCGTCGATGGCCTCGCCTACGAGATGATGGCCAAATACAACCGACAACGCGCCATTGTCTTCAATACATTTCAGCTCTACCGCACGGCCTCGCTCCCCAACCTGAAGCGCGCGCTTGGCGACGCCATGGCGCAAGGCTTCCGCCTCGGGGCCAAGCTCGTGCGCGGCGCCTACATGGAAATCGAGCGCGAGCGTGCCGCCGCAATGGGCTACCCGGACCCGATTCACCCCGACAAAGAAGCGTGCGATCGGGCGTTCGACGAAGGGCTCGAGTTCTCTGTCGACAACATCGATCGTCTCGATCTCGTGTGCGGGTCGCACAACGAACAAAGCAACTTGCACCTGGCGATGCTCATGAAGAAGCGCGGCCTTGCCAACGACGATGCGCGGGTGTGGTTCGCTCAGCTCTACGGAATGAGCGACAACATTTCCTTCAACCTCGCCAAGGCCGGCTACCGCGTGGCCAAGTACATGCCCTATGGGCCGGTGCGATCGGTCATGCCCTATCTATTCAGGCGCGCCGAGGAAAATACCTCCGTCGCCGGGCAAAGCAGTCGCGAGCTCGTCCTCATTCGCAAAGAATTGGAACGTCGAAAACAGCTAAGCAAAAACGGCGCCGCCCACCATCCGTCATGAAAAAGCCCTCCCTACCGCGCACGCGCGCGGAGCTCACGAGCTATGCCGAAACGTCGCGTCACGCCGATGTCGTCGCTTTTTGCGACGCGTTGGCGGCGCAAAGTCCGCTCGTTCACCGTACCTCGATCGGCCAGAGCGGCGAAGGTCAGGACATCGTCGCTTTGGTGCTGAGCGATCGCAAGGCTTTCACCCCCGAGCTGGCGCGCCGTCAGAAGAAGGCCATCGTCATGATCGAGGCCAACATCCACGCCGGGGAGGTGGAGGGAAAAGAAGAGGTGCTGGCGCTGGCGCGCGATCTCGCGCTCACCTCGCGCGGCAAGGGCATCCTCGATCGCATTTGCTTGGTCGTCATTCCCGACTTCAATCCCGATGGCAACGATCGCGTGAGTCCCGAGAACCGCAAGCTCGATGTCGCGAATCTCGAAGGCCAGGTCAATCCGCCCGGGGGCGTGGGTATGCGTTACACCGGCCAGGGCTTTAATCTCAACCGCGACAACATGAAACAAGAGGCGCCGGAGACGCGGCATCTCGCCCGTTTCTATCAGCACTTTTGGCCGGATCTCTTCATCGATTGCCATACGACCGACGGCAGCATCCACGGTTTCGACCTCACTTTCGATTGTTCACATGGCAACCACGCCTTCTTCGAGCCGGTGCGCGCGTACAATCGGCGCCTTCTTTCGGCGGTGGCGGAGAACGTCGAGAAGCGCCACCGCGTGTCCAGCTACTGGTACGGAAACTTCCTCGACGAGAGCGATCCGCGCGCCGGCTGGCAGACATATCCCGCCCTGCCTCGCTTCGGCAGCCACTACCGCGGCCTGCTCGGGCGCCTCGATGTGCTGCTCGAGACGTACAGCTATCTTCCCTTCGAGCGGCGCTGCCGCGTCATGGGCGCGTGGCTGCTCGAGCTCTGCCGTTATTCGGCCAAGAACGCGCGCGCCTTGCGCGACGTCACGCGCGACGCAGAAGCGGCGATCGAGCGGCACGGGCGGTCGCCCGATGCGACGAAGCTCGTCGCCGTCAACCACGGCATCGCCCGCCGTGACGCAAGCGGTGCGCTGCTCTTCGACTACCCCGCCTTCGCCGCCGTGGGCGACATCGCGGATGTCCGCTCCTTCGACCTGCCGAGCCTCGCGGCGCGCGCCTACCCGGGCAAAAAGCGTGTGCGATACCGCGTTCCTCACCGGCGCACGTTCGTGCCTACCGCCGCGGTCAGCATGCCTCACGCCTACCTCGCGCCGGCGATGCTTGCGGAGCGCCTGCTCGGCCATGGAATCACCTTCTCCAGCTTGGCCACTCCCGCCGAAATGCCGGTCGAAAGTTACCTCATCCTCGCGCGCGAACAGACGTTCAGCCCTGACGTGGCGGCCGAAGTTCCTGCCCTCGGCCAAGCCGAAGTGCCGCTCAGCGCCAGACCGAAGATCGTGCGTTTCGAGACGGTACTCACCGTACGCGCCGAGAAACGCGAGGTGCGCGTGCCGGCCGGTACGCTCGTGGTACCCACGGCGCAGCGAGCCGGCGTGCTCGCCATGTACCTCTTGGAGCCGCACTCCGACGACGGTTTCGCCCGCTGGCAGTTCCTCGATGCGCTGCTCGAAGTGGGTCAGCTCTACCCCGTCCACCGTCTCGTGGAAGAACCGCGCGCCCCCGCCAAGCAGGAGTGAACGGCTCTTCGCGGCGCCCAAACGTCAGGGGGCGCCGAGCGCCAAAAAGCAGATCTGGGATGGCGTCGTGTCGTTGGTCGTCCAGTTCAACGTGAAGCCGCTCGCGCCGAAGCTTGCCATATCCGCCTCCGCGTCGAGGGGTGGCATGTTCATCTTGACGAACGCCTTGCTCGTCTTGTCCTGACCGTCGACGGAGGTCGTACTCACGTTGTCGCTGGCGACGATCGCGGAGCTTGCCTCGCTCGTCCCGTCGCTGGCTCCCAAGCCGAAGCTGCAGACCGGTTCGTTCAGTTGCGCCGTTTGCGAAGGCATCTGGTAGCTCGTCATGAAAACGGCGCCCGGCTTGAACCCGCTGGTGACCGATTGGCTCGCCGGCGCGGCGGCCGTGCTTTTGTTGAAGGTACCAACGCCGGCCCGGAGACCCGCCAACGCGAGTGAGGCCACTTGCGATGCGCTGCTGTTGGCGGCGGTGAAATTGAGGGTGAACCCACCGGAGTTCATGGAGACGAACGTGGCTTGCTTCGTCACGCCCGCCGAGCCGGTGTCGGTGTACATGTAGATCGCCGCATCATTGCGTTGAGCACGGCTTCCGACGGTTGGGTTTTGGCTGTCGGCGTCGGACGTTTGGATGGCCCACTGGGCGCCGGTTTTATCCATCGCCCCCACGCCGATGACGGCGCTGTTCTGGCTCGAAGGCGGCGCATTGGTGAACGCCGCGCCCACGTAAAAATGCAGCACGGCTTCCGGTTGAAAGCCGACGCCGGTGACGGCCTTCTGTCCCGGCGCCGTCGGCGCTTGCCAGTTCACGACTTTGGCGTTGACTTGCGGTCCACCGATCACGAGGTAGTGGACGACGTAAGGTTGGCCGTCGTTCGTCGTCCAACTGAGCTGGAAGTTCGTGGCGCTCCACGACGGGAGATCGGCTTCGGCGACCGTCGTTTCGCCGCCTTGCACCAGCGAGATGGCTTTCGAGGCGACGCGCCGACTGCTCGACGAAGGCGAGACGCCGTCGCGGGTCGACATCGCCATCGCAATGCTCGTCGACGAATCGGAGATGCCGACGCCGTAGTAGAAACCGCTGCTCAGCGTCTCGTTCGTCTTCCCGACGGTCCACAGGATGAGGGCTTTCGGGACTTGGCCGAGGGTGTGCGGAACGGCTTGCGATCCGGTGCCGCCGTTCTTGACGAAAGAGCCGACCGCAAAGACGGCGCCAGGCGGCGGCGGTGCTTCGGGCGCGGCATCCATGGTGCCGCCCGTGGCTCCCGTTCCGCCGGTTCCTCCCGTCGCGCCGCCAGTTCCTCCCGTCGCGCCTCCCGTTGCGCCGGTGCCCGCCGCGCCGCCCGTTCCACCCGATGCGCCCGATCCCGCCGCGCCG
>DATHEQ010000274.1:0-20588 GCA_035318505.1 Polyangiaceae bacterium | reverse complement strand
GGCGCCGAGCCTGCCCGCGTGACGAGCTTCGCGAGATCCGCCGGGGTCACCGAGGTTTCGAGGTGGCGAGAAAGCGATAACTCGATGGACGCCTCGGAAAGGCCAGTCGCGGCGGGGAGCGCGCGTCGCGCGTCGCGGCCCAAGGGGTCACGCGCGTCAGCGAGGCGCCGCGCTGCCTCGATCACCGCGAGGACCCGTCGCTCGCGATGCTCGCGGGAAAGCGCGGTGTCGTTCATGGTGAACCCATGAGCTCTTCGACCGCCAGCGCGCACCCGCGCGCGGGCGCACCGGGGAGCCGCCCCAGCAGCTCGACCGTCGAACCGGCGCAGCGACCGCGATCGGCCGTTTGAACCGCGAGCGCGCTATCGACATTGCCCAAATCCTCGAACCGGAGGATCCCCGCCTCACCCGCCGGAAGAGGATCGAGCGTATCGTCGTCGACGGCAACGACACGCATCCACGGCGGAGCGACGAACACGCCGTGCCGCGCGCTCGGCGTCGGGAGACCTCGCGCGGCGCGCCACGTCCCTTCGTAAAGTTGGCTCGAAAGCTCGGTCATGCCGTATTCCCCCACCACGGCGCTTTGCGGGACGCCGAAGGTCGCCGCCATCCGCGCGAGTAGCTCGCTCGGCGCCACCTCGCGCGAGCGCCCTTTGAATCCCCCGGTGTGCATGATGCGACTCCCTTCCGGAAGCGCGAGCGGCTCATCGCCGAGCGCGTCGAGAACGTGCACGAACGCAAAGGATGCACCCATGACGACGACTGCGTTCCCCGCGTGGCGCGCGGCCGCGCTTCGCGCGCGAAGCTCGCCGGGATCGGCCAGCGTATCGGGCGAAAGCTGCAGGAAACACGCTTCGCGCGCGAAGTCCGCCGCGAAAAGTTGGACCATGAAGTGGAGCGACGAGTCCCCGAGCGGGAGCGTGCGCCGAGGAGTGAGAGCGATGGCCGTGCGCACCGAGGCGAATGACGGTTGCGTTCCCGCGGGGGGCGCGTCGAAGAAAAGTGCCCAGCGGCCCCACGCGAGCGCGGCCTTTTCGTAGGTGGCGGTCGTCGATAGCGGATGCTCCCCGCGCGCGCCGCTCGTGGTGCCGCTCGTGCGAAAGATGGCCGCATCCTCCGAAGGCGTGTGCGCCGCGATCCGCGTCAGGCGAAAGGCGTCGGTCGGCACCGCCGGCACTTCGCGAACCGAAGTGGCGTCGCGCGGATGGCACCTGCGGTGCGACGTGAGCCGGCGGTAGGCCGGCACGTGCTCCGCCTGGTGGCGCGCGATGTCGAGCCCGAGCTCGTCGAAGCTCTCCGCGGTGATGTCGCCCTTCTCACTCGCGTCGATGAAGTCTCGCACGCGCCGGTGCAGGGCGGCGCGCGCCTCGCGTTCGCCGTTCACGACGGTCGCCTTGCACTTGGCGCCCCCTCGAGAAGACCGCGCAGGACGGCGATGAAGTCGTCGAGCAAGCTCGCGGAGATGGTCAGCGCGGGCGTGATGATCAAAACCTCCCCCGCCAAACCGCCGAGGGTCACGATGTAGCCGGCTTCGAGCAGCGCGCGCTGCACCGTGAGCGCAACGCTGGGTGCGCCGAGCTCAATGCCGATCATGAGCCCGAGCCCCCTCACCTCGCCCACGCCGGGCACCGCCCCCAGCGCGCTCTTCAGTGCCTGCCGCGCTCCATCGCCGACGGCGCGCGACCGCGCTGCGAGGCCGTCCTCGACCACCACGTCGAGCGTGGCGATGGCGGTCGCGCACGCGAGCGGCGCGCCGTGAAACGTCGCGGTATGGACGACCTCTTCCCCCGCCTCGCGACGCCACGATTGCATGATGGCGTCGGATCCGACGCAGGCAGAAATGGGCAGCCCACCTCCGAGCCCTTTGCCAAAACAGACCAAGTCCGGCAAAACACCCATCGCCGCCGACGCCAGCCAATCACCGCCGCGGCCGAGGCCCGTCCAAATCTCGTCCGCGACGAGCAGCGCCTCGGCCTTTTTCGTGAGCGCCGCGAGCTCGCCCAGGAACGCGGGCGGGGGCACGACGCAGCCGCCGCGTCCCAAGATCGGCTCGACCAGGACCGCGCCGACATTCCCCTCGTCGAGTGCTTTTGCGGCGCGCGACAGCACCTGGTCGAGATCGCGCGGCGCGCGCGGGTACGGGAGGAAGGAGACGTGCGGGTTCAACTGATCGGCAAACGCCTCGCGCCAGCTCGCTTTCAAACCACACGCCGCGAGCGGCCCGTAACCGAGCCCGTGGTACGCCCCTTCGAAGGCGATGACGCCCGGTTTGCGCGTCGCAAGCTTGGCGGTCTTCAGCGCCGCGGCGATGGCGTCGCTCCCCGATTGGCCGAGCAGCGCACGCGCGCCCTTCTCGGGATAGAGCGCGGCCACCTTCTCGACGAGCATCACTTTGACGTCCGACGGGTACATATCTCCGAGTGCCATCCAAAGCCGATCGGCTTGCACCGCGAGCGCCCGCGCTACTTTGGCCGGCGCATGTCCGAGAAGCAGCGCGCCGAACCCGGCCGCGAGGTCGACGTAGCGATTGCCATCGACGTCGATCACGTTCGAGCCTTCCCCGCCTGCATAGACGATAGGGGCCATCGCTGCGCCCGCCACCTCGGCGCGCGATTTACGCCGCGCGCCGAACGCCGGTGATTCCGCCGCTTCGAGACGTGCCGAAAAAGCGAGCGACATCGGCCCCGGCGGACGGCAGCGGATGAGCGGCGCGCTTTGCCCTGGTTCTGCGCCCTGAGGCCGAGGGGAGTCGCTGGGCGGCATGGGTGGCTCTCGTAGCATCGTTCTACGCAACCGTCCGGTCCTGGCGGCACCCTCGTCCACAGGGCACGACACGCTCGTCAGTGCGGGCGATGCGTCGTCAGCAGAGTGACGGCCCGATCGAACGCCGCATCCTCTCCGCGGTCCAGCTCTTCCGGCGTGAGCACCGGAACGCGCACGGTCGGCGGTACGCCGGGCCCGTCGTAGGCTGCGCCCCGGGTAAAGAATCGCTGAGTCGGCAACGAGAAGATCCACCCGTTGGGAAGACTCCGGTACATGTGATCGGAGATCGCCCCCTGCGTGTTCTCGCCCACGCGAATCACCTCGGGGCTTCGGCCGAGCAGCGCTTGGGTAAAGGTCTCATGGGCACTCACCGTGTAACGGCTCGTGAGAAGGACCACCGGGCCTGCATAGACGGGTCCGCGATGCGGCACGACAAAAGCGGGCTCGCGATCGGTGTACTGCCCCGGCTCGGGCCGGCGAGCCTCGACCCCATACGCGACATACGGCTGCCGCGTGAGCCGCGACGCGACTTGCACGCCGAGCGGGCTGTGTCCGCCGACGCTCACGCGCACGTCGATGATGATCCCGCGCTGGCTGGCGACGCGCTCGGTCGTGAAAATCTCGTCGAGCGCGCGATCCAGCTCGATGGCGTCGCCTCGTGCGTCCTGCGTGTCGAAATCGAAGGCGGAAATTCGGAGATAGCCCAAGTGGCCGGGCAGATCGGCGAACGCAACGCTGCCGCCCGCCCAAGTTCGGAGCGGACCGCCCACGTCACGCTCCTCGACGATTTGGTTGAATCGATCGAGCAAAGCCGAGGTGTAAGGCTCGGTGTCGGGGCGCCAACCGTCGTAACCGAGACCGATGTCCGTCGCGACAAGGTGCGTGTGCATGTCGTGCAAGGGGCGGATCATGCTGCTCAGGATATCGAACAGCTGTGCGGGGGACGTGTCCGCGTGCACCTGGGGACGATATTCGGCTCGAGCCTTGTCCCAATCGACGCCCTTGTCGGCGTTGAAGGGGTAGTTCTCCGAATAAGTCGCCCACAGCGAATCGAACACGCTGAACGGGTCTGCCGGTATCACCGCGTTGCAGCTCGACGGGAGCGATGCGACGCGTTCTAGCCCCCAATCGGTAATGGCACCTTCCGTTCTCATTTTGCGCTGGTTGGGAGATCCGCCGGCTCGGATGGTCAGCTCGACGCCCATGTCGAGCAGGAAGCCAACGCCGTCTTCGTTGGGGGGCAGCTCGTAGCGCCGCCCTGTGTAAGAGAGCGCGCAACTCGCCTCGGTCACCTGCCAGAGCTGCATCGCGTCGCCACGAATCTCCATCGAGAATCCGTAGCCGTCGCTACGCCAAAAACCGTCGAGGCGCGCCTTGCGTTCGGAGAGCTCACCCTCGGCACCCATGACGTCTGCCGCACGCGAAGACCCTTCCAGGTCGCTCACGGAGCCGTCCGGTGCGCCACCACACCCGGTCGACACAAGCAGCCCGAGCGCGGTGAGCATCTGGGATGGGCCACGCAGACTGCGTGCGCGCGGTACGGCGAGTTATGCCATCTGCTTCGTGCGAATGTCATCGTGGTCGAGCGCCGGGAGTCGTGGCACGACGGAGGTCGCGCGGCCGACTCGAGGCGACCCATGAGCAGAGTTCGTGCCACTGGCGATTTTTGTCGTCAGTACTGCAGAATCGCGATAGCCGCGCCTCGGAGGCACGCGATTTCCGACGAGTGTCCGGGCAGCGCTCGGACAGATGCCACGTCAAAAAACGCGATTGCGCCCCGCCCTCTTCGCTTCGAAGAGGCGCTCATCGGCGCGCTTCACCAAGTCCGTCGAGCTCTTGTCCACTTCTTCGAGCGCGGCGACGCCGACGCTGATGGTCACCCAGATCTGATCGTTCTGGAAGACGAAGCTGTGCTCCTGAATCTTCTCGCGGATGCTCTCGGCGAGCGCCGCGGCGCCCGCGAGATCGGTCTCGGGCAGGACGATGGCGAACTCTTCACCGCCATAGCGCGCGAAGATCTCGTCGCGCCGGATACGGCTCATCACGACTCTCGCCAATTCCTTCAGCACGAAGTCGCCGGCCAGGTGGCCGTGAACGTCGTTGATCTTTTTGAAATGGTCGAGATCGAACATGAGAAAGCTGAGCTCGCGCGCGTGGCGGCGGGCGCGGAGGATCTCACGCTCGAGGGACTCGTAGAGGTGCCGCTTGTTGTGCACCTGCGTGAGCCCATCGATGATGGTCATCCGGTAAATCTCTTCGTGGTACTGGCTCTCGACGTCGGTGCCGGTGAGAAACTTGAAAATCGTCGGCCCGAGCTTGACCCGGTCGCCGTTGGCGAGGGTCGCTTGGCGATCGATTTGTTCGTCGTTGACGTAGGTGCCGTTGGTGGACCCGTCGTCGACGACGACCCATCCCTCACCGTGCTGCTCGAGGTGCGCATGCCGACGCGAAACGGAGTCGCCGTCGAGAATGATATGGTTGTCGGCGCCGCGGCCGATGCGCATCGGGCTGTGCTCCAGCACGAAGCGCTTGCCGAGAAGCGTCGGCTCCTTCGTGTAGATCACGACGAGGCAATCGTTCTTTTTCCCTGCCAGCGAGCTACCGCGCGGGGGCTGAACGACCGCCGTAACCCTCGTCTTCTCTTCTGATTCGGTCACGTGCGGGCGCCCCTTATCCCACGCCTTTGGCTTGGCCCATCTCCTCGTGCAGCAAGGCTAGCCTCTTTCAATCCGCGCCGCGCCGCGATGCGGATGTCGCCCCCTTGGTTGCAGGTTTTTTCTGAGCGCTCGCTCCCGGGGTTCAAGTTGCCCAAGATGATCGAAGTAAATACGCTTCTAGAAGCGAAGTAACTCTACAAACTAGCTTTTTTCGAATAACGTCGTCAAGGAGCGGCGGCTAGTGTTTTTTTTTCTCTCTGGTTGTTTGCGGCCTCCGGCCGCCTCCGTTGTTGGCGGGGGGGGGCGCTCGCTCTAGTTGTTTGCGGCCTCCGGCCGCTTCCGTTGTTGGCGGGGGCTCGCTCTAGTTGTTTGTGGGCTCCGGCCGCTTCACGCGCACCGTGACCGCCACCCCGACGGGGTCATCCGATGGAGCGCCGACATAGCTTCGCGCGAGCACGGCAGTCATACATCGAACGACATCGGCCGACACACCACGGGCCTTGTCGACGTCCACGCCTTCGGCTCTTCCGGGCGCACGAACCAAGAAGCGCAAATCGATCGACGCTTCGGCTTTCGTCAGCGCGTTTTCGACCGACGCGCATCGTGTGAACGCGCCTTTCATGCGCTCGAGAGCGGCTGCTGCGCGTGGAACGTCGCCGCCATCGAACACCGGACCTTCGAGCGCTACGACGACCGATCGGGGTGTGGGCGCCGCACCGGCAGCCAGCACGAGCTCGCGTCGTCCCGTCGGTGAGACCGTTTCGAGCGAAGAGCGCGCGTCCGGCACCTCGACCGAAGCTGTTTCATTGCCGAGCTTGTCGGTCGTCGCTTTCGTGTTCGAGAGTTTGTCCGTGGGAGTTTTTGCCGCGCTCGGACGAGCGTCGATGCTCCGCCCAGACGTGCCGTCGGGCGCCGGCTTCATCACCTCGGGCGCTGACGAGGCGCGTGTGTCCGCAGTCGCGGATTTCGTATTCGAGGCACTCTCTGGAGCGTTCTTCGCCGCGACCTTTTCGCCCGTCCTCGGCGCGGACGTTCTCTCCGATTGAGCATCACCCTCCCGAGTCGGTACGTCTTTGATCGCGGTGGACGAACCGTCGTGGGTGGCGTCGTTCGTGCGACGCGCGGCGCTTGGCGGATCGTTCGATCGCCGGGCGCGCGTCGTTCGCGCAGCCGTGGGCTTGGCGCTGGGACGCGCTGCCGCTCTTGCTTGGCCTTCGTCCGTCAACGTCGGCCCCGCGAGCAGCACGGCTGCCGAGGTGCTCAGGCTGAGAACGGCGGCGAAAATTCGGGCGTGGACCATGTTCGGCGCTCTCCGTTCTGCGGAAAAATCATCGGCCGAGAGCCTCGGCGCGATTGACGATCCGCGGGGTGAGAAAAATGACGAGCTCGCCCCTGGAATCAGAAGCGCGGCGCCGTTGAAAGAGGAGCCCAATCAGCGGGATGTCGCCGAAGAACGGCACTTGATCGAGGTTACGACCGGTGTTGCGCGTGTAGATGCCGCCGATGACCGCGGTGTGCCCGTCCATGATGAGGAGATCGGTCTCCGCTTCACGTTTCAAAATGGTCGGGTCGCCGCGCGCCGATGTCTGGTTGAAGTCGGGCTCGTCGCGGTTGACCTTGACGTGCATGGCGACGCTTCCCTCCGCCGTGACGTGAGGTCGGACGAGGAGCTGCAGCTTGGCTTCCTGGAACGTGGTCTGAACGCCTTGCGCGCTCACCTGCGCGAAGGGGATGAGCGTGCCTTGGCTGATGCGCGCGTCCTTGTTGTCCATCGTGAGGATGCGCGGGCTCGAGATGATGCGCAGCATCCCGGACGACTCGGCGGCGGAGAGGCGTACGCCGAGGTTGATGGCGTTGTTGATCGAGCCGAGCGTAAGGCCGAGAGCGCCGCCCACACCGGTGCCTGTCGCGGCGGGCAGATTGACGGCGAAGTTCGGATTGGCGACCGTGCGGTCGAAGGGTGACATACCCCAGGTGGGCGTCTGGGTGTCGGTCGCGCCGCCCGCGATGCCGACGGCCGAAGGAAAGGCGAGCCCGGTCGGGTTGCCGGTGGCGGGCGAAAACGTCGCATCGCCGCCCCATTGGATGCCGACGTCGCGCAAATAGCGGCTGGTGGCCTCGACGATGCGGGCCTCGACCAGGACTTGCGGCGTCTGCGTATCGAGGGATCGTACGAGCTCCTCGATTTGGTTCAGCGTGGCGGCAACGTCGCGCACGATGAGCACGTTGGTGCGATCGTCGACGGCGATGGAGCCGCGCGGGGAGAGCATCTCACGCGCACGGACCTGAATCTCGTTGGCGGTCGCGTAGGAGACGGGGACGAGGCGCGTCTCCACCGGCGCCAGCTCGAGCTCCTGCTTGCGGCGGGCGATCGCCATCTCCCGTTCTTTTTCGAGATCGGCGAGCGGTGCGACGCGCAAGAGATTGCCCTGACGCACCATGCCGAGATTTTTCGACTGCAGAACGACGTCGAGCGCTTGGTCCCAAGGGACGTTGCGCATGCGGATCGTGACACTACCGGTCACATTGTCGGACGTGACCACGTTGACGCGCCCCACGTCGGCGAGCAGGCGCAGCACGTTGTGAATGTCGGCGTCCTTGAGATCGAGATCGATGCGCCGCCCGCTGTACTTGCCGGCTTGAGCGGTCATCGCCGGCATGAAGGCACCCGCTTCGCCGGGGCCGCTGCGCGTCTCGGTGAGTGCATCTCCGGTGTGGGGCCGCACCACGGCTTCGCCGCCGCCGTTCCACGAGGTTTCGACGGTCGGAATGCCGGCCATGCCGGGCTCGCGCCCTACGGTGCGCGTTTTGCGCGCGGCGCCGCCATCGGGGCCGATACCGGTTTCGGTGAAGGGCGCGTCGCTCGGTCGCGAGAAGGTCCAGACGAGCGAGTTGCCTTCTGCGACGGCTCGCGCCACGACGTCACGAGCGCCCTCGGCCTCGAGGATCACCTTGTCGCCGTTCTTGAAAGCCGAGACGGCGCGCACGCGGCTGCTCACCGCCGAAAGATCGAGCGTGCGCTCGAGCTCCTTGGGGAGCGCGGCGCCTTTGATTTCGAGGCGCGACTTGCCGGGTGCGGCGTGGGAAGCGGTGAACGCGCTGGCGCTCGAGAGCTCGACGGTCACGGTGTCGGCCAGCTTGCTGTGCACGAAGCGAACATCACGAACGCTCGGCGCGCCGGGCGCGGTCGCTACGGCGCTCGACGGCGCGGCCGCGTGATCCGTGTCGGGAATGAGCGTGACCAAAAGCTCGTTCGCCTGAGGGCGAATGCGATAGGTCGCAGGCTCGGTCAAATGGATCGTGACCCTCACGCCGGGCGCTTTGGCGTCGCGCAGCGCTTCGGTTTCGACACTGGCCACGACGCCCGTGCGCGTGCGAATCGCCGCTTCCGCTTCCGCGATCGCCAGATCAGCGGACGCGACGTCGATCACCAGGCGCTTGCCGCCATCGAACAGCTGCGCCGCGTAGCGAGGAGCTTCCGACGTGACGATGGTGACGTCGGTGCCGGCTGCGCCTCCCGCCGAGGGGCGGGGAGCGGCCTTGACACCGGCCACGTGATTGAGTCCTGCCGCTTGTGCAGGCGCCGCCCCCAGCGCTGTCGCGAAGAGCCCGAGCACGACGCTCGATAGCCATCTAGTCAATTGCGCTTTCATCCGCACCATGCCGTTCAAGGGGCAAGCGTAACTGTCCGACAAGCGCACGAACAAATTCGTGGCGAAGAAAAGCGTCGCCGAACGCGCGAAGGGCAAACCCCCGATGCCTCCTCAGGAAGCGCCGCACCGCCCGGCAAGCTGCCAGCGCGAAACCCGCCTCCCCGCCTCACGGACTTCCTCGCATTTCGAGAAGGTCTTATTGAGGCAAGTTCTCGGTATCGGCCGCGCGAAGAGAGATGACGCGCGTCGCCGCGGCGACGTCCATGTGGGCGGGATCCTCGCGCACGAGGACGAGGTCCCCTTCGCGAATGCGGTCGATCTTCCAGTTGAGCTCGTAGTCGACGCCGCCCGGGCCCGACGCGTGCACGACCTCGGGCCGACAGATGAACTGACCCTTGGTGACCACCCACCCTCTTCCCGTGGGATCGACGAGCATCGCGCGCGGCGTGTCGGTGTTGGTGACGAGCCCGATGAGCTTGAGATCGTCGACGGCGTAGCGATCGAGGAGCACCTGGCGCTGTGATCTCACCCGACTTTTGCCTTGTTCCGAAAACAGTTTGGCGAAAGAGCGGAACGGGTCGCGGCTGTGCTCGGTTTCGGCAAAGTCGTCTTCGCGAAAGTCGACTTTTGGAAGGGCTGCCAAGGCACTCGGCATGGCCGCCGGCGCAGCCGGTCCGCGCAGCGGGATGGGAGGTGCGGCGCCGGCATCGGTGGCCAGCGCTGTCGCGGGCGGCCCGCTCGAGCACGCCGAGAAGAGACCGACCGCCAGGAGGAGACTCGCCAAACAGAGCGACGTGCGCCGCGCGCGGCCGATGCTTGCTTGGCACGTCATTGCTTGGCCCCGGTCACGGGCGCTATGACCGCACCCGTCTTGGGTGCGGCAATCGTATGAAACGCGGTGGCGAGGCAATCGACTTTCAAAAGAAGCTCTTCCGTCTGGGCCTTCGGTTGGGCGACGGAGATGTTCTCGACGTTGATGATGCGATCGAGCTGCCCGACGCCGTAAAAGAACTTCGCCACTTGGTGAAATTTGCCCTGCAAGGTGAGGTGCATGGGCACGCGCGCGAAAAACTTCTGCAGCACTTCGTCTTGCGGCGTCCAGGCTTGGAGCGCGACGCCGGAGATGTTGGCCACTCCTTGCAGCGCGGAGAGGAACGCGGGGTACTCGGTCGTCTCGGGAAGGATTTTATTGAGATCGCGCTGGCGCTGCTGCCGCTCCGTCAGCTCGGCCAGATCCTTGTGGTATTCGAACTCCGCCTGCTTCACGCGAGAGAGCTCGCTGCGGAACGTTTGCTCTTCGCGGGTTTGTTTGGCGATGGCTTCCGAGATCTCGTCGTAGAACAAAACGAAATACGCCACGGCTACCAGCACCGTGAACAGCACGCCCACGCCGACTTTGGCGAGACGAGGATAGCGGGCCATGATCGCGTTCTGCGCCACGTCAGTACCTCGCCTTGGCCTGGAGCTGGAAATGGATCACGTCGAGCTTGGTATCGACGTCGGTCGTTTTGGCAGCGGGCAGCAACTTGACGTCCGCGAAGTAAACGGAGAGGCCGAGCCGCCGCGCCAGCTCGGAAACATCGTCGCCGTCGCGAGCCAATCCTTCGATTTTGACGACGCGATCCGCCTCAGCGAGGCTCGTGAGCCACATGCGCTTCGGATCCCAAGAGGGGTTGTAAACGGAGGTTGGGTTATCGCGCCGGAGCTGCGCGAGAAGATCGGGATCCACGCTCGGACCGCGCCCTTCCGTCATGACCCGGGCCAGCTCGAGCAGCACAGCGGTCGGGCCGGTGCGCGCCTGCTGCAACTTGGAGATGGCGTCTTCGCGCGCGCGGAGCACCTCGAGCTGGGCTTTGATCTCGGCGTGATTGGCCACCGTCTTTTTGACCTGCTCGATCTGTCGGGAGAACTCGGCGTTGGTGCGCATCTGGCGCGCGAGCTCCTCGCGCTTCACCTGATGAAAGAGGACGAGCCCGATGAGCTCGACCACCACCGCCCCGAGGACGACCAGGAGCCATCCTTGGTTGCCCTCGGCGGTGCGCTTGACCTCGCGCTTCTGCGGTAGAAGGTTGACGCGGATCACGAGCGCTTCTCCCGCTCTTTACGCATGGAGAGGCCGAGCGCGACGGCGAGCTGCGCGCTCACGACCGAGAGCATGGCTGGATCGATAGAGGTCGTATCCGCCGCAATTTTCTCGAGGGGCGAGAAAACCTCCACCTGCACGCGCGCGCGGCGCTCGATGGCCTGGGGCAAGAGCGCAATGCGGGCGGTCCCGCCCATCAAATAGATTCGTGCGATCTCCGCCTCGCCGCTCGTGGCCATGAAAAAATCGAGCGAGCGCTGGATCTCGCCGGCGATGGAGTCGATGACGCTCTCCATGACTTGCGCCACTTGGAAGGGTGGCGCGCCCGCCTCGGCACGCCCGCATTTGAAGTCTTCCGCTTGTTCGAAGCTGATGCCGAGCCGTTTGCGGATTTCGTCGCTGATGAGATTGCCGCCGTTGGCAATATCGCGCGTGAACGTCGATACGCCGCGCGCGACGATGTTGAGCGTCGAGAGGCTGGCGCCGACGTTGATAAGCGCTACCGTCTGCTCGGGTGGCAGGCCGCGCGAGAATTCGAAGATGTTTTGAATGGTAAAAGCGTCGATGTCGACGACCTGCGGCCTTAGCTTGGCGTCGCGAGCCAGCTGCGCGTAATCCGAGATCTCGTCCTTTTTGGCGGCGACCAGCAAAAGGTCCATCTGCCCTGCCTCGGGACGGCGGCGCAGAACTTCGTAGTCGATCTGCACGTCTTTGATGTCGAAGGGGATGTGTTGCTCGGCTTCCCACTGAATCTGCTCGGCGAGCTCGGCGGGCGTCATCATGGGGACCGTGATCTTGCGGATGATCACCGACTGCCCCGAAACGCTCATCGCCACGTCGCGCTGCTTGATCTTCCGGTCCTGGAAGATGCGCGAGAGTGTCTCCACCACCGCGCCGCTGTTCATGACGTGACCATCGACGATCGTCTGCGCCGGAAGCTGCTCGAACCCGAGCCGCACAAGCTCGAGACCTTTGCGGCTCTCGCGCAACTGGCAAACTTTGATCGAGCTCGATCCGATGTCGACTCCGACGAGGTTGCTCCCTTCCGCCATTTGGTTTCAAAGTGTCGCACTCACCATCCGAGCGAGTCAAAAAACCGCTTTACATAAGCGCCGTGCCTGTCGTACTCGGGTGGATGTCGGGAGAGGGCCTCCATGCACCGCACCGTTTCGCTGCTGGCCTTCTTGGGGGCCCTCACTGTCCCACATGGGATCGGGCGTGCTGATCCGGTAAATCCCGATAGAACCGCCAAAACGCCGGCCGAAAGCGACCCATTGAGGAAGGCGGAGGCCTTACGACCCGCCTCCAAAAAAACGGCGGAACTGCCCAAGAAGCCGGAAGGGGATGCCAAGAAACCGGCTGGATCGAGCGCGGCCAAAGGGCCGGCGGCGTCCAAAATTGCGCCCGCGTGGACGAGGGCGCAGCCCGGCGTCGTCAAGCTGGTGCGCGGATCGGAGACGCTCGAGGTGCGCGTCCTCGACCGCAAACAGCGCCTCGTCCCCACGACGCTTCCCCAGGTCGCGCGCTTTCTCCGCTCCAAGAGCGGTGCCGATCACCCCATCGACGGACGGCTCGTTAGCCTGGTGGCAGCGGTGAGCGATCACTTCGGTGGTCACGACGTCAACGTGGTGAGCGGGTTTCGCCCGTACTCGCCGCGCCAATACGCTCGTCATTCCAATCACAACGAGGGGCGCGCCATCGATTTCTCGATCAAGGGCATCGCCAACGAGACCGTGCGCGACTACTGCCGCACGCTGCGCAACGTCGGGGTCGGCTATTACCCGAACTCGCTTTTCATCCATCTCGACGTGCGCGACGGCAATGCCTACTGGGTCGACTACGCCGCGCCCGGTCAAGCGCCGCGCTACCGTCCTAGCGACGGCAAAGACGCCGACGAAGACGAGCAAGACGCCATCGCCAGCGTCGACGTTGCGCCTCGCCCCATCGCCAGCCCGAGCGACACACCGCGGGCCGACGTGCCGCGCGGTCGTAACGCAGGGCGCGGCGGAGATCGCGACGCGACCAGCGAACGCGGAGTGTTCGTCAATCGGTGAGCCCGCAGCGGTCACTCACTGCGTCGCCGGCGTGCTCCAGCGGTACGTGCGCGGCGCCATCGGATGGCTGACCGCGTAGAGAACAGACTCGTCGTAACGCGCTAGGGGCGCCGAGCCAGCTCCAGCGCGATGCAAAAAGGTCGAACGGTGCGAACCGCGATCGAGCGCCGCCACGCGGGTGCACCCCACGCGCAAGAGCGCGAGCGCGGTAGCCTCGTCGCTATCGCTCGTTGCCACCGCGACGACGGCATGCCCCGAGGGGGCAAGACAGGTCGCAGCGCGGCGGCGCATGGCGTGCTGTTCTCGAGCGGCAGGCACGATCTTGCCGCCTTCGACGATGAAGGGGACCACGATGGCCTCGCTGCCGTCGCCCGATCCGATCTCTTGCTCGCTCAGAAGCGCCAGGCCGTGACCCTGGTCGGCGACGAGCGCGCCGGTCGGAAACCGCGGAAACGATAGCCGCGTGTTTTGGGTCTCGCGCGGGTCCTGCGGGTTGCCGAGACCGACGGCCGCCATGACGCGATGTGAATCCTCGCGATCGAGCTCGGCGCTCACGAAGTCGCGCTTGGGCCACTCCCGCCGCGCGCTGCGCAAGCGCCAAGTGACGCGCCCCGCGTCGAACCCCAAGAGCTCGACCTGCACGGAACCCGCCTCGGGAGTGGAAGGGCTGACTTGCACCAAGGTCCGCCACACCGCAGGTAGCCAGGGAGGAGCCGGCTGAGTTCCCACGTCCTCGATCCATCCCACGTCACCTGAGGGCGCGGGATCGCGCAGCATCAAATAGAAAAAGTCCTTGGGTGAATACTCGAGATAGCGCTCGGGCCAGATCTCCATGAGCGGCGAGAGCAACCGCGCTTCGTAGTCGCGCGGCGCGACGGAGCGAACATTGGCAAACACGAAGCCAGTGTGGTGCGGGTTCATGTCGAGGTGGATGCCGTAGGTGCACCGCGCGAGCAGCATCGCCTTGCCGAGCGTGGCGGCGCTCGCTTCGTCGCCCCACAGGTAATAGAGATGCCCGCCTTCCGAGACGCAAAGGCCCGACCGTTCGGTGAGCATGCCCGTCCCTTGCAGCTGCCAACCCCATTGCGTGCGGCCGCTCGGAGATACCTTGCCGTCCTCCACGAGGGGTTCGAGGTTCTGACGAAAGGAAAGAACGTCAGCGGGAACCTTGGGCGACGCGCCCCACGTCCCGAGGCCAACGCGACGGTCGTCGGTGACGACGACCGTCGCCGCGGCGGGTTTGGCCGGCAAGAGAACGCGCCGGTGCACCATCATCCCGTACTCGCCGTGCGTCGTCTTGAAAGCGCCATTGAACGCAGCGACGACGCGCCCCAGCGTTTTGGGATCGCGGGGGATCTTTCCCGAGCCGTGCACCCCCGTGAGTGGCTTGGGATCGTCGACGCCCGCCTCCATGTCGAGCTCGAGCTGGCGCATGTCCATCGCCACGACGAGCACCTTGGCGTACGGCCGCTCCGGGTCGGGACGCACGGTCGTGAGGTAAAAATACGGCGGGGGATCGCCACCCGCAGTCGCCGCCGCGGCCACCGCGCTCGCGCGCGCGGCAAAGCGCTTGAGCCACGGGTAAGTCACCGGCGACCATCGACCTTCGCCGGGCTCGGGGTTTTTCCAGCTGGCCGCAATCGGCAGCGGGGGCCACACGCTGAGATCGGCTTGGGAGTTGGTGGCGTCGACCGTCTTGGGAACGGGAGGGGGCGCGGGCACGTCGCTCAGCGCGGGAGCCGCGCCGTGCGGCCCGAACCACGCGTACATCGAACGCCTCACCACGTCGCGGACGTTGAATACGGCGGCTTCCACGATGGCCACCGGTTCCGGTCCCACTTCTGCGCGCACCGTGTCCACGGCCCAGAGGATGGGGCGCTTGCGCAATGCGGGAGGCACGTAGACGTGCGCGCCGAGCTGCCCTTCTTCACTGGCCAGCGCGCCGGTGGCGAGGTCGACCACCACGCGCTTTCCTGGTCCCATGCCGATGAGCAGGTGGCCGCGGTCGAAGGCGAGCATCAGGTCGTCGCCCGGCTTGTCGATATTGACGTCGATGCGGCCGATGCCGCGCCCGTTGCCCGTCTCCTGCCAATTGGTGATCGACGAGGTGACGTCGTCCACCGCCGAGCTTCCGAGGGGGCGGGGTTTTCCGCCGAGATCGAGCACGGTGATCGCTTCGATCGCGCCGTACGACGCCGTAGCGAACGCGGCGCGCGTATCGTCGATGACGAGCTTTTGCTCGTCACCGAGCGGCGTCGCGGTGAGGTTGTGCAGACCGGAAATGGTGACCGGGCGCCCCTCCAGTGTGATGCGCACGCGGGCGCGGTACAGATCGCGCGGAGCGCCCCCCACACTGGCCAGGAACAGAACGCGCCGGCCCCAGAAGAATTCGGCCAACACGCCGGGGCTCGGCTCCCACGCGACGTCGGCTGGCTGGACCGCGCCGGCCGTCGCTTGCCCGAGCAGCGCGGCGAGCCCGTCGAGCGTGCGCGGCGGCGGCGGAGGCTGCACGAACCGACTGCCGACCGCGAGCGCACCCGCGAGCGCGAGCACGGGGCCAATCCTCCGCCACAGATGCAAGCTGGCCAAATTCGGAATCACGGCCCTTTCTCGAGACCGAGGAGCGACCGCGCGCGACCGGGTTCGACGGGCGTGCGCCCGATCGATCGCGCATAGTCCGCTGCCTGGCGAACGAGGGGCGCACTGCCCTCGGCGAGTACCCCCTTCGCGAGATAGATGTTGTCTTCGATTCCGACGCGCGCGTGACCCCCGAGGCGCAGCGCGGCTTCGGTCATCGGCTTCTGATGGCGCCCGACGGCCGCAACGCCCCACGTCGCTCCGCGCGGGATCTGCGCGGCCATGAACTGGATGATCGGCTCGCGCGCACCGATTCCGCCTGGAACCCCCAGCACGAATTGAAAATGCAGCGGCGGCGTGAGCAAACCTTCGCCGGCCAGGGTGAGCGCCTCGTCGATGTGACCCACCTCGTAGCACTCGAGCTCGGGCATGCTCCCCGAAGCCCGGATGCGCTGCGCGAGATCGCGGATCTGGGACCGCGTGTTGACGAAGACGTCCGCTCCGAAGTTGAGCGTGCCGCAATTGAGCGTCGCCATTTCCGGCTGGCATCCGAGGGGGCCCGCGCGCTCGTCGACGCTCATTCCCACCGCGCCGCCGGTCGACGTCTGCACGATGACGTCGGTCTTGGCGCGAATGCGGTCGATGGCTTCTTGAAATAGCGCAGTCGCTTGACTCGGCGTGCCGTCGGGATTGCGCACGTGCAGATGCACGACCGCCGCCCCTGCTTCACGGCATCGCGCCGCTTCGTCGGCAATCTCCTGCGCCGTGATCGGCAAATGCGGCGTTTGATCGCGCGTCACCTCGGCGCCGACCAGGGCCGCCGTGAGGATGGCCTCCGGTGCGATCTCCGCGGCCGCGAACGGTGTGATGCGCTGCAAGGGTTTGGGCACGACGCACGTGCCGCGCGCCCGGCAGACGACCACCGCCGGCTCGACGAGCCCCGCCGCGGATGCGGGCGCGCCCTTGTCCCGCAGGTTGGCGACGACCTTGCGCGCTTCGAACTCCATGCGCCGCGAGGTGGTCCCCACCGCCGTCAGCACACCGCGCACCTCGAGGTAGTCACCCGCGTAGACGGGCGCGAGAAATTCCACCATGTCGTAGGCGCGAAAAAGCCCTTCGTCACCGTCGAGGCGAATGAGAAGCTCGGTTGCCGCATCGCCGAACAACGCGAGCACCCGCGCCCCGTCGACGAGCTCGCCGGCGTAGTGCGCATCGTGGGCGCCCATACGAAGGCGCAATGTCACCGACAGACCTACCGGGCTCGTCATGGTCATTCGATAATGGGCGTTTCCTGCTCGCCACGAGGTGCTCCGCATTCCGGCGGGCGCGCCCCACGAAGGCAGGGGGGTAGCATGCCCCCGGTCGCGCCGGCGGCCAAGCGGCCCCGCCGAGCACCACCCGAAGAGGTGGCCATTGCGACCAACCCTGCCGGCGTGTTACCGGACGGACTGCCGCGGAGATGTCGACCTTGCAAGGCCCCACGAGAGGCGTTTCCCCCCGTCGTCGTGCAGAGCGGCGATCTGGCCGACCCCTTCCCGCGTGAGCACCGACGCCCCTTCCAACCTGGCAACGCGGCTGCTCACGACGGCGCTCGTGGCGCCGCTCATCCTTCTTCTCATGTACTTCGGCCCCGTGTGGGGGTTCTCGCTTTTCATCTTCACCGCCAACGCGCTCTCGGCGCGCGAGTTCTTCCTCATGACGCACCCGGAAGACGCGCTCGCGCGGGCGGTGGGCGTCCTCCTCACCCTCGGGGTTTCGGCCGTCCTCTTGCTTTTGCGTGCCGATCCCCGCGCGCTTTTGGTGGTCATTGCCGGTCTTCCACTCGCGTCGATCCTGCTCGCGCTGGTTCGGCTCGGCGACGTGCCCACGGCGGCCGCGCGGATGGCGGCGACCACGTTTGGGCCCCTCTGGGTGAGTCTCCTCACGTTCATCGCGCTGCTGCGCGAGGAGCAAGGCGCGACCGGCCCGGGTTATGTGCTGATGACGCTGATGTTCGCGTGGCTCGCCGACACCGGCGGCTATTTTTCCGGGCGCTTTCTCGGTCGCCGCAAACTCTACGAAGCCGTCAGTCCCAAAAAGACAGTCGAAGGTTTTATCGGCGCCGTTCTCGCCGCCCTTTGCGGCGCGCTCTTGGCGCACTTCTGGTACCTGCCCTCGATTCCGCTCGGTGATGCACTCGTGCTTGCTTTGGTGGCGGGCACGCTCGGTCAACTCGGCGATCTCGGCGAATCGCTCCTCAAGCGCTCGACCGGGGTCAAAGATTCCGGTGAGATCGTTCCCGGACACGGCGGGATGCTCGATCGGCTCGACGCGCTCTATGTGACGAGCGCCGTTGTGTACTTGTATACGCGCTGGCAATAACACGGAGCGTCAAACGCGTGACGCGCTACGAGAAAACATTTCCGTTGCACCGCAGCGCGAAGCTCGGTTCGCGCCGCGAGGATGGCACCAAAAGGCCCGCACCGACCGTAGAACTCCAGATTGCGCCCGAGTAGACTTGACTCCGTCCAATCCTACGCCAGAAACGGGCCCGCTGTGTCTCTCTCGATGGGCAGGACCGAAGGCGCCGAGCCGTCGACGCGTCGAGAACGAGGCATGCGTGCTCAGACCCTGCTTGGCGTAACTGCCGTGACTCGAGAGGAGATTCGATTGCGATGACTCAGTCCAAAAGTGCCCCGTCCCTACAGGTCGCCGACAGGATTCCCGACAAGGCCAGTAGAGACTCCGCTCCGCCGAGCCTCACCCCGTCCGCCCCGAAGTACGAGTTTTTCAAAGTCGTGCAGGACTACCTCGATCGCGCGGCCTCCGTGGTGCAGCTCTCCGAATACATCCGGCTCATCCTCAGTCAGCCGAAGAACGAGATCATCGTCCATTTTCCGGTGCGCATGGACAACGGCGACATTCGGCTCTTCAAGGGGTATCGCATCCAGCATTCGAACATCTTGGGACCCTTCAAGGGCGGCATCCGCTACCACGAAGGGGTCTCGCTCGACGACTTGAAGGCGCTCGCGTCGATGATGACGTGGAAATGTGCGCTGCTGCAGATTCCGTACGGCGGCGGTAAAGGCGGCATCAAGTTCAACCCGCACACCGTCTCCAAGCAGGAGCTGCAGCGCATCACGCGCCGTTTCTTCCACGCCCTCGGCGGCAACATCGGCCCCGACTACGACATCCCCGCCCCCGACATGGGGACCAACGCGCAGACGATGGCGTGGGCCATGGACACCTACATGAACACGGTAGGCATGGTGAACAAGCAGAGCGTCAAAGGCGTCGTCACCGGCAAGCCGGTCGCCTCGGGCGGCACACTCGGGCGCGACAAAGCCACCGGACAAGGCCTCGTTCACTGCATCACCGAGTGGGCGAAGGACAAGAACTTCGACCTCGAAGGCTCGACGATGACGATCCAGGGGTTCGGCAACGTGGGGTCGTTCGCCGGCGTCATCCTCTCCCGGCTCGGCGTGTCGCTGGTCGCGGTCGGCGATCACACTGGGTATCTCTACAATCCCGAGGGCTTCAACCCGCACAAGCTGCAGGATTACGTGCAAGAGCACGGCTCGATCGGCGGCTACCCCAACGGACGCGCCATCTCGCGCGAAGAGTTCTTCGCCACCAAGGCGGACATGTTCCTCCCCTGCGCCCTCGAGAACCAAATCGGGCGCGAGGAAGCGACGGCGCTCAACGTCAAGCTCGTCGGCGAAGGCGCCAACGGTCCCTGCAACCCCGAGGGGGAGCGCATCCTGCTCGAGCGCGGAATCGACGTGCTCCCGGACATCCTGGCCAACTCCGGGGGCGTCACGGTGAGCTATTACGAATGGGTCCAGAACAAGCGTTCCGAGCACTGGACCCTCGAAGAGGTCGACGACAAGCTCGAGAAGGCGATGAAGAAGGCCTATCGTGAGGTGACCGCCTTCTCTCGCTCGCGAAAATGCGACCTCCGCATCGCCGCCTACGCCCTCGCTCTCAGCCGGCTCGAAGTCGTCTACAGCCAGCGCGAGATCTTCCCCTGAAACATGGGGGCCCCGGTGCCAGAGGCACCGCGGAGGTGGGGCCCCATTCCGTGACGGAGTGGACGAAGTCCAAGAATTGGACGCAGTCCACGGAGGCCCGCGGAGCGACGCGAAGCGCACTTGCTTCGGTGGGCGCCAGGGCAGAGCCCCCGCTCGGAGGGACGCGGGTGCTGCGCGTCGCTCGCGCGCTGGCACTCGCTAGCGCACTTGCATTCACCGCCGCCACTGAGCCGGCCTGGGCTTTCGATACCGAGGTGCACACCACCTCGGCGGCCCAGGCCTACTCGATGGGTTCGCCGCTCGGACCGCAGATCGTCCGGCGGCGGCGTTTCTTGCAAACGCTCGCGCTCGAGGTCCATCACCTCGAGGGCGATGCCACGCCCCCCGGTGAAGCCGAATACGCGGTGCGGCTTCGTTTGCGGCTCGACAGCGACACGGGGGTCTCCCCGGAAGAAGCCGCCTACTCGACGATCTCCAACCGGTTCGTGCCCGGCTTGATCGCCGCACCGGTCGACATCATGTACGGGTACCTCGAGGGGCGTCACTTGCTCCGCGGTTGGCTCGGGTTTCGCCTCGGTCGCCAATACGTCACCGATTCCCTCGGATGGTGGGGTTTCGACGGTGGACAGCTCCGCCTCACCACGCCGTTCTTCGTCGCCATCGAGGCCTACGGCGGGGTCGAGCAACGCGGCGGCTTGCCGCTGTCGAGCCCGCGATTCGAGCAGAACGGCGTGTGGCGCGGCGAACGCGAAGGTTTCGCGCGCAACATCTACCCGCAGTTCCTCGAGGCC
>DATHEQ010000273.1:0-14550 GCA_035318505.1 Polyangiaceae bacterium | reverse complement strand
AAACCGCTGAGCGCGATGCCTTTGATGCCCTTCTGCTGCCGCTGCAGCTCGCGCATCAGATCGAGTCCGCTGCCATCGGGAAGGGCGATGTCGCTGATGAGAAGGTCGAATTCGCGCTCACGCACTTGCCCGAGGGCTTGAGACACGGTTTCCGCGGTGGCGACGTCGTATTTCCAGTCGCGCAGTAGCGATCACTGACCGCACCATGTCGTGGAGGTCGGGTCGACGCGCTCCATCAGCTGGGGGCCCGCGCCCGTGAGCACGCTGGCCGTTCTCGCCTTGATCCCAGGTAACTCGAAAAACGCGCTGCCGAGCTCACTGAGCATGGAGCCGGCCCGGGCATCGATGTGCCCGGCGGCGTGGCGGATGACGTTGGCGACGTCGTGAAACTCGATGACGCAGAGATCGCCGAGGAGTACGACCGCGAGCTCGGGAATCTGCTGGACCACGGCCGCCGTCGTGGCCACGGTGCTCAAGGCCTGTCCGGTTCGCAACAACGCTCCTGCGGCGTCGTTGGCCTCGCGAATGATGCCCGACGGATCGAGGGCCAAGCACGCTACTGGAGCTCGCGCGTAGAGACGCGCATACCGGCTCGCTGGCCAGGCGATCCGTCGCTCGAGCGTGGGATCAGGCATCGCTCGGGACCGCGGCCCCGTTGCCAAACAAAACAGACCTAGCTCGTCGTTCCATCGCCCCCCCCATGTCCATTCCCGCGCGCTGCTCGTCCTCTGACGATGCACGCGCGGTGCCTCGTCGTAGCGTCCTTCGAGGCGGTCCCCCAATAAGCCCTAGGTCCTAAGGAGGATTGTCGTAGGGAGTCGAACCCCCATCGCTTTTCGCTCTCAGCCGCGCAGGACGCTGCGCGCAATCACGGTGCGTTGAATCTCACTCGTGCCTTCGTAGATGCGGGTGACGCGCACGTCGCGAACATGGCGCTCGGCGGCAAAGTCTTGAACGTAGCCGTAACCGCCGTGCACCTGCAGTGCGCGGTCGCAGATCCGCCCCGCGGCTTCTGAGGCGAAGAGTTTCGCCATCGACGCTTCGCGCGTGAACGGCTTGCCTTCCAGCTTGAGCTGGGCTGCACGCAGGCAAAGTAGACGGGCGGCGTCGAGCTCGGTGCGGCTGTCGGCAATGAACCATTGGATGGCTTGAAAATCGGCGATGGGGCGGTCGAATTGACGCCGATCGCGCGCGTATCGCACGGCCTCTTCGAGGGCCCCCGTGGCAATTCCTGTCGCCTGCGCGCTGATGCCAATGCGTCCGCCGTCGAGCGCCATCATCGCGATAGCGAAACCTTGCTGCGGATGTCCGAGCTGCGCGGTCGCCGGAATCTTGCAATCTTCGAACGTGAGGGAGACGGTGTTCGAGCCTTTCAGTCCCATCTTGCGTTCGGCGGGACCCACCTTGAGCCCGGGCGTTCCTTGTTCGACCAGAAAGCAGGAGACGCCTTTCGCTCCCGGGTGCGTGTCGCGCGGCGCGGTGCGAGCCCAGACGACGATGACGCCGGCATGGGCGCCGCTCGTCACCCACGCTTTCGCGCCGTTCAGCAGGAAGCCATTGGCGGTCGGCGTTGCCGTCGTCTGCATTCCCCCCGGGTCACTTCCCGCGCCGGGTTCGGAGAGCGCGAACGAGCCGCCGGCGAACTCGCCCGACGTCAGCTTGGGGACGTAGGCTGCGCGCTGCGCAGCGTTGCCGAAACGGCAGATGATCTCCGCCACCATGTTGGTGACCGCCATGGTCACCGCCGTCGACGCGCAACCGCGCGCGATCTCCATCATGGAAAGCGCATAGGCGATGGGACCCGCTTCGGCTCCGCCGAGCGCGGCGGGCACATTGACCCCCAAGAGACCGAGCTCGGCCAAGCCGCGGACTTCGCTCATCGGAAAGCGACTGTTTTCGTCGATGGCGGCGGCGACGGGCAAAAGCTTTCGCTCGGCGTAGTCACGCGCGGTGCGCTGAATGAGTTGCTCGGTCTCGGAAAGCTCGAAGTCCATGCTAATCCACGTCGAAGGTGACTTTGGCCGGCCAACTGCCGGGAGAGGGGAAGCGCATCGATTTGATCACGTCGACCATGCAGTCGACCGCGCCGGTTTCACCGCGTTCGTCGGGCGGGGCCACCCCGGCGGCCATGGCGGTTCCGTTGGTCTGCACGTACACGGTCGCGTGGTACTTGCCGGGCGCGCGGTGCGCGCATTGTCCGAGCTTGGCGCGCACGCTCCCAAGGGACTTTGAAATCCGGTCCGCGGCCCAGGGCACGGCCTCGCGTACGTCGGGCGAGGGGTCGAATTCGAACGCCCTTTGGGCCTGGCCTTCGCCCTCTTGGGGAAGTGGCCAGCGCGCGTTTTTGGCGGCGTCGAGCATGCACCGCTCGGTATCGCGATCGCCGAGCGTGCTTTCCGCGAAGTAGACCCATTTGGCGTTGCCGTCGAGCGCGATGCGGATGAAAAACTTCACGTGTCCGCCGAGGAACTCGACCCGCGACGACCCTTGCGAGAGGCATTGTTCGAATCGCGGTGCGAGCGTCGCGAACGTCTGGTTCACCTTTCCCTCGTCGAGCGATCCGAGCTGGCCCCCCATCTGCAATCGTTGCTTCGGCTTGGCGGCCGCTTCTTTGGGAGCGGCTTGCGCTTTCGGAGCTGCGGGCGGGGGTGCCGACCCACCGCAGGCAGCGAGGGACGCGCCAGCGAGCAGGATGAAAATGAGAGGTCGGAGCGGCGATGCAGCCCGAACGCGGACGCGGGGACAGCTGGTCGGCATCTCAGCGTTTAAGCACATTTTGAGCGATGACGAGACGCTGAATTTCGCTGGTTCCCTCGTAGATTTCCGTTATCCGCGCATCTCTATAGTGACGCTCGATGCCGAACTCGGTCGTGTACCCGTAGCCGCCGTGAATCTGGATGGCCTTGTGCGTAATGCGCGTGCATGCCTCGGACGCGTAAAGCTTCGCCTCCGCGCTTTCTAGCGAATGGCGCACGTGCTGATCTTTCATGGCGGCGGCGCGCAAGGTGAGGAGACGCGCGGCATCGAGCTCCGTCGCCATATCCGCCAGCATGAACTGAATGGCCTGGAGGTTGGAAATGGCCGTGCCGAAGGCCTGCCGCTCTTTGGAATACGCCACTGACTTGTCGAGCGCGGCGCGCGCGATGCCGAGCGCCTGCGAAGCGATGCCGATACGGCCGCCGTCGAGCGTGGCCATGGCGACTTTGAAGCCGCTGCCGACGGGCCCCAAAATGTGCTCGTCGCCGAGCTTCACGTTTTCGAAGAAGATGGTGCACGACTGAGCGGCGTGGATCCCCATTTTCTCGTCGTGCGGAGACAGTGTCACCCCCGGCGCGTCGAGGGGGAACACGAAGGCCGTGTGCTTCGCTTTGCCCTGTTCGCGACTCGTCACTGCAAAGACGATGATGAAGTCGGCCTCGGGCCCGTTGGTGATGAAGTTCTTGGAGCCGTTCATCACGTACGACGCGCCGCTTTTTTCGGCGACCGTCTTCATCGTTTGGGCGTCCGATCCGCTCATCGGCTCGGTGAGCCCGAAACATCCCAGCTTTTTACCGGCCGCGGAGGGCGCGAGGTACACGCGTTTTTGCTCGTCGCTGCCGAACGCGAGTACGGGATCGCAAAAGAGCGAGTTGTTGACGCTCATGATGACGCCGCACGACGCGCAGGCGGCGCTCACTTCCTCCATCGCCAGCACGTAGCTGATGGCGTCGAGTCCGGCGCCGCCGTACTCGCCCGGCACCATCATGCCGAGGAAGCCGAGCTCCGCCATGCGCTCGACGATCTCCGTCGGCCAACGCCCGGTCTTGTCGAGCTCCATGGCTTTGGGCGCGATCTCGCGCTCGGCGAAGTCACGGGCGGCTTTTTGGATGAGGAGTTGTTCGTCGGTGGGCGCGAATCTCATGGCGGTGGCGTGTAGGGCTAGCACGGCCGGCGCGATGACCCCAGCGCCTCTGCGCGGCGCGGTGCTCGACGAGTAACCGCCTCATCAAACGTTTGCTTGACACCCGCAAGCGTTTGATTAAACGGGGGAACCTCGATGAGAAAAGAGGCGCTGTCGTGAGCAAGAGAGAGCAGCTCCTCGAAGCGGCCATTTCGCTGTTCAGCGAGCAGGGTTACGCGGCCACCGGCACGCGTGCCGTCGCGGCTCGTGCCCAATGCAATGTCGCGCTCATCAGCCATTATTTCGGCTCCAAAGAGGGGCTCTTGCGCGAAGTGATCGTGCGCGGCATCACCACCGTCGGCGACGAGCTGCGCGCCCTGCACGCCGCGCCGATGCCTGCCGAGGAGCGCCTCGACCGGCTCATCGATTACATGGTCGACCACTTCGACCGCTGCTGTCAGGGCATGCAGATCATGTGTCACCAGCTGGCGCAGGCACAAAGTCCGCTCCTGGCAGCCATTCGCCCCAAGATCGCGGAAAACGTCGATGTGTTGACGTCGATCCTGGAAGACGCGCGCGGCGCGCACCGCTTGCGCGACGTCGAGCCGCGCACGGCGGCCGTCCTTTTGATGGGCATGCTGCAGTACTATTTCACGACCTACCCGGTGGCCTCGACGCTGATCGGTCCGCGCTCGCCCGCGACCATCGCCGAGCTCAAGCGCCACATTTCGCAGATCTTCCTGCAAGGGGTGATGAAGGAGCCTGCCGAGCGTTTGTCGTGGCGCGCGCCCGAGCTTGGCTCCGCCGCCTCGCCTTGACCTTGGCTAGTGCGAGGACCTAGCTGTCACGCTGCCCGGCAGACCTCTCGATGGAGACCGACGCATGAAGAAGATGGCGATCTTGGGTGTCTTTTGCGCAGCTGCCGTGCACGGCTCGCCACGCGTCGTCAGGGCGGCCGCGCCGCCCGATACGCTCGATGTCCGACTGGCCCCGAGCTCCGGCAGTGGGCTCACGTCGGAGCAAGTGGCGACGCGCGCGCAGGAGACGAGCTTCGACGCCGCTGCGCGGCGGCAAGCGCTTGCGTCCGCCGAAGCGCGGCTGGAACAGGCCAAAAACGCGTATTACCCCAAGCTGACCTTGACGGGGAGCTACACGCGCCTTTCGGACATCTCCCAGCCCGCATTCAACATCGGCAGCACGACGGGAGGAATGAGCTCGACCCCGTTCCAGATCATCATCCCCCTCAACCGGTTTCTGTTCCAAGGAACGCTGACCGTTCCCGTCTCCGACTACGTACTCCGCCTGTCGCAGAGCTATGCGTCCGCTTCGCGCAACCAGCGCGCGGCCCAGCTCGATCAGCAGGCAGCGCGGCTCAAGGCAGCCACCGACGGCAAGCTCGCCTACTACGCCTGGCTGAGAGCCAAGGGGCAGCTCGTCGTGGCCCAGCGCGCGCTCGATCAATCGAAAGCGCATCTCGAGGACGCGCGCCATGCGTTCGAGGTGGGGACGACTTCGAAAGCCGATGTGCTGCGCGTGGAATCACAGGTGGCGAGCGCGGAGCTCGTCGTCGCCCAGGCGCAGAACCTGTCCGAGCTCAACGAAGACCAGATTCGCACGGCGATGCACGACGCGAGCGAGCGGCATTACGAGGTGGGCGAAGATCTGCGGAGCGAGCTGCCTCCCATGGCGGGGCTCGACAACCTCGCCGTGCTGCGCGCCGAGGCGCTCGACCACCGCTTGGAAGTGCGCGCTCTCGACGAGACCGCGTGGTCGTTGCGCGAGCAGGCCAAAGTGGCCCGTGCTGGTTACTATCCTCGCCTCGACGTATTCGGCGATGTCATCTACGCCAATCCCAATCCGCGCATTTTCCTACCGGACAATACGTTTCGCGCTACGTGGGACGTCGGCGTGCAGGTCGTGTGGACCCCCAACGATACGCTCAACGCCCACGGCGCCACGGCCGACGCCGAGGCGCGCGCCGCACAAACGGAAATGCAAAAAGAGGCGTTGCGCGACAGCGTGAAGCTCGAGGTCATCCAGGCCTACAACGCGATTCGCGAAGCCGAGGTCGCCATGCAGACGACCCGTCGCGGGCTGGCCTCGGCGGAGGAAGGGTACCGCGTGCGTCGGGAGCTTTTCCAAAGTGGGCGCGCCACCAGCGTCGAGCTCACCGACGCCGAGCTCGAGCTCTTCCGCGCCAGCCTCGACGCCATCAACGCGCGCGCGAATCTGCGTTCGGCGCGCGCCAGCCTGCTGCACGCCGTCGGCCGTGACATCCCCACCGTCATGGCCAAGCCTTAGAAGGCTATTCTTCGTCGGCGCGCAACTTGGCCAGCACGCTCAAATCCTCGAGCGTCGAAGTGTCTCCTTTGACGTCGGTCCCGGCGGCCACGTCTTTCAAGAGTCGCCGCATGATCTTGCCGCTGCGCGTCTTGGGCAGCGCGTCGGCGAAGCGAATCACGTCGGGCCGCGCGAACTTGCCGATCTCGGTCTCGATCTGTGCGGTGAGCTTCGCCTTCATGGCAAGGTCTGCCGTAAATCCCGGCTTCAGTGTGACGAAGGCGACCAGCGCTTGGCCTTTGAGATCGTCGGGCTTGCCCACCGCGGCGGCCTCTGCAACTGCGGGGTGCGCGACGAGCGCGCTTTCGATCTCGGCCGTGCCGATGCGATGTCCGGCGACGTTGAGCACGTCGTCGATGCGCCCCACGACCCAATAATAGCCGTCCTCGTCGCGGCGACCGCCGTCGCCCGTGAAATACGCGCCGGGTATGTCGCTCCAATATTGCTTGCGGTAGCGCTCGTCGTCGCCCCACACCGTGCGCAGCATGGAAGGCCACGGCTGCTTCAGGATGAGAAATCCGCCCCCCTCGGTGGGGCCCACCGACTTGCCCTTGTCGTCGACGATGTCGGGCACGACGCCGAAAAAGGGCAGCCCGGTCGACCCCGGTTTGGCGGCGGTCGCGCCGGGGAGCGTCGTCAGCAAAATGGAGCCGGTTTCCGTTTGCCACCAGGTGTCGACGACGGGGCAGCGATCTTTGCCGACCACGCGGCGATACCACATCCACGCTTCGGGGTTGATGGGCTCACCGACGCTGCCGAGGAGGCGCAGGCTGGAAAGATCGCTCTTCTTCGGCCATTCGTCGCCCCAGCGAATGAAGGCGCGAATAGCGGTGGGCGCCGTGTAAAGGATGGTCACGCGATGGCGCTCGATCATTCGCCAGAAGCGGCCATTGTCGGGGAAATTCGGAGCGCCTTCGTACATGAAGCACGTTGCGCCGTTGGAGAGCGGGCCGTAGACGAGGTAGGTGTGCCCGGTGACCCATCCGACGTCGGCGGTGCACCAATAGAGATCGTCGGGACGCAGATCGAAGACGTACTTGGTCGTGATGTGCGCGCCCGTGAGGTAACCGGCCGTCGTGTGCAGCACGCCCTTCGGCTTGCCCGTGGAACCGGAGGTGTAGAGGATGAAAAGAGGATGCTCGGCCTCGACTTCGACGGCTTTTTGCCCTTCACTTCCCGCGGAAGCGAGCGCTTCTGCCCAATCGAGGTCGCGCCCCGGTTTCATCTCGATGGGGGCTTTCTCTTGTCCCAGGCGGCGGTACACGAGCACCCGCTCGATGCTGGGGCATTGCGCGACGGCTTTGTCGGCGGTCGCCTTGAGCGGCACCAGCGCTCCGCGGCGCGTTCCGCCGTCTTGCGTGATCAGCACTTTGCACTGGCAGTCGTTGATGCGGTCGCGCAGCGCGTCGGCGGCGAATCCGCCGAAAACGACGGTGTGGGTAGCGCCGAGTCGCGCGCAGCCCAGCATGGCGATCGCAACTTCCGGCACCATCCCCATGTAGATGGCGACGCGGTCCCCCTTTTTGACGCCGAGTTTGGCGAGTGCGCCCGCGCAACGCACGACTTCGCGGTGAAGCTCCTCGTAGGTGATGTTGCGCACGTTGCCGGGGGCGCCTTCGTCCGTCTCTCCTTCCCACAAGATGGCCGTCTTGGTGCGCGTGCTCGTGGCGAGATGTTGGTCGAGGCAGCTCTCGGTGACGTTGAGGGTCGCGCCGTCGAACCAGCGCGCGTGAGGGAGCTTCCAATCGAGCAACGTCGTCCACGGCTTCTTCCACACGAGGGAGGCGGTCTCGCGCTTCCAGAAGGTGTCGGGCGAATCGATGCTCTCCCGATAAAGCCGGTCGTAGTCGGCGCGCGAACCGATGCGCGCGCTCGCCGCGAACTCCGGCGGCGGCTCGAAGCGGCGTGTCTCTTTCAGGTGGGACGAGATCGACGACGCATCACTCATGGTGACCTCCGCGCCGATGCGGCGCTTTTGACGTCAGTGCCGGGCGCGAAGCCTAGCGCGAGGGGTCACGTTATCGCAAAGGGCCGCGGGATCGAATAGGACCCGTGCGCGCGCTCACCATTGTCCGTAGCCGACGCGAATCTCGAAACCCGCGCTGCCGGTGTTCTTGACGCCGACCTTCTGGTCGTCGGCCGTCTCGGCCGTCAGACCGATGCCGGCGCCGAGAAGGAAGTGTCCGAGATTGAGCTCGTAGCTCCCCGTCAGCTGCAAAAACGAGCCTGCGGCCGTCGCGCCTTCGCCTTTTGCGGTTTTCAATGCATCGCGATACGCGATCTGATGAACCGCGGCGCCGAGGCCGAGCGTGCCCACGAACCGGCCTTTGCGACCGCCCGACATGAGTCGCAGGGCGGGGCCGATGCGCGTGGAGCTGAATTGGTAATTGCCCTTGACGCCCGTGCACGGGTTGGCGGTCGCGACGCAAGCACCGATGACGTGCGTCGCGCCTTCGCCCATGAACTCGACGGCCCAGTTGGTCGAAAAGCGGTAGCCGACGCGCAGACTGAGGAATCCGCCCGCGGCTCGCCCTTGCTCGTGGTTCAGACCCGGCGGTGCCGGGTTGCCCATGGAGTCGGCCCCGAACGTGAGAAATCCGAAGAGCCCGCGCTGCGACGGTGGAATGTAGGGAGGCGGTCCGTTCGGCTCCGCGGTTTTACCCTCCGGAACCACGTCCTCTGCGGTGAGCTTGGCGTCGAACTCCGTGGTCTGACCGGCGTAGGCGACGACCTTGCTCTTGTGCCGTTGGGTCTGCGTATAGACGTAGATTTCGTGCGAGCCGGCCGACACGGGGCCCTTCCATTCTTCGTAACCCACCTGCACGCCGTCGATGGCGATGGCCGCTTGCGCATCGTGGGCACGAATCACGAGCATGCCCGATAAGGGCGAAAGGGTGACCACGAGCGGCTGGTCATTCTGGCCGCTCACGACCGTGACCATCTTCTCTTGTCGCGCATAGCCGGGTGCTTCGGCAACGACGCGGTATTCGCCCGCCGCGAGTCGGACCGGGTTTTTGAGAGCCTCGGGGGTCTGGATGGCGTCATTGATGCTCACTCGGGCATCGGCTGGCGTCACTTTGACGACGATGGTTCCGAGCAGTGCGCTCATGTCGCGAATGGCGTCTTCGGCGGCCTTTTTGTCCTCCGGTGACAGCTGCGTCGCAAAATCGCGCAGCATGCGCTCGAGGGTCGCAATCGCGTCCGCGTAGCGAAAAAGCCCTTTTTGACAGACGGCGATGTTCTGCAGCGCCACCGCCGTCGCATTTTTTTGAAAGGATGCCTCGAACTCGACGAGCGCCCCCGCGAAATTCCGATCTTCGAAGAGGTGCACGCCGTTGGTGAAGTGTCGCTTGGCGTCGTCGGCCGTCTGGGCGTACACGCGCGGCACGAACACGGTGAGCGCAAAAACGGCGCCCACCAAGGCGAGCAAGCATCGCGTGGGGAAATTCACCGGGCAACGACCTCGAGCGACGAACGCGTAGGTCGACATCAGGGATAGCTGGTCTTGATCTGAAGGCCGCCAGCGACGCCGGCGCGGGAGGAAGCCGCGGCAGCTGGGGCAGGGGAGGGCATCGTTGATGTCGTTGCCGGGCCCGCAGCAGGGGGAGACGAACCGCGGCGAGCTTTGCCCGCCGGCGGATTGGGCACGGGACTGGACTTGGTCGTCGCGACCGCGCCCTCTTTGCCTGCACGAGGATCGGTGCTCCCCGGGACGCTGCCGAATGGCGCAACGCCCGGCGCGAGGATCGTTGCAGCAGGGGCAGCGGTTCCCGGTGCGGTCGTGTCGATCGCGGCCGGTAGCGCGGGGGATGGCGATGACGGTGCGACGAGGATCGCGGCTCGCTCCGGGCCGCGCGCGCGCAAAAGGCTGAACGTAAGGAGGAACGCCGCTCCCATGACGATCGCACCGAGCGCCAAGAGCCCGCGACGTCGCATCCCTTGGGCACGCGCGCGGCGCGGGTCGATCGTCGCCCTCGATTCCTCGTCGGTTCCCGCCGCTTTCCCGTCCGCCGCGGTCCAGCTGACGCGCGTGCGACCGCTCGGCGCTGGCTGCGCGGGTGCGGCGTCGTTCGCTCCGCTTCCGGCTGCGCCGCGCATCGCCGCTCCTTGCCCCGACGTGAATGCGCCGGGCGCACGCACGGGAATGATGCCCGTCGCTTGCAGCGCCTCGAGCATCTCCTTCGCCGTTTGAAAGCGGCGCGAACGGTCACGTTGCAGTGCTCGCGCCACGAGCTCCGCTAGCGGCGCGGGGACGTTGGGAGCAAGCGATCGTACATCGGGTGCATCGGTCGTGCAGATCGAGATGATGATCTGCTCGTAAGCGTCACCCATGTGCGGTGGCCGGCCGCCGAGGCACTCGAACAGAATCGCGCCGATCGACCAGAGATCGGTGCGAAGGTCGAGATCCGCGAATGCCTGCGCCTGCTCGGGTGACATGTAACAGGGCGTGCCGAGCACGACGCCTTGCCGCGTCAGGGTCCCCGCGGCCGCCGCTTCGCCGGTGCGGCGCATCATCTTCGAGATCCCAAAATCGACGATTTTGGCGAAAAGCGGATCGTCGTCACGGTCGACGAGGAAGATGTTGTCGGGTTTGAGATCGCGATGGACGATGCCTGCCTCGTGGGCACGGTAGAGACCGCGCAGCGTCTGCGCGACGATGTGCACCGCCTCTTCAGCGGCGATGCGTCCGAGCCGGTTGATCCGGGCGCGCAGATCCTCGCCGCGGAGCAGCTCCATCACGATGTAAGGCGTGCCGCTGTCCGTCGTTCCAGAGTCGAAGATGTGGACGATGTGCGCGCTTTCGACGAGGCTCACCGCTTCCGCCTCGCGCTGGAACCGGCTGGCGATGTCCACGTTGCGGGCGAACTCGGCGTCGATGAATTTGAGGGCGACCTTCTTACCGATGGCCGTGTTGGTTCCCTCGTAGACGGCGCCCATCCCGCCGCGCCCGATGAGCGGGCCGACGCGCCATTTTCCGCCGACCACCTGCCCTGGTGCGACTTCCGGGGGTCGGTTCGCCTGGTCCGCCGTGCTCATGCGTGTGGACAGCGTATCATCACCGCCGCGCACCCATCGCGCGAACCCGCCTCCACCTCAAAGGTGGTTATCTCGACCACACGAAGGTGGTCGAGGTTAAGCCGTTGCCGACTTGGTCTTGTGCGCCGCCTTGGCGAGGCGGCTCTTCGCGCGCGCTGCCATCTTGGGGTGCACGACGCCTTTGGACGCGGCTCGATCGACGGCTTTGACGGCGGCTGCGATGGCGCTCGCGGAGGCGGTCGCCTCGGTACCCGGCGCAGCGATAGCGGCGCGCGCCTTCTTCAAGAGGGTGCGAACCGCCCCTTTGACGCTGCGGTTGCGCTCCGTACGGCGGATGCGCTGGCGGTTTCGTTTTTCGGCGGACGGATGATTGGCCATGAGAGTTCCTTACGCCTTTTTGGCGGCGGCAGCGGTTGCAGCGGCCGGAGAGGCGTTGGGTAGAGCGTCGGCAGCTTTCGGGTCGTAGCCCGCGAGGTGGATCGGAAACGCGGGCGTTCCCACACGCCGCCGCGCGCGCTTGTTCCATTTGCCGTTCTGCGTGGCCTTGCGCTTGCGGATGCGCTCGAATTGCTGACTGGAGGAAACCATGATTTTGCCTCGGAAACTACCCGACCGCGGTATTCGGTCGGAGCGTCGTTGCCCGCCCTCGGACGGCGAGGAGCGGACATCGTCGCGCCCATAGCCATTTGTACAGCGGGGCGCGGAATATGAAGGAGGCGGGGGGGTTCGTCAACACCCTTCTCCCCTGTTCGCCCGGTTCAGCGGTGGGCTAGTCGTCCTTCGCCCTCTTCTGTAGTAGAAGCTCGACGCGAGGACGTCTCGATGCACATCGTGGTTACCGGGGGGGCTGGCTATATCGGCTCGGCGCTCGTCCCCCTTCTATTGAGTGGCGGACACCGGGTCACCGTCATCGACCGGCTCTATTTCGGCGATGCTTCGCTGCGGCGCGCACGCGAGAAATACTCGGAAACCTTGCGGATCGTGCGCGCTGACGTGCGCCGAGTCGACCCCCGCGCGTTCGAAGGGGCCGAGGCGCTGGTCGATCTGGCCGGCATTTCCAACGACCCTTCGTGCGAGCTCGACCCCGATCTGACGCGCAGCATCAACCTCGAAGGGTCGCTGCGGGTGGCTCGGCTTGCCCAGGCAGCGGGCGCCTCGCGCATCGTCTTTGCCTCTTCGTGCAGCGTTTATGGTCACGGCGCGGGTCTTCGTCTCTCCGAGACGTCCCCGCTCAATCCCGTTTCGCTCTACGCGCGCTGCAAGGCCGACGCCGAGCAGACCGTGGTCGCGCTCGGCAAGAGCACGGGCATCGCCGCCACCGTGCTGCGCTTTGCGACGGTCTTCGGACTCTCCGAAAAAATGCGCTTCGATTTAGCCATCAACGTCATGACGAAGAACGCCTACGTGGCGCGCAAGATCACCGTCGACGGCGGCGGACAGCAGTGGCGACCGTTCGTGCACGTGCTCGATGTGAGCGAAGCCATTCGCCGCGTCCTCGAGGCGCGACAACCGCTCGCCGGTCAGATCATCAACGTGGGGTCGACGGACAACAACGTGCGCATCAAGAACCTCGCCTACCGCGTGCGCGATCTCGTCCCCGGGACCGAAGTCTTCATGGCGCCGACCGATCCCGATCTGCGTGACTACAACGTCTCCTTCGAACGCGTGGGGGAGCTGCTCGATTTTCGTCCGGCGCGTACTATTGAGAGTGGCGTCAGCGAGATCCTCGATGCGCTGCACAGCGGCGCCATCGACCCCGACGACCGTCGCTGGTACACGCTCCGCCAATACCAATTTTTGGCCGACGTCGAGCGCACCTTCAACGACGTCGCCATGGAGGGGCGGGTCCTCTCTTAGCGGTGCTTGGCACCGGCAGTATTTCGCAAGACGGCTCGGGCATGGAAAAGATCGAATTTTACCGACACGATATCGGCGAGGCGGAGCTTTCGTCCATCGCACGCACGCTGAAATCGCTCTTTCTCACGCTCGGCCCGCGCGTCGGCGAATTCGAGGAGGCGTTTGGCGCGTTTCTCGGCCAAAAGCACGTCGTCGGGGTGTCGAGCTGCAGCATGGGGCTCGCCCTTTCGCTGAAGGCGCTCGGCATCGAGCCGGGAGACGAAGTCATCACCACCCCCATGACTTTCGTTTCGACGCCCAATGCCGCCCTCTTTAACGGCGCCGTCCCCATCTTTGCCGACGTCGACCCTCGGACCGGCATTCTCGACCCTGCTGCAGTCGAAGCCGCAATCACGCCGCGCACCAAGGCGGTCATCGTCGTTCATCTTTACGGACAGCTCGCCGACATGCGCCGGCTGCGCGCGATTTGCGACCGTCATCATCTCGCGCTCATCGAAGACGCCGCCCACGCCATCGAGGCGGAAAACGACGGTGTGCGCGTGGCCGAGCTCGGCGATGTGACTGTGTTCAGCTTCTATGCCACCAAGACGATGACGAGCGGTGACGGCGGCGCCATCGCCGTTCGCGACCCGGCCATCGCCGATCGGCTCCGCCGGTTGCGCAACCACGGCGTTTCCAAGGACGCTTCGGCGCGCCATGGCGGTCGCTACGTGCATTGGGACATGGTGGAGTTCGGCTACAAGGCGGCCATGACCGACATCGAGGCGGCGCTGCTCTTGCCGCAGATCGAACGGCTGTGGCGCCGCCGCGAAATCCGTCAGTCGCTCGTCGAACGCTACGAGCACGCGCTGCGCGGACGCCCCGGCGTCGATCTTCTGTCGCGCTCGGGGCGCTCCGGACACCATCTTCTTACGGTCCTGGTGCCGCTCGGCCGACGCGACGCGGTCCTCGACGGCCTCTGCGAACGCGGCGTCGGAGCAGCCGTCAATTACCGCGCCGTGCACACGCTGCAATATTACCGCGATCGATTCGGGTACGCGCGCGAAGCGTTTCCGGTCGCGGCCGACATCGGCGATCGCACCATTTCGCTGCCTTTGCACACGCAATTGAACGAACGCGATGTCGACCGCGTCGTGGCAGCGCTCGACGAGACACTCGCGGCGTTTCGATGAGCTCCGCTCTCGCCCTGGCGCATTCCGTCGTCATCCCGCTCTACAACGAGGAGGACAACGTGCGCGAGCTCGTCGATCGCCTGGTGCCGGTGCTCGAGCGAACAGCGCAAGGTTTCGAAATCCTCTTCGTCGACGACGGCAGCCGCGATGAGACCTCGGCCATGGTGCGCGCCGCCTCCGTCGTCGATCCCCGCGTCAAGCTCGTGCGCTTCTCGCGCAACTACGGTCAAGAAGCGGCGGTGCAGGCGGGCATTCTCCACGCCT
>DATHEQ010000272.1:0-11602 GCA_035318505.1 Polyangiaceae bacterium | reverse complement strand
CGATCCATCGCTCAGCGATTTTGCGCCGTACGAAACGATAGTGACCGACGCGGGCGTCTTCTACCGACGCCCCCCTCGGTACGCGGAGGTCGGTGCCTCGGCGCGGGCGCCGGCGCACGACGACTGGGGCACGCCCTTCGTCGCTGCCAAATACGAGACGACGGGGGTGGGCTCGCTGACCATCGCGCAGGCGCCCGCCGCGCTCGGGTCCTCCGTCATCGACTGCGCTGGGTCGATGAGCCTACCGATCGAAGCGCGCGGCGCGGGAGACGAATGGGAGCCGATGTCCGCAGCGCGAGCCGCGTTTGCGGCGGGTCGCTACGATCGCGCAATCCAGTTGACCCGCGCCCTGATCCACGACGCGGGGGCGGCGGCGCTGGAAGTGCGCGCCACGGCCAATCTGCTCGGCGCGCGCGAAGCGTCGCGCCTTTGCACGGCGGCCATGCTTCGGTTTCCGCTGGGGGCCGAGCTCTACGTGCTACAGGCGTCTTTGCTCCTCGATTTGCGCGACTACGAAGGAGCCGTGCAGGCCGCGCGACGCCTGCTCTACCTCGATCGATCGCTCGTCGTCGCGCATTTGCTTTTGGGGTCCATTCTCGGCAAAAGGGGCGATTGCGAGGAAGCGATGCGCGCTTTTCGCAATGCTTGCGATCTCGCCCAGCTGGCCCCTTCCGACGACGCGGTTCCTTTCACCGACGGTGAGAAAGCCGGGCGCCTCGCCGACTTCGCGCGAGCGCAGATGCAGTTGCTG
This sequence comes from Polyangiaceae bacterium, assembly GCA_035318505.1. Lineage (GTDB taxonomy): Bacteria > Myxococcota_A > Polyangia > Polyangiales > Polyangiaceae > DASWDH01. Next base: position 10,851 of record DATHEQ010000272.1, on the reverse strand, counting down.
CGGGCTGCACCGGCGGCAGGGCGAGAAGGAAAACGTGATCCATAAGAACGGCGCGTCCAAGAAAGCGACCGACTGGGCCGCGTTGCACAAGCGCGTGACTGACGCCGGCGAAAGTCGCGAGCTATCGCGCGACGCGAAAGATGCCATATTGGCCGAGCGCGCACGCCTCTTGGCGCGGCCGATCGTGGCAGCGGTCGACAGCGCGACCGACCTCCGCTTGGCGACCTTCGCGCTCACCGGGGAACGCTACGGGATCGACGCCCGCTTGGTGATGGAGATCAGCAGGCTCTCCGACTACACGGCCCTGCCCCACGCGCCGACGCATCTGGTGGGCATCACCAACCTTCGCGGCGAAATTTTGCCGGTTTTCGATCTACGCGTTCTGCTCGGCCTCAGCCGGCGCGCGCTCGACGATCTGACGCGCCTGGTCGTGCTCGGAACAACGCACGCCGAGTTCGGCGTCCTCGCCGATTCGACGCGCGAGCTCGTGACCCTCTCTGAGACGGAGATTTTGGCACCGCCTCCGTCCGTGAGCGCGCAAGCGCGCCATTTCCTACGCGGCGTGACCAAGGACGCGCTCGTCGTTCTCGATGGAATGATTTTGATCGAAGATCGTCGCCTCTTCTGCGAACAAGGCGACGGCAGCAGACTCTGAACGAGGGAGGTCAACTTGACGATAGGAAGACGGATAGCTCTCGGCTTTGCGATACCGCTCGCACTCATGGTCATCATTGGATGGACGGTCTATCGGAACACGACGAACCTGGTCGCCGATGCGCAGTGGGTGGCGCATACCCACAGCGTGATCGAACGAACGGAATCGCTGTTCGGAATGCTCAAGGACGGCGATAGCGGATTCCGGGGGTACGTCATCACGGGGGACGATGCCTTCCTCGAACCGCTCCGCGTCGCCAATAGCAGCTATGGCGCCATAACGGACGAAATCGCAACCCTCACTGCCGACAATCCCATCCAGCACAGCCGCGCCGACGCGCTGAAGCGTCTCATCACAAGCGAAATGGATCAGGTGACGAAGACGACGAAGCTCCGAGCGGAAAAGGGGTTCGAAGCCGCGGCGGAGGTGGTCAAAACACGGGTAGGCAAGAACCTGATGGACGACATTCGCGCCGCGATACGCGAGATGAAGGACGAGGAGCATCGCCTTCTCATCGCTCGCAGCAAGGTGAGTGACGACGGAGCCAGCAATGCCTTGGCCACGATCCTGTGGGGGACCGGTTTCGCGACGCTCCTCGTGATTGCCGCCAGCTACGTCATTACCCGCAGTATCGTCGGTCCGGCGCGGGAGCTTCTCGACGGCTCGACGCAAGTGGGCGCGGGGAATCTCGCGCATCGCATCCGCCTCACCGGTAACGACGAGCTCACCAGGGTCTCGGAGACCTTCAATGCCATGACCGACAACCTCGGGAAAACGATGGTGACCGCCGATACGGAAAAGCAGGCGCGCGCGCGCGTAGAAAACCTTCTGCAGACCATCGCTGAGACGGCGGCGAGTCTCGTGTCGGCGACGTCGGAGATCTTGGCCAGCACGACCCAGCAAGCGGCGGGAGCGCAGGAGCAAGCGGCCGCGGTGGCGCAGACGGTGACCACGGTCGACGAAGTCGTGCAGACGTCGGAGCAATCGGCGCTGCGCGCGCGAAGCGTCGCGGAGATCTCGCAGAAGTCGGTCGATCTCAGTCGCAATGGGCGCAAGATCGTCGACGACACGGTTCAGGTCATGGGAACGGTGAAAGAGCAAGTCGACTCTTCCGCGGAGAGCATCCTTGCTCTCGCCGAGCAGGCGCAAGCCATCGGCGAGATCATCGCCACGGTGAACGAGATCGCCGAGCAGACCAATCTCTTGGCGCTCAACGCAGCCATCGAAGCCTCGCGGGCGGGTGAGCACGGCAAAGGCTTCGGCGTGGTGGCCACGGAAGTGAAGGCGCTCGCCGATCAGTCGAAGAAGGCCACCGGGCAGGTGCGACAGATCCTCGGCGAAATTCAGAAAGCGACCAACGGCGCGGTCATGATCGCCGAGGAATGCAACAAGAGCGTCAACGCGGCCATGAAGGTCATCACGCAGGCTGGAGACACCATCAAATCCTTGGCCGAGATCATCAATGACTCTGCCCAAGCTGCTGCGCAGATCTCGGCGTCCGCCAGCCAGCAGGCGTCGGGCACCGCCCAAATCCATCAGGCGATGAAGAATATCAATCAGGTCACCAACCAAAACCTGAGCTCGACGCGGCAGATGGAGCTGGCAGCCAAAGATCTGAATGCTTTGGGCGGGCGCCTGCGCGAGCGGCTGTCCACCTACGAGAGGGGCGTGCTTGGACCGGGATAAGCTCGTAGCGAGGTTGACGGCGACGTTCCTGGAGGAGCTCGACGAGCACGTCCGGGTTTTCAACCGTGAGCTTCTGGCGCTGGAACAGCAGCCGTCCGAACCTTGGGCGGAGCGCATCAAAACGCTCTTTCGGTCGGCGCACAGTCTCAAAGGTGCCGCGAGGGCCGTCAGCGCCGCGCGGATCGAGGCGATTTGCCATCGCCTGGAAGGGGTCCTGGCGGCGGTGCGCGACGGCGAGACGCCTCCATCGCGCGAGCTTTTCGAGCTCTTGTTTGCGGCGACCGACGCCATCGATCATGCGGGCAAGCTCTTTGCGGGGAAAAGCGGCATCGAGCACGAGACAATCGTCAACGCGGTGCTCGCACGTTTGAACGCCTCTCCCAACGGCAATGCGAAACGTTCGCCACCCGATGCGGCGCGCGCCGATGTCGCGCCACCCAGTGCCGATATTGCACCGGCCGCTACAGCGGCAGGGCGAAAGGAAGTCGCGCCCGGCGAAGCACCGGCGCCTGCCGCCGATGGCACCAACGTCGTTCGCGTGCGCGGAACCAAGCTCGACAGCTTGCTCGCGCAAAGCGGCGAGCTCTTGGTGGCGCGTGGCCGCTTGGAAGCACGCCGTGACCAGGTGAACAGCTTGCAAGAGTTCGTCGCGCGCTGGCGCTCGGAGTGGCGCATCGTCGACAAGTCGTTAACCAAGCGCGCGCGGCGCGCGAAGGTCGACGACGCTGCGGCGCATCCGATCGCGCAAACGGACGCGCTTTCCCTCTCGTCCCGTGCCGAACGCATTCTGCTGCGAAATCACGAACATTTGCGGCGCCTCGAGCGCGACCTCGAGCACCTCGCCTTGTCCTCCGCCGACGATCGACGCGCCATCGAGCGAGCCGCCGTGCCGCTCGAGGAACAGATCCGCCAAGTCCGAATGCTCCCTTTCGTCGAGGCCTGCGAAGGACTCTTCCGCTCGGTGCGCGACCTCGCCGCTTCACAGAGCAAAGAGGTCGAGCTCGTGATCGAGAACGGCGATACCGAGCTCGATCGCTCCCTGCTCGACGGCCTGCGCAATCCTCTCGTGCACCTCGTTCGCAACGCGATCGATCATGGCATCGAGCTCCCGGCCGAGCGCGCAGCAGAGGGCAAAGCGCCGCGCGCGAAGATCACGGTCTCGGCCGCAGTTCGGGGCAGCTGGGTGGAAGTTGCCGTCAGCGATGACGGGCGCGGTCTCGACGTCCCTGCGATCCGCGAGCACGCCCGAAAAAGGGGCCTTTCTTGCCCGGACAATACCGACGCCGCGATGCGTCTCATCTTCCTCGCCGGATTCTCGACCGCGCGCATGATCACGGAGGTCTCCGGACGTGGCGTCGGACTCGATGTCGTCAAAACGCAGGTGGAGCAGTGGAGGGGGGCGGTCGGCGTCACTTCCCAGCCCGGTGCCGGCACGCGCTTCGCCCTCACCCTCCCCCTCACGCTCACGACCATTCGCGCGCTCCTCATCGAGAGCGGGGGACAGACGTTCGCCATCCCGTCCGCCAGCATCGAGCGCCTGCTGCGCGTGGAAGCGGACGCCATCCGAACCATCGAAGGACGAGAAGTCATTCTTTTGGGCAAGTCCCCCGTTCCGATAGGATCGCTCGCCACACTGTTCGGCTTGACCCCCCGACCACAGTCCGTCAGCACCAGGCGTGCGCCCGCCGTCGTCTTGGCGGCAGACGGAAATCTTGCGGCCGTCATGATCGAGGAGCTCGCGACCGAGCAAGAGATCGTGGTGAAACCTCTCGGAGCTCGGCTCAAGCGGATGAAATATGTGTCGGGCGCCACCATCCTGCCGAGTGGGCGGGTAGCAGCCGTTCTCAGCCCGAGCGAGCTGGTGCGCGACGTCATCGCGCGGCCCGCGGCAACGGCACTCCTTGACCAAACAATCGTGCAAGCACCGATCGCGACCAAGCGTTTGATTCTCGCCGACGACTCAGTGACCACGCGCACCCTCGAAAAGAGCATCCTCGAGGCGGCAGGATACGAGGTGCTCACCGCCGTCGACGGCAGCGACGCTTGGCACCTTTTGCAGGACCGTGGCGCGGATCTGGTGGTGAGCGACGTCGAAATGCCGAAAATGGACGGCTTCTCGCTGACCGAGACGATTCGCAGCTCCAAACGGTTCCGAGCGCTCCCGGTGGTTCTCGTCACCGCGCTGGAAACCGATCGCGATCGCGCGCGTGGTCTCGAAGCCGGCGCCGACGCTTACCTACCGAAGAGTAACTTCGATCAGAAGGCCCTACTCGAGACCATTCGACAGCTTCTTTGAAGGAAAGCCAATTCAATCACCCATGATCCGTACTCTTTTGGCAGAAGATTCGCCGACCGCGCGCGCGCTGCTCACGGCGGTTCTGCAAGCCGACCCCGACTTCGAGGTGGTGGGAGTCGCCAAAGACGGCGCGCAGGCCGTGGCGATGACGAAGCAGCTCTTGCCGAACGTCATCGTGATGGATCTCCACATGCCGGAGATGAACGGTCTCGATGCGACCAAGCAGATCATGGTCGAGGCGCCGACCCCCATCGTGATCGTGACGGCGAGTAGTGATGCCCACGAAGTGGCGACATCGATGAACGCTCTTCGAGCGGGTGCGCTGACCGTCATGTCCAAGCCGCTCGGGCCCGGAAGCGGCGACTTCGACGAAACCGTGCGCCAGTTCGTTGCCACCATTAAAGCGATGTCCCAGGTGAAGGTGGTCCGGCGATGGGCCAGCCCGAGACCCTTCGACCCCCCCAGCAAACCCGCGCTTACCGAGATCTCCGCGGGACCGCCGCGCATCCTCGCTATCGCCGCGTCCACGGGAGGACCGGCCGCTCTTTACCGCATCTTCTCCGAACTTCCCGGCGATTTTCCAGTGCCCATCCTCGTCGTTCAGCACATCGCGCACGGCTTCGTGGAGGGTTTTGGGAATTGGCTCAACAGTGGGACCAAGCTCGCCATCAAAGTGGCTCGTCACGGCGACGCCCTCGCTCCGGGGGCGGTGTACCTCGCCCGCGACGATCAGCATCTCGGCCTGCTCGACCGAAACACCCTGGCGGTCTCGTCCGCGCCGCGCGTCGGCGGATTTCGTCCTTCCGCCTCGTTCTTGTTCGAATCGGTTGGTAGATTGTACGGACGGGGGACGTTGGCAGTCATCCTCACGGGGATGGGGCAGGATGGTCTAGAGGGACTGCGCACGGTTCGCGAGGCGGGCGGGCGGATCATCGCGCAAGACGAAGAAAGCTCCGTCGTCTTCGGAATGCCGGGCGCAGTCGTCGAAGCCGGCTTCGCCGATCTCACGTTGCCGCTTTCCGCCATCGCTCTCCGACTGCGCCAGATTATCGGCGAGAAAAACGCATTTGAGGCGGCACCATGAAGAAACTCCTCGTTGTCGAAGACAGCCCCACACAAGCCGCAGAGCTCTCCATCCTGCTCGAAACGCAAGGGTTCGAGGTCGAAGTCGCGCGCGACGGCGCGAGCGGCTTGAAGCGCTGTCGCGCCGCCTCGTTCGATGCCGTGCTGAGCGACGTCGTCATGCCCGAGATCGACGGTTACGAGCTGTGCCGGCGCATCAAAGCCGACCCCGACATCCACGAACTCCCTGTCATCCTGCTGACGTCCCTCGCCGATCCCATGGACATCATCCGCGGGCTCGAGTGCGGTGCCGACAATTTCATCACCAAGCCGTACGACGGCGAATACCTCCTCGGCCGTGTGCGCCGCTTGCTCGACAACCGGGCCATGCGCGGCGCACGCAAGATCGCGGTCGGCGTCGACGTGCTCTTGATGGGCAAGAAGCTCACCATCAATTCGGACAAAGAGCAGATCTTGGATCTGCTCATCTCCACGTTCGAGGAGGTGCTGCGGTCGCGGCAGCGCGAATACGATGCGCGTCTCAACGAAGAAACGGCCCGCGAATCGCAGCGGTTTTTGCAGGCCGCGCTCGATGCCCTTTCGGCCCACATCGCCATTCTCGACAAGTCGGGCAAGATCGTGGCGGTCAACGCGTCCTGGCGCAGCTGGGCCAAGCAGCGCGACACGGCTTGGCCCGATGCGGGCGTCGGCGCAAGCTATCTCGATCTCTGGGCCTCCTGCTTTGCCGCGGACAAGGAGACCGTCGAAGCGTTGACTTGTTCCTTGGCCTCGCTGACCAGCGGCAAGGAGCACGCTGCCACGCTCGAATACCAAGCCAAAACCACGCGGGGGATTGGATGGTTCGCGTTCTCGGCGACGCGCTTCGGCGCGACGGAGGAGCTCATCGCCGTCGAGCACGAAGACATCACCAAGCGAAAGTCTCTCGAACAGCAGCTGCGCCAGTCGCAAAAGATGGAAGCCATCGGCCAGTTGGCGGGTGGCGTTTCGCACGATTTCAACAACCTTTTGGTCGTCATCACCAGCTACACCAAGCTCCTCCTCGAGCAGTTCGACCAGAGCGACTCGCGTCGCGGCGATCTCGAAGAGATCCTGCGCGCGGCCAATGACGCCGCGTCGTTGACGCGACAGCTCTTGGCGTTCAGCCGACAACAGGTGCTGCGCCCGTCGGTCATCGACCTCAACACCGTCATCGGCGAGCTCGAAAAAATGTTACGGCGCGTGATCGGCGAGGACATCCAGTGCGTGACGGTCCTCGAGCCCGCCTTGGGCCACGTGCGCGCCGATCCCGGGCAAATGCAGCAGATCCTGATGAACCTCGCGGTCAATGCGCGTGACGCCATGCCGCACGGAGGAACCATCAGCATCGAGACGGCCAACATTGCGCTCGACGAGACTTTTGCGTCGTCGCACACCGGCGTCACCCCCGGCCGCTACGTCGTCATGAACGTGACCGACACCGGCCTTGGTATGAGCGCGGAGACGCAGGCCCGAATCTTCGAGCCGTTCTTCACCACCAAAGATGTCGGCAAAGGCACCGGGCTCGGCCTGTCGACGGTGTACGGCATCGTGCAGCAGAGCGAGGGTCACATCTGGGTCTACAGCGAGGTGGGTCGCGGCACGAGCTTCAAGATCTATCTCCCCCGCGTGGACGAACCGATCGGCGGCGCACCGCGCACGCGCCAACGTGATTCGATACCGGTACACGCCACGGAAACCGTCTTGGTCGTCGAGGACAACCTCGCCATCCGCAAGGTGATCACGCGCATTTTGAAGCCGCTCGGCTACAAGATCCTGGAAGCCTCGGGGGCCATCGATGCGATGCGCATTGCGTCGCAGGTGGATGTTCCCATCGACCTTCTCTTGACGGACGTCGTCATGCCCGAAACGACCGGCCCCGCGCTGGCCGCCGAGCTCGCCAAGACACGCCCCGAGATGGAGGTCCTCTTCATGTCCGGCTACTCGCGCTCGACGATGGAGAAAAACTCCGCGCTGCACGCCCAAGTTCATTTCCTGGAGAAGCCGTTTGCGCCCGACGCCCTCATCCGCAAGGTGCGCGAGGTGCTGAGCGGCATGTCCGCGACGCCTTCCAAGCCTCCCTCGCGCCGACCGCCGCCCTCGGCGTAGATTCCCCTCGCTCGCCCGTCAGGGAAAACTCGTCTTGCACGGGGCACGCCCGAGCTAGCTGCTTTGTCACCAGTTGCGGCAAGGTGATCGAACGCGCATCGAAGGTGTACACCGTCAAGAAAGACCGCCGAGAAGCGTTCGTCTCCTTTTACAGATCCTGCATCCGCCCGGCGATAGATCCCCGATCGCACACGGAAGCTACGGTGCGCGTATGCACTTTCACTTCGTTTGCTTGCCTCTTTACGTCGCGACGCTCATCTCCGTCACCGCTCTAGCGTGCAGCTCGCACTCGGACGATGTCGCGGATGCTGGCACGGGCGGTGCGGCGGGGAGCGGCGGAGCCGGCGGCACTTCGAGCACGGGAAGTAGCGGGGTCGGCGGTGGCACTACGGGCGGCTCGGGCGGCAGCTCGGGAAGTGCGGGCACTGGCGCCGGAGGAAGTGGCTGGTCTACACCGGGCGATAGCGGCGTTTGCGGGTGTGGGCTGCAAACCGATTCCGGCGGGCGTCAGTGCGCTCGCCACCTTGCTTCAGTCGATCGCCAAGCAGGAGCTGTCGCGCGAGCCGTGCCGCAGCGTTTTCCCGCCGCAACGTTGAAGCGCTGCTACCCCGGCTCCACTGACGCCACCGGCGGTTCGAGCACTGCCGCCGTCGTTGCCGCGCTCGGAAACTGCCCTTCCCACTTCGCCACGACGACGGTAGCCAAGCAGTTGCCGAGGACGTTGGTTGCCGTACGCGCCATGTCCATGAGCTCATCCACGCCGAGAATCACGGCGATGCCCTCGAGCGGCAGTCCGAAACTGGCCAGCGTTCCCGAGAGCACCACCAGCGACGCACGCGGCACTGCGGCGACGCCTTTGGTGGTGAGCATCAGCGTCAGCAGCATGAGCAGCTGCTGTCCGATCCCGAGCTCGTGGTTCGACGCCTGCGCGACGAACATGGCCGCGAGCGACAAATACAGCGTGGAACCGTCGAGGTTGAAGCTGTAGCCCATCGGTAAGACGAAGCTCACGATGCGCTTGGGCACGCCGAGCTTTTCCATGTTCTCGAGTGCTTTGGGGAATGCCGATTCGCTCGACGTCGTCGTGAAAGCGAGGATGAGCGGCTCTTTGACGAGAGCGATGAAGCGCCGGACGGGCAATCGTATGATCGCCGCGACGGTGCCGAGCACGACCACGATGAATACGAGCAGCGCCCCGTAGAGCGTCGCAATGAGCATGGCGAGGTTTTTGAGGACCTCCGGGCCGTTCTTCCCCACGGTGACGGCCATGGCCGCGCCGACGCCCCACGGGGCGAAGTGCATCACGTAGTTGGTGAACTTGAACATCACCTCGGAAATGGATTCGCAGAGCTGGAGGACCGGTTTGCCCTTTTCGCCGAGGGCGGCCACCGCGGCCGCGAAGAGCAGGCTGAACACGACGACCTGAAGGACGTCGTTCTCCGCCATGGAGCGGATGATGCTCGTCGGAAAGATGGAGACGATATGGTCCTGCGCCGAGATCTTGGCAGCACGCGCCGCGATCTCTTTGGCTTCCGCGCTCGGTTCGGGCGGAAGGTTCACGCCGTCACCGGGGCGCGTGAGATTGACCGCGGCGAGGCCGATGAAGAGCGCCATCGTCGTCACGATCTCGAAGTAGACGATCGCCTTCAGCCCAATGCGCCCCACCTCTTTCAGGCTCCCCGCACCGGCGATACCGACCACCAGCGTAGAGAAGATGAGAGGCGCGATGATGACTTTGATGAGGCTCAGAAAAACGCGCGATAAGACGCGTACCCAGGCGATGGCACTAGCGTTGGCGGCGAACACGTAATGCAGCACGAGCCCGAATGCCACGCCCACGACGAGGCCGATGAGAATCTGAGTGGTGAGGGAAATACGAAACCGGCGCGCCATGCGGGGCGGACGTTACCACGCTGGCTGCAGCCCGCCCGTCAGAACTGCGACAGGAAATTCCAGATCGCGCCCGCGGCGAACGTAGGAATGGTGTGACCGCCGTCCCAGGAGCACCAATGTACCGGGTAACCGGGATCGCATCCGTCGTACGCGACACACGGTGACGGCGTGGTGGGTACGGAGGTCGCCTGGCAATGACTGCGGTTGCGCCAAGTCTCGCGACTTGCAACGCCGGCGTCGTACGACACGGTCATGTCCGCCGTGCCGTGGGTGAGCCAAGCCGCGACTTGTCCAACGCAAGCGCTCGTCCCGAACTGGAATGGCCCGCTGCCCGACATGGGAGCGATCGCGCGGAAGATGCCGCCCATCTGACATCCCAACGTGTTCGACATGATGCCGCCGTAGCTCATGCCGACGGAGAAGATGCGCGCCTGATCGACGCAATAGTTCGACTTCATCCAATCGACCAAGGCGCGCACGAAGTTCACGTCCTGACCGTTGGTATTCGGCCACCCAGCGCCCGCTCCGGTGTCTAGCCCTTGGCCCGAAACGAAGATGGCCGTGCCGGCCGACGGAGCTTCGAGCTGGTAGTAGCCGAATTGCGCGATCTGCTGAGCGGTGCCGCCGAGGCCGTGCCACGTGAAGATGAGCCGGTACGGTTTGTTGGTGTCGTAGTTGGTCGGGATCTTCACGATGTACGCGCGCATCGTGCCGCCGATGTCGATGTTGAAGTTGCCGCTCGCGGGCCACATCGCTTTGCCGCAACCCGAGCTTGGCGCATCGGTGGGCGGCGTCATGACATCGTTCGGCGGCGCTGCGTCCGCTTTCGAACCAGCATCGAGGCTTGCATCCGGACGCGTACCCGCGTCGGCGCCCGCTGACCCACCCGTACTGGCGCCGGCAGTCCCGCCCGTCCCGCTACCCGCCGTGCCGCCGCTAGCACCTGCACCGCCGGCACCTGCGCCACCAGCGCCGCCCGCAGCCGCCGAGCCCCCGCTTCCGGAAGATCCTCCGCTCCCAGCCGCGCCACCCTTGCCAGCGCCGGTGCCCGCAGAGCCGCCGCTGCCTGTCGTCGAGCCGCCCGTCCCGCTTCCGCCGCTGCCGGTCCCCGTCC
>DATHEQ010000271.1:0-9747 GCA_035318505.1 Polyangiaceae bacterium | reverse complement strand
TGCAAGCGGCGCACAAGGTCTTCGAGCTGGACGACCCGCGCACAGTGGACGCCAAGATGGACGATCTCCTCGTTTTCGTGGCGAGCGATCGCTACGCGAGCATCCGCAAGCAGATCGGCCTGGCGGTGGCGGCGAGCTAGGATCGCTCTCGCTGCTATGCCGGCTCGCGATGAGCGTGCCCCGCCTCGCTACCACACCGTCAAGTACGCCGGAGTGCTCGGGTCCGCGAGCCCTGAGCTCGCGCATCGCACCCGTGCCTGCTCCACAGGCCGCGCCGGTCGGCAGCGGGCGAACACCTCGCGGCGCGGCGCCGAAGCGCCTACCGGGCGTGGGCCGAGCTGCTGAAGCGAACCTTCGTTCGACGTCCTCTCTTGTCCCAGCTGCGGCGGCCGCATGAAGCTGCTCGCCATGGTCACCGACTCCAAGAGCATCGCGCGCTGCCTGCGCGCCATCGGTGAATCGACCGACGTGCCCCGCCGCTCACCGAGCCGCGGTCCCGCGTTTTGGAAAAGTGTCGTCCTGCGCCGAAATGCGCTCGGCGACGTCGCGTAGCTATGGCGCTGCATCCACGGGCTTCGGCTCTGCGGCACCGGTGTGCCTAGGCCCGCGATTTTGGGCTCTTGCCCCGTCTCTCCCCGTCGCCACCTTTCCCCTCCGCTTCCAACTTGCACTCCGACCGCCTCGAAAGCCCACCTCGCATCGCCCGCATCCTCGCCGTCAACCTCCCCCGACCACGCTACTTTTCCCTACGCTCTCCCATCCGCAGACGCCGGGACAATCCTCGGTACACGACTCGGGGCGACGGCGACAGACTCCTCGAGAGCTGGGCCCCGCCGCTCCCGCGGGGGTTCTTGACGAGGGGCCTGCTGCGGCACCGCCACCGAAATCAGAACGACGTCGACGGCAGAAAGCCAACGGGGTTCGACGATGAAAAATCGCATTCTGATCCAGCTCGCGCAGCTTGGGCTACGAGGACTCGCCCATACCGCCGATATCATCGACTATCGGCTGAAGAACGCGCTCGATGAGGTAGGGCTTCCGACGCCCGAGAGAACGGGGGGGCAAGCCTTCGCGGCCCCGCTGCGCGGCTACGCAACGCGCTTGATCGCCGAATTGGCAAAAGGAACACGTCCGTGATCGCCGAGGCGAGCGATTGTCGGCACCCTAGTACCGACGCCGCCGAAGATCTTTATTGCGCGGCATGCGGCACCTTTGTCGTCGAAGGACTCGAGCGGTGCGGAGCCGTCGATGGCGACTTCCTCTGCCTCGAGCCGAAGGGGCAGAAGGCCAGCACCGCGGCGTCGACACCACCGAGCCGAGGGATGTCGAGCTCCTCATCTTGAGCCGAGCGTGGTGAACGGTGAACCGCGCGCAGCCTCCGACGTTCAGGGCGTGGTTGATGGCGTACGTCGACCCGCGACGAGAGCCACCGTCGATCTGCGAGGCTGGGATCTTTCCCGAAAGCGCGCCGACCAAGGCCGAGCGGCACCGTGCGTTCACACAGCTCGTCTTGCTACAGGCGGAAGGACCGTGGTTTGCGGCAGCCGAGGAGAGGATGGTCTCCGGGCCAGAGTGGCGCTGGATATACGGCGTCCCGGTGCTCAGCGCCGGGTTTCAGCACCAATGGGTGGGCGACAGGTATGGGCGTACCTGCCGCGGTTGCGGCGTTCGGGAGGATGACGAGCAGACGCGGCGCGCCGGCAGACGCGATCGTGACCGCTGCTTCGTCTCACATGTAGGAATCTGTTCCAGTTGTGCTAGGCGCAAAAGCATTCTTCAGGGCGATGCGCTTTGTGTGATCTGCCGCTATCACCCCGGTTGATCCTCCCGTTGCAGGGTGTGCTCTCGAGCCGACTCAACGCGACCTTCGCGATGCCGTACCGAATTCGGAATTCTAGAGGAGCCGGGACCGATGTCGCGAAAACGTCCGACCCTCAATTCCCCCGCCCCCGGCTAAGCTAGGTCACGCTATACTGAACAGTTGAACGCATGGCTACCGCGGAACAATTGAAGGCGTTGCTAGAAAGCTACGTGGAAGGCGACGACGATCGCTTCTTCGCCGTGATGATTCAGCTCGCAGCACACGCCGCTCGTCAGGGTCACGGCAAGTTGGCCCAAGACCTCCGATCGTTCGTCGACAAAGCCAAGCTCGACGCGGGCGAGATCGTTGGGCGCGGAGAGCGAAATCCGGTCCCCGTCGCTCAACCTCGCGGGGAACTTGCAGCGCTCTTGGCGGCCTCATATCCGAAGGCTCGACTCGGCGACCTGGTGTTGGCTTCCGAGATTCGCACCCATTTGGAACGTATTGTCCTTGAGCAGCGCCAAAGGGTGAAGCTGGCTGCGCGCGCGCTTCGCCCGCGGAGAAAAATACTCCTGGTAGGCCCGCCCGGCACAGGCAAAACGTACAGCGCTCGCGCGCTCGCCGGCGAGCTCCATCTGCCACTTTTCGCTGTTCTGCTTGACGGAGTTATTACCAAATACATGGGAGAGACCGCGGCAAAGCTGCGCCTCGTTTTCGAAGCTGCGGCACGCAACCGCGGTGTCTATTTGTTCGATGAATTCGATGCGCTGGGCGGCGAACGCGGAAATCCGAACGATGTCGGAGAAGCGCGTCGCGCGCTCAACTCGTTCTTGCAGTTCCTTGAGCAAGACGATTCCGAGAGCATCCTTCTCGCGGCGACAAATCACGTTCGGCTCCTCGATAACGCTCTTTTCCGCCGTTTCGATGACATCATCGAGTTCGCGCTCCCCAACATCGACCTCGCCATCGCCGTGATGAAGGCAAAGCTTGCAGCGATCGGTGTGACTCGAGTGGATTGGCGATCGATGGGGCAAGCGGCAAAGGGACTAAGCTACGCAGAAATCGCGAAGGCCTGCGACGACGCCGCGAAAGACGCGGTCTTGCACGACCGTACCGAAGTGGCAGCGAAGATGCTGCTGACGGCGCTCGCCCGTCGCCACGACAGCCAACAGAAGTGACTCTCGGGGGGGGCTTTCTTGACAGAGCGCAAGATCGACCGACGTCCGCACATAGTGGTCACAGGGACGGCGAAGCCCGAGAGTTTCACGTCGCCGCAACAGGGCGGAGGGAAGACCGCAACCATCAGCGTCGATCGTGCTCGGCACGGAGCTGACCTTCGGGCCCAGCTGAAGAAAGTTGAAGCCGACCTCAAGGCGCGTCGCGGTCGAGCAATTCCTGCTGGGGTGGAAGCTCCTCGCGGCTTCTACCTTGAGTTCGAAAGCCCCGCCGGCTTCGCTCTTAAACTCGAAAGCCTCGAGTACGCTAGGGCTGGCATCGAGCTCGTCGCTGCGCGCAAGAGCGACGCGAAAACCCTCGCCACTGTCTACGTTCCGCAAGGAAAACTCGCGTTCTTTGTGAAGCGGGTCGAGGCCTACGTGACGGAAAACGTCAAGGACAGCGATAAACCGAAAAACCGCGCGTTCGTCGAAAGCATTGCAAGGATCCGACTCGCAGTCGTCGAGAGCTTCTGGACTGACGAACTTGATGCAATGCCAGCGCCGAACGTCCGCAGCTGGTGGGAGGTTTGGCTGCGCGGCGACGATAGCGAAGTACTTCCTCGATTCCGTGAGCAGGCAAAGGCAATGGGCGTCGCGGTCGGTGAAAAGAGCCTCGTCTTCCCAGAACGCACCGTCGTCCTCGCAGAAGGCTCACTTGACCAGTTTGCAGGCTCACTCGACTTCCTCGATACTCTAGCCGAGCTTCGTCGGTCGAGCGACATCGGGAGCTTCTTCACCCGGCAGACTGCAGAAGAGCAATCCGCTTGGGCAAGGGAACTCATTGCACGCACCACACCTCCCCCCAAGGATGCAGTCGCCGTTTGCATCCTCGACACTGGCGTGAACCGCGGGCACGCACTCCTCGCCTCGGTTCTCGAAGCGAAAGACATGCATGCCTGCAAGCCACAGTGGGGCGTCGACGACCACGACGGTCACGGGACCGAAATGGCAGGGATAGCAGCGTACGGCGACCTTCGCATGGTGCTCGCTTCGTCTGGCTCGGTCGAGCTTCGTCATCGGCTCGAGTCGACGAAGATCCTCCCCCCGCCGCCGGCAAAAAATCGGAAAGAGCTCTATGGCGCAATTACTGCTGAGGCGGTTAGCTACGCTGAGATTGCCGCGCCGAAGCGATCGCGAGTCATTGCTATGGCAATCACCACGAGCGAGTTCCGCGATCGCGGGCAGCCGACGTCGTGGTCATCGGAACTCGACCGGCTTTGTGCGGGCGTTGACGGCGAGCGAAGGCTGTTTTTCGTTTCGGCCGGGAACGTGCAATCGGAACCGGGTCTCCAGTTTCGAGACCGGAATGAGACGGAAGGCATCCACGACCCGGGGCAGGCCTGGAACGTGCTAACTGTCGGCGCGTACACCGATCGAACCCAAATCGACGAAGCGAGCTATGCAGGCTGGAGCTGCGTAGCTGCGCGCGGGGATCTCGCCCCGACCTCCACGACCTCATGCATCTGGCAAGGGCAATGGCCGGTGAAACCCGACATCGTGATGGAGGGCGGCAACATGGCGCTCGCACCTAGCGGAAAGGAAGCCGACTTTCCGGACTCGCTATCGATTCTCTCGACGTACTACCAACCGAACGTCCGGCACTTCGCCGCCACTGGCGACACTAGCGCGGCGACGGCGGCAGCCGCGCGCTTCGGCGCCATCGTCCGCGCGGAGTACCCGACGTTCTGGCCCGAAACAGTTCGAGCACTGATAGTGGACTCGGCGGACTGGACTCCGCAGATGAAACAGGAACTCGACGCCGCGAGCGGCGCGGACCGCATCGCGCACGTCTTGCGCTGCTTCGGTTACGGTGTGCCCGACGCCGAGCGAGCGCTGTGGAGCGCCAGCAACGCTCTCACGCTCGTTGTCGAGGGTGAGCTCCAGCCGTTCGATCGGGAGAAGTCGAACGAAATGCATCTGCACAAGCTGCCATGGCCACGCGCCGAGCTCAGCTCGCTCGGCGAGGTTCGCGTCCAGCTTCGCGTGACGCTGTCCTATTTCGTCGAGCCAAACCCCGCCCGCCGCGGATGGCGAAAGCGGCACCGGTACGCGTCTCACGGTCTGCGCTTCGCGGTGCAGAAGCCAGCGGAATCGGTAACGGGCTTCCGAAAGCGCGTAAATGGCGCTGCCCGCGAAGACCTCGACGTTGACACCGGCGGAGGCGACAAGGACGGCTGGCTTCTAAAATCCGATCTTCGGAGTAAGGGGTCGTTGCATCATGACCGCTGGGAGGGCACTGCGGCTGACCTCGCGACTCGCGAGCACTTGGCAGTGTTTCCCGTAATCGGTTGGTGGCGCGAACGTCTTGCCCTTGAGCGCTCGCAGTCGAAGGCGCGCTACTCGCTCGTTGTCAGTATCAGAACGCCGCCGTCCAACGTCGATATCTACACCCCCGTCGATGTGCTCGTTAAGACCCGCGTACGTCAGGCGATTCGCACATAAGTCCATCGGAAGACGGATGCTCTTTTCACTTCTTCATCTCTCGGATCTACATCGCGATCTTGCCGACGAGATCGAGACCGGAACCCTTCTGGATTCTTTGGAGCGGGACCTGGAGCGGCATAGCAAAGAGGATCCCGCAATCCTTCGTCCCTCGCTCGCCGTTGTTACCGGCGACATGGTGTACGGCGCGAGTCCGAGGGCCCCCGCACCAAACGACGAATTACGAAGGCAATATGCGCAATCGCTGGAATTTCTTGAGGGCCTCGCCCGCCGCTTTTTCGGCGGTGAGCGCGAGCGCGTGGTGATTCTTCCTGGGAACCATGACATTTCGCTCCCTGCCGTCCGCGGTTGCGTGGAACAGATTGCGACACCGGTCGACTCAGCCGCCAAAGCACGTCTCGTCGAGGAATTATTCACCCCGCGATCTCGATTGCGCTGGTCTTGGCGAGACCTCTGTTTCTACCGAATTGCGGATGAGGATGCCTACCTTCGGCGCCTCGAGCACTTCGCGACGCTGTACTCCTCGTTCTACGAGGGCACTCGCGAATTTCCTCTCGATCCGGCTCGTCAATTCGATGTCTTCGACTTTGCCGACCTGGGCTTCTGCGTGATCACGCTTAGCAGCTGCCACAATAACGACCCATTTCGACGTGCTGGCGCCTTTCACCCATCTGCTGTCACCGAGGTCAGCCGTTTGGCCCGTGCACCAATTCGCGCGGGCCGATTGATCGCATCAGCATGGCACCACAACCTGTCGGGCGGCCCAGCGCAGGACGACTATCTCGATAGCGGTGCCCTTCAGCTTTTCATCGATTCGGGTATCTCGCTCGCGATGCATGGCCACCAGCACTTGACGGACTGCGTCGACGAGCGGTACCGCGTCGGGCCAGATTTGCGGAAGATCACTATCGTCAGCGCAGGGACGCTTTGCGCTGGCCCGCATCACCTCGCACCGGGCGAGCCGCGCGCCTTCAACGTCCTCGAACTCAATACGGACACGTGGACCGGTCGAGTGCATCAACGAAGAATGGTGAATCGGACCCACAACCTCCCGATTTGGGGGCCTGGCCATTTTGATGCCTCCAATCTGTCGCACGTCGATTTTGGTATCTGTAGACCGACTAATGCGCGGCCAACGGGACTCGACCTCAATCTCACCCTCGAGCGAGCCGAGAAATTGGTCGGCGCCCAGCGCTGGTCCGATGCAATCGAACTTCTCCGATCCTACAGCGCAGTTCCGATCGCCAGACTCTTGCTGGCGCGCGCCCTTTCTGAAATCCCCGACGCACGCCAAACGATCGACCTCCTGTCACCAGCGGTAACAAATGCCGAAGCGATCCTCATCGGAGGTGCAGTATACGAGGCAGGTACGCGGAAGGATGCCGAAGCGTTCCTCATGTCGCCAATCATGACTGGGAACAATGACGCCAGCGTTCGAGAGATCGCGGAGCGGGTTCGAAAGAGAAGGGCACTATGAGCGGCATCGTCTTCCAGGTCGACACAACTCGCATCCTCAAGATCCTCGCGAACGACATCTACGACTCACCGCTAGCAATGCTGCGAGAGAATCTCCAAAATGCTTACGATGCGGTTCGGATGCGCTTCGCTCGGCGCGGGAAGCTCGAAGACGGAGGGCGAATCGACATCCGAATTGCAGGAAACCAGCTCAGTGTCTCCGACAATGGCGTCGGGATGACCGAAGTCGGGCTACGGAGCAACTTCTGGAAGGCGGGATCGAGCGGCAAGCACACGGAGGACGCCCGCCGTTCCGGCGTCGTCGGCACTTTTGGCATCGGCGCGATGGCCAATTTCGGCGTCTGCGAGACCCTTGTCGTCGAGACACGCGCAGACGGCTCGAGCGTGGTGCTCCGCAGTACCGCTCGACGGGACGCGCTTCGAATAGGCGAAGAGTGCATCGAGCTCGCGCCTGTGCAATCCGAGCGCGCCATCGGTACGACAATCACTGCAACACTGGATGCAGAGCATCCAATTACCGTCGCCCGCGCGCTCGCCTATCTCGAGCCATATGTCTGCGTACTGCCCGTCCCCGTTTACTTAGACGACGCATTGATCAGCGGCGCCGCGCCGACCACAAAGCTACCAACCTCCGGCCGAACTTTTTCAACACTTGGAAGCAAGCAGTTGAACGACAATCTTTGCGAAGGAACCTTCGAGGTCCAGGTCGACGCAAACGGACAGGTGCTCGTACACGTCACCGGCATAACGCTGGCCGGGGCGCCGATTGACGGCACCATGGCGTTACTTCAGGCGGGCGGCCAGCTCATGGGCCTACGATCTCGTTTCGGCCTCGCGCCGGTGCCGTCCGTTGGGCCGTTTCACTTTGGAGGCTTTGCGGATCTCTCGTTCCTTCAACCCACCGCCGGCCGCGAAGCCCTTAATCGCGAAAGCATTGAGCAGACCGCCCGGCTCATTCGGCTCGCAGAACGCGCCGCATCGGAACTCGTGGCGGTCACCAAGTGGGCAGATAAGAACAACAGCCTCCTCGAGTGGATACTGATGCACGGACGCCACGATCTAGCGGACAAAGTGTCCGTACAGTGTCTCCCGGCGGGTGCAGATATGGAACTCGGTTCCGTTAACGAAAAAACTCGTGGTCGGGTCGTGCACTACTACGCTGGTAGCGATCGCCACGTTTTGACCACCTTCGCGAATGAGCAGTCTACGCTACTTCATGTAGCCCAGAGTAACCCGCGACGTCAGCTGCAACTGCAATACCTGCAGCGTCTTGGCATCGCGCAGGTGCCCGACGCCGCCCAAATTACGCGCATCTACGCAGGATCTGATCTCTCGCTCCCTGAAGCGTCGGTTCTTTTGCGAATTGCTTCAGTACTCCGCGACGACTATCTCGTCGTGGACATTGACGTTGTCTTTGCCGACATCTCGCACGGCGTCACAATCTTTCCCCAGTCGACCGACGGGCGACTGCGTCTAAACATTTCGCGCGCGAGCACTTTTCTGCCCGCCCTGGTGGAGTGCTATTCGAAGGCACACGACGTTTTCGGGCAATTCATGAAGGATTTCGTTCGCGTCAGCATCTATCCCAATATCCAACAATACGTGCCGTCCTCCACGCGCGAAGGGGTCGATGCTCTGAGGAAGCTGCTTCAACGCAACCGAGAACTCTTCCGCTACGAAGAGACAGACCGGGGAGACCTTGAAGGACTTCTCGGCGAGTACCTCCGTGACAACGCTAAACTGAGCGACGTCATGCACGCCGCCCGTTCGGCAGCGCGTCCCCAAACGCAGAGAGTGTCTCGCGAACAAGTTGGAACAGTCGAATCTGTCGTGCCCGATGTCGTGCAATCACCTGTTGTTCCGATCGCCGAACCGGGCGCAGAGTTCATCGCGAGTCCACCGATCTTGCGCGACGACGTTTCCTCAGACCTGAAGATCCTGACGACCGCAGAAAAACACCCCCAACTGAACAATTTTTCAATGCTCCTCGGTCTGTCCGATCGATTGATGCAAACAGAAGCGGAATTTTTTCGCAGCCCCCACACTACGCGCATCCTTTGGGGCGGTCATCGCGTGATCTACATTTTTACAGAAGCCACGGGACGGTTGAGCCTGTACTACGACATCGAACTGCGCGATCCTATCGACCGCGCGAAGACTAGCGGCGGAATGTTTCCGACTACTACGCTCATTACGAGGAAGCGCATTTTCGTGCCAGTCCCAGACGCCGTCGCGGAGGAATTTCGTATCGAGAGCGGCTCTAAGGAATTCTTCGTGCGGTTTGACATATTGAATGCGGAATCCGCATAGCGATGTCCACCGTGAAGCGCGTTCACGCGGATCCGCTTCGCTGCGATGATTACGCACTACGCGTGGCCGAACACCAAACGGTACCTGCCCCCGACACGAACATCCATCTCGCAGGAAAGGAGAGACACGCCCATCGACTTCGGTACCCACCACCGCTTGAACAACTCGGGCTTGGTCCACGCCTCGAACACGATGCGCGCCAGACCGTTGACGGTCGCGTGACGCCGAGCTCACGCGCGGACTTATGCGTGTCAAGGAATATGTTGCCCCTGCGCTCGCCCCGTTTCGCACCCGTGCCTGCTCTTCGGGCGACGGATTTTCGATACCACGGCTTGCAACTATCCTACTACGGTAGTATCGTTCATGGATGCCTAGAGGCAACCCTGCCGTGAAGTTAGCCATCACCGTGGACGCAGACGTTCACGCGAAGGTGCTCGATGCCGCAGAAGCCGAAGGGGCGAGCGTTTCGGCGTGGATTACCGCGGCCGCGCGGCGCGCCTT
>DATHEQ010000270.1:0-37713 GCA_035318505.1 Polyangiaceae bacterium | reverse complement strand
ACCCGCTCGACGAGCTCGGTATCGACGGAGCTCATGTGGTTGCGAACGTCAGCGAAACCCATCGACTGGACCAGGGCGACGAGCGCCTTCTGCTCCATACCAAGCTCTTTTGCGACTTCGTAAATCCGGACCTTGCTCATCAATCCTCCGCCGCCCTCGCTCCCTCGAGTCGTTGCTCGGGGGCCTTGCCGTTCTCTGCGACGCTGCTGGCCGTTCTCACCACCGTTCGCAACGCGACGGCGAGCCGCTTTGATGTAACCCCTAAGACAGCTACCTCCGATTTGCCGACCAGAGCTCCTAGCTCCGCTTTCGTTCCCCAACCGACGGCCACGCCGTCCGCAATGGCGCGGAGCACGGGACCGGTCGACGCTCCCGCGGCCGCATCACGCGCGACCACCAGGAGAAACGCGTCGCCGCTCTCGAACGCCTTGCCCGCTCTGTCCGCTCCGATCTCGATCCACTCCGATCGAGCCGCGGAGGAGAGCAGCCCGCGCGCCCGCCGCTCGGCAGCGGCCACGATCGTCGACGCGAGCGCCTGCGGCGTCACGGTGATTGGCCGGCGAAAGCTGCGCGAGAGCCCCCGCGGGGCCGCGGCGAGGCAGCGCGGGGACGCATGCACGTGCGCGCCGCGACCGAAATGCCCGCCGGCCAAATCGACCGCGACGTCACCTTCCGGCGAGACGACGAGCCTCACCATTTCTTCCGGCGCTTCGGTTTGCCCGCAGCCGACACACGTCCGCTGGCTCTTTTTGACGGGCCGCGGAGGCGCCTCGACCACGTGGTCGGCGTCGGGGTTGGTTTGCTGAACGGTCATCACCGGCTAGCTTGCTCCCGCGTGGTGTCGCCCTCGGCCGGCGTCGCTGCCGGCGCGGGGGCTTTCATGCTGCGCTTGGCTTCGGCGCGCGCCTGCTCGAGAACCTTGTGCTCGTTCTCGAGGAAGGACTGCGCCCCCTGCTTGATGGCACGGGCCTTCTTGATTCCGAGCCCCGTTTTGATGGCGAGCTTGTCTTCGTCTTCACGAAGCACGTCGTCGACGCTCTTGAAACCGGCCTCTTCGAGAAGCTGAATGGTGCGCTCGCCGACGCCACGCACGAAGAGGAGGCGCTCGCGATCGGTGAGCGGCTCGGTCTTCTGGCTGGCGGTCTGGATGCGCTCCTGGCGCAAGCGTTCCATCGTCGCCTCGGCGTTCTCTTTGATCTTGCCGGCGGCTTCTGCATTGCCGAGACCGGGGATCGCAGCGAGCTCCTCGACGCCGGCCTCCGCCACTTCTTCGAGCGCTCGGAAACCGAGGCGATACATGGCTTTGGCGATGTTGTCGTCCACGCCGTCGATGAGGGAAAGAGCGGTGATCGACTCCTCCTCCATCTGCTTGAATTTCGACTCGCTGATGATGTCGAGCTTCCAGCCGGTGAGCTGGGCGGCGAGGCGCACGTTCTGGCCTTTGCGGCCGATGGCGAGCGAGAGCTTCTCGTCGGGAACGACGAGCTCCATGCGCCCGTCGCCTTCGTCGACAATGACCTTGTGCACCTCGGCGGGCTGAATGGCGGCGATGACATACCGCGCCGGATCGCGATCGAACGGCACGATGTCGATTTTCTCGCCGCGGAGCTCTTGCACCACCGCCTGCACGCGCGAGCCCTTCATGCCGACACAGGCGCCGACCGGGTCGACGTCGGCGTCACGCGAGGTGACGGCGATCTTGGAGCGGGCCCCCGGCTCGCGCGCCACGGCCACGATGCGCACGATTCCCTCGTAGATCTCGGGGACCTCCGATTCGAACAGCTTTTCGACGAGCTTGGGGTCGGAGCGCGAAAGAATGATCTGCGGACCACGCGCCTCGCGATCGATGTCGCGCACGTAGGCGACGATGCGATCGCCGGGTCGATAGGTCTCGCGCGGCGTCTGCTCGCGAAACGGTAGGACGCCTTCGGTCTTACCGAGGTCGACGATGATGTTGTTGCCCTTCTCGAAACGCCGCACGATGCCGCGGATGAGCTGACCTTTTCTATCCTTGTACTCGTTGAAAATGAGGTCGCGCTCGGCATCGCGCACGCGCTGCAGGAGTACTTGTTTCGCCGTCTGCGCGGCGATGCGGCCGAATGCGCTGCGCGCCTGCTTCAATTTGAGCAGATCGCCGAATTCTCGGTCCTGCGCGCGCGCCTTCTCGGTGTCCTCGAGACGCCAGAAGACTTGAAATCCGAGCTCCTCGCCGAGCTCGGCTTCGAGACCGCGCCGTTTGGCGTCCTCGAAGGCGATCTCGCGTTCCGACTCGGTCACCTTCTCGACCACCGTCATGTATTGGAAGAGGTCGACCTGGCCGGTCTCTTCGCTGAAGCGCGCTTCGAGCTCGCGGGTCGGCCCGAAAGCGCTCTGCGCGGCTTTGAGAATGGCTGCTTCGATGGTGTCGACGAGGATCTTCTTGTCGATCCCCTTTTCTTTCGCGACCTGCTCCAAAATGAACCCGAGGTTCGTTTCGGTACCGGACGCGGCAGCTTGTATGGCCATGACGGTATGCCTCTCAGTGTCTCTTTTGTTTGCCCAGCTTCGCGTGGCTGCGCTTGGGCTGCGCCGGAAGCTCGAAAATGAGGTGTGCGCGCTCGACGTTGGTGAGCGAGGTGACGACCGGTTTGCCGTCGACCTCCATCGAGACCGATGTGTCCCCGACTTCGAGAATGCGCCCGCGAAGCACGCGCTGTCCGTCGGAGGTCGGTTCGACGAGACGTACCTTGGCCATTTGACCAACGGCACGTTCATAGTCCCGAGGTGATCGCAGGGGGCGTTCGAGTCCCGGCGAGCTTACCTCGAGGTGGTAGCGGTGGGGGATGATGTCGGCGACGTCGAGCGCCGATGAAAGATCACGCGAAATCTCGGTGAGCAGCCCGAGATCGAGGGGCTCGCTCCCCGCCCCGGTTCCCACGGGTACCGCGCTGCCCCCTTTTTCGAGTGTTTCGACCGTGACCCGGAGGACCCAGCCCGTTGGCTCCATCTGGTACGAGACGCCGACGCTATCGACGCCGTGCGAGGACAAAACAGGGACGATCGCCGCCTCTAAAGGGGCGCGATGGATTCCCTGCAATTTTTCCGCGAACACCTGCACCATTTCCCAATCTCCGTCTCGCGGAGGGGCCACTACTAGCTGCCCGGGACCAGCGAGACGAAAAAAAACGGACCCTTTAAGGGGGCCCGCACATGGTCCACCCGAAGCTCTGGCGACTATTTACACGCCGCCCGCGCCGCGCGCAACCCATGGAAAACGGCGGCTTGTCGGAGAGGCCACCCTTGGGGCCGCCTCCTCCCTCCCCAACCGGTCTCGGCCGGGCAGCCTTTGGGCGGCCGGCTGAACATTCGCCTTCAATTCCCGGGCGAGCCTGCCGGCGATCCCATGCGGCTCGAGCGAGAATGCTAGGCTTCGCCGGGTGACCTCCGAACTCGCGCTCGACGGCGAGGAACCGGACGCCCGCTGTGTCCATTGCGGCCGCCGGGCGGTGGGGCCCTGCGCGCGATGCGACGCCCCCGTCTGCGGGGAGTGCTGCGTGCTGACCGACGGAGGAGCTCGGATTTACGCGATTTGCGTGGGATGTGACGGGCGGGGCGGCCGATCTCTTCGGCGGGCTTGGCTCACGGTAGCGGGGTGGGTTGCGGGCCCGTTGGTCGTCCTCGCCGTCGCCGTCCTCGTCCTCGCCTGGATCAGCGGCCGGTGACTACGCCCACCCCTCCTCCCCCTCCCCCGCCCGACCTCACCGGCATCATCGTCGCCGGCAAATATCGGGTCGAGCACGTCCTCGGACGAGGCGCGATGGGCTCGGTCTGGTTCGCAGCGCACACTTCGCTCGGTCACGCGGTCGCCATCAAATTCATCCACCCCGATCTCGCGAGCAGCCCTCAAGCGCGCCGGCGCTTCGAAACCGAGGCCAAGGCAGCAGCCAAGCTGAAGTCACGCCATGTCGCACAGGTCTACGACCACGGCGTCAGCGAAACCGAGCAGCCTTACATCGTGATGGAATTTCTCGAGGGGCATAGTCTCGAGGCGGTCATCGAAGCGCGCGGCGCTCTCCCTCCCGTCGAGGTGATGGCGATCATCGAACAGGCCGCCCGCGCTCTCGAGAGCGCGCATCGCGCGGGGGTCGTCCACCGCGATCTCAAGCCCGACAACATCATGCTGGCCAGCGATCCCGAGGCCAAACCGTACGGCTACACCGTGAAGCTCGTCGACTTCGGCATCGCCAAGATGCTGACCGAGTCGAGCGGCGCCGCAACGCATGCGGGCGCCGTGGTCGGAACGCCGCACTACATGGCGCCGGAAGCGCTCACGGGCTCGCATCCGGTGGGGCCGCGCTCGGACGTGTGGTCGCTCGGCGCCTGCGCTTACAAGGCGATCGTCGGCAAAGTGCCTTTCGAAGGTGACGCCATCGGCGACATCGTCATTAAGGTGTGCGTTTCGCCGCTCCCCGTACCGTCGATGGAGCGCGGCGGCCTGCCCAACGGATTCGACGTCTGGTTTGCTACGGCGTGCCACCGCGACCCGAACCAGCGCTTCGCCTCGGCCACGCAGGCGCGCGAAGCGCTGCAAAGGCTCGACGAGCTCGCGACGCAAGGTAGCGAAGCATTTCAATATCGGATCCGCCCTTCCCTGGTGTCGATCCACGATCACGTCTCCATCCCGCCGCCCCCCACGTCGAGTCGCACGCGCATGATGGCCGGCGTCGTGCTCGGAGCGTCGCTCGCGGTAGGAGCGCTGGGGCTCTTCGTATGGAAGCGCACCGAGGAAGCCAATCAGCTCGTGCTCGAAGCGCAAGCCAACGCATCGGCGTCGATCGAAGCCGACAACCAGCGGCGCCTCGAAGCGGCGGAGCGGGAACGCGAAAAAGCGCTCGCCGCCGCGGCCGCGCAAGAGGCGGGTAAAACCGCCGATGCCGGTAAAAACGCAGCGCCGGCCCGCCCGCGCCGTTCGCGGTGACGCGTCGCGGTCGCCTTGCTACGCGAGCGGAACGCAATCGACGTGCAGCACGTCTCCGAGGCCGCTGATCTCCGTCAGGCAGTCGTCGGTGGGGCGCTCGGCGAGGCGCATTTTGGCGCAGGCCGCTTCGGCCCCTTCGAAGATCGTGTTGGAGACCTCTTCGACGTTGATCTGGTGGCGCTTGATGACGGCGAGCACGTTGGCGAGAACGCCGACGCGATCGAGATGCCGGACGACGAGCTGCGAACGCGCGGGCGAAGTGGCGCTGATGTTGACGACGTTGGGCACCGTACCTTCGGCGAGAAACGAGCGCACGATGCGTACGGTCTCGCGCGCGATCGCCGACTGCGCTTGATCGGTCGAAGCGCCGATGTGCGGCGTGGCCACCACGCCGGGCAACGCCAGGAGCGCACTTTTGAACTCGGCTTCCCCCGCCGACGGCTCTCCCTCGAGGACGTCCACGCCGACGCGAAGTTTCTTGGCGGTCACCGCTTCGCGGAGCGCGGCATCATCGACGATCTCGGCGCGCGAGGTGTTGATGAGCATCGCGCCGTCCTTCATTGCTTGCAGAACTTCCCGCCCGACCACTTTCTTGGTCCCGCTCCCGAGGGGAAGGTGCAGGGTCAGGATGTCGACGCGCGATGCTAGCTGCTCGAGCGAGCTCGCATAGGCGACCCCGAGCTCTTCGGCCTTTTCGGGCGTCAAGCTGCGCGACCAGGCATGCGCGACGAGGCCGAAGGCGTGCGCGCGCGTCAGCACCTCGCGTCCGATCGAACCGAGCCCGGCGATGCCAATGGTGCGCCCGTGGATGCCCGCCGCCTTGCTGAACTCCTTTTTGTTCCACTTTCCCGCGCGGAGCTGGTCCGTGGCGTCGACGATGCGCCGATCAAGCGCGAGAATGAGCCCCATGGTGAGCTCGGCGACGGCGGTCGCGTTCTTGCCGGGGCAGTTGGCGACGTAGATGGCGCGAGCGCTGGCCGCGCGCACGTCGATGGTGTTGACCCCCGCACCAGCACGCACGATGAGGTTCAAGCGAGCGGCGGCTTGAATGACTTTGGCGGACACGACCGTCGACCTTACGACCAGAACGCCGACTTCACGCACCGCCGCGACGAGCGCCGCTTCGTCGAGGCCCGTCCGATGTTCGACGTCGAGGCGGAGTGCTCGCAATTCGGCGAGCGCGCTTTCCGGAAAAGGGTCGACGATGAGGACGCGCATGGGGCGCGGAGGATACAACGGCGGTCAACCGATCGGGTAGTCGCGCTCGCCCACCTTCAGTCGAAGGGCGCCCGGCTTGTCCTCATGAAGAATCGGCGCGAGCGCCGTTTGAGCGTGCCGCGAGAACTTCGCCGTGAATTTTCCGGCCTTGACCTTCGCGTAGAGCGCGTCGCCCTGCCCGACGTGGAGCGTCTCCGGTGCGAGCGGCTCCTCCGTTTCATCGGAGAGGACCAAGGTGACGCCGTCCGAATTCAGGCGCAGTGCCCGCACCGTGTACGGCGCGTCGTCGACTTGGAAGTACGTCCAATCGTAACCGTTGGTCAAAATGAAGCGCCCGTCGTCGGGGTGCAGCGCGATCCATTCGTGCAGCGCCTTGTCGAGCGCTGGGTGGTCCACGCGTTCGCCGTCGTGCCAGAATTTTCCCTCCGTATCGAGCCGGATGGTGCTCTCCCGCGAGGTCCCAGGAGGCGGGGCAAAACGATAGAAATCGGGGTGATCGCCGGGTTTCATCCTCCTTACGTAGGACCCGCGGGCGCGGCGCGCCACCCTTCCTCCGCCCGAGCCGCTCCGGCTACCCGCGCGCGCCGGGAACGAGCACGACTTTGCCCTTCACCTCGCGGCGCTCGAGCTTCTCGAGCGCTTCACGCGCTCGCTCGAAGGGAACGACGCTGTCCACGTGGGGCCGGATACGGCCCTCGACGAGCCAGGCCAACAAACGATCGACGTGTGCGCGATTTTCGGCCGGGCTTCGCTGCGCGAACGCGCCCCAGAAGACGCCGACGAGATCGCAGCTTTTGAGGAGCAGGAGATTGGCGGGAACTTTGGGGATGGATCCGGAGGCAAAACCGACGACGAGGTGCCTTCCACCCCACGCCATGGTGCGAAGCGCGGCTTCGGTCGCATCGCCGCCCACCGCGTCGTAGACGACGTCGACGCCGCCGCCGGAGAGCGCCTTGGCGCGTTCTTTGAGATCTTCCGTCTTGTAATCGATGACGGCGTCGGCACCGTGCTCCTTGCAATAAGCGAGTTTCTCGGGTGTCGATGCGGCGGCGATGACGCGCGCGCCGAGGCATTTGCCCACCTCGATGGCCGCCGTTCCAACGCCGCCCGCGGCACCGAGCACCAAGAGCGATTCACCTTGGCGCAATCGACCGCGGTCGACCAAAGCGTGCATCGTCGTCGCGTAGGTGAGCAGAAGCGCGGCGCCCGTTTCGAAAGCGACGGACGCGGGAAGCTTGGCGACCATCGCCGACGAAACCGCAACGCGCTCGGCAAAGGCGCCGGAGATCATCGTGGCGGCAACGCGGTCACCCTTGGCGAGCCCCGTGACACCGTCGCCGACGGCGCTGACGACGCCAGCCACTTCCCCTCCTGGGACAAAAGGCGGGGCCGCCTTGAACTGGTACCGACCATGCGTGATGAGCACGTCGGGGAAGTTGACCCCCGCGGCGTGAACGTCGATGACCACCTCGCCGGGGCCCGGCGTGGGATCGGGCACTTCGTCGACCCGCAGCCCGGCCGGGCCAATGAGCTCGTGACAGCGAACCGCGCGCATGCCCGCGACCCTAGGCTCGAGACCCGACTCCGTCAACGTTTGGAGCGACGGCGCCCATCGTTGCCAAGACGTCTGACTATACTGCGTGTTCGTGACGACCCGAGATCCCGAGGCTAGTTCCGCCGCTGTGCGCGCCAAGCTGCTCGAGCGCGTGGGCGCCCGCGCAACGCGCGGCGCCGCCGCGCCCACCGCTATCGACCGCCGGTTCGTCATGGAAAATGTGCGTTTCGAGCGCTGGGGGATCGGTGGACCGCGCGGCGACATACCGGCGTGGTTTCTGGTGCCGGAGGGCGCGACGGCCCCGCTGCCTTGCGTCATCGCGCTGCACCCGCACGGGCGCCAGTTCGAGCTCGGCAAATCGCTCGTGGCGGGGCTCGTCGGAGACGGTACGCGCGCCTACGGTCTGGCCGCGGCCCACGCCGGGTTCGCGGTGCTCGCGCCGGACATGCTCGGCTTCGAAGATCACCGTCCCCCTCTCGCCGCCCGCAAAGGGAACTACGCCTTGCAAGGCGAGGGTTACGAGCGCCTCCTCGCCGCCGAAGCATTGGTCCGCGGAGAAAGCCTGCAGGGGTGGATGCTCGCTGAATTATCGCAGTGCGCCGACGCCCTCGAAAATGAGCCGCGCGTCGACAGGTCGCGTTTGGCGCTGCTCGGGCAATCTTACGGCGGACAACAATCCCTCTTCGGCATGGTCGCCGACCCCCGTTTTCGTGCCGCGATCGTGTCCTGTGGATTCAGCTTGGTGCGCCTTCTGATCGAGCGGCGCATTTCGCACAACCTCGCCCTCTACGTGCCCGCGCTTTTGCCGGATCTCGACTTCGATGCGCTCGTGCCAGCCGTCGCGCCCCGCCCGCTCACTGTCATCGCAGGGCGGCGCGACGCCATCTTTCCCGTCGAAGGCGTGGAGCTCATCGAAGAAAATGCGCGCCGCGCCTGGAACGCAGCTGGCGTTCCCGACGCGGTCCGCTTTCAGTACTTCGACGGCGGACACGATCTTCCTTCCGACCTCCTTGCCGATGCACTCGCCTGGCTCGGTCGTGTGCTTTGAGCGGCGCGACCCCGTCCAATCGCCCGCGACCGCGCCGACCATGCTTGTCACTGCCATCCGGACCTTGACCCTTCGTGGTTGCGCTTCTACAACCCGTTCGTTCAAATCCTTTTGAACGAAACGAGCGCTGACCATGTCCTACGCCTCGATGGCCGACTTTGCTCGGACCCTAGAACAGCGCGGAGAGCTCGTCCGGATCAAGCGACCGGTCGACCCGCATGTCGAGGTGGGTGCCATTGCGGACCGCGTCATGAAGCTCGGCGGACCGGCGCTGCTGTTCGAAAAGGTCGGAAAATCGCCGTTCCCGCTGCTCATCAATGGATTCGGCTCGCGCTCGCGCATGGCTGCCGCGCTTTCGCAGCCCGACCTCGACGCGCCCGCCCGTGAGATCGAGCGGCTGTTACACGCCCGGCCAGGAGCGACCCTCGGTGACTTCGCTCGTCTTTTGGGGCTGCTGCCCGAGCTAGCCAGTATTCCGCCGCGGCGAGCCACCGAGGGGCGCTGCCAAGACGTCGTCCTGCGGGGCAACGACATCGATCTCGGTAAGCTTCCGGTCCTGACGACATGGCCCAAGGACGGCGGTCCTTTCATCACGCTGCCGCTCGTCATCACCCGTGACCCGGACTCCGGCGCTCGCAACGTCGGTTGTTACCGCATGCAGGTGCGAGGCCCGCGCGAGACGGCGATGCACTGGCAGGTGCACAAGACAGGCGCTCGCCACTTTCGTCGTGCGCGCGAGCTCGGCATGAAGCGGCTCGAAGTGGCGGTGGCGTTGGGGGGCGATCCCGCGCTCACCTATGCTGCGACCGCGCCCCTTCCCGACGGCCTCGACGAGTTCATGCTCGCCGGTTTCTTGCGCAAGCAAGCGGTGAAGCTCGTCGACTGCATCAGCGTGAACCTCGAGGTGCCCGACGATTCGGATTTCGTGCTGGAGGGGTACGTCGATCCAACCGAGCCCCTGTGCGACGAAGGGCCCTTTGGCGATCACACCGGGTACTACACACCGGTCACGCCGTGTCCCGTCTTTCACGTGACGGCGCTCACGCATCGTTCGGACGCCGTTTACCCCGCCACCATCGTCGGCCCGCCGCCCATGGAAGACGCCTGGCTCGGCAAGGCCACCGAGCGCATCTTCCTTCCCATGATCCGGATGCTCTTTCCCGAGATCGTGGACATGAACCTGCCCGTAGAAGGTGCGTTTCACAACCTCGTTTTGGTGAGCATCAAGAAGCAGTACCCGTTCCACGCCGTGCGCGTCGCCCACGGGCTCTGGGGCGCGGGACAGATGATGTTCTCGAAGGTCATCGCCGTGTTCGACGACGACGTCGACGTACAGAATGTCCCCGAGGTCGTGTGGCGCGCGCTCGCCAACCTCGACCCGAAGCGCGACCTTTCCTTCGTGGAGGGGCCGATCGATCAGCTCGACCACGGAGCGAATCAGGCGCTCTTCGGTGGCAAGGTCTGCATCGACGCGACGCGCAAATGGGCGGAAGAGGGTTACCGGCGCGAATGGCCCGAGGTTTGCCGCTTCTCGCCGGAGGTGACAGCGCGCGCCGATGCGCTCGTCGCCGAGCTCGGCATCCGCGGCGACACCGCTCGCTCCGGCGTGCAGGCGAATGCGACGCAGGGTGCGGGCAGTCGCCTGCGCGACGTCATCGAGCGCATCGCCAGCGCCGTGGACAAGGCATGAAGCGCAGTCCGATCGCCTCCTTTGCCGAACGGCGCGGCGCCGAACGAGACCACGGCGACGCCGTGCGCAGCATGTTCGACCGCATCGCGGGTCGCTACGACTTGATGAACCGCCTTTTGTCGGCCGGAATTGACGCGTCGTGGCGTAAATCGGCCGTCGCGGAGCTCGCTCAAGTGCCCTCCGGGGCGCTCCTCGACCTCTGCGCCGGGACGCTCGACTTCGCAGCGCTGCTCGAAAAGGCGCACCCCGACCGGCCCATCGTCGCGGCGGATTTCTCCGAGGCGATGCTGGCCAAGGGAAAAGCGCGCGGGATTGCGCCACGAACCGAGATCTTCGTCGCCGACGCCACGGCCCTTCCTTTCGGGGACGCGTCATTCGCCGGAATCGTGTGTGGTTTCGGGTTGCGCAACGTGGGCGATCTCGAAAAAGCGCTGGCGGAGGCACGGCGCGTGCTCGTCCCGGGAGGTGCCCTGATCGTGCTCGAGTTTTTCCGGCCCGAGCGACTCGCCAGCCGCGCGCTGCATACGCTGTATGCAGAGAGTGTTATCCCATTGATCGGCAAGGCGGTGGCGGGCGACGAAGAGGCGTATCAGTATCTTGTCGCGTCCATGCAAGGGATGAAAAGCCGCGCCGTGTTCCAAGCGCTGGTCGAGACGGCAGGGTTCATTGCGGTGCGCGGCCGCGACTTGTCGCTCGGGGTCGCGTCCATCGTGCGCGGAGAGGTGCCGCGGTGACCGCGCCCGGACCGCGCAAGATCGTGGTGGGCGTGACCGGCGCGTCCGGCGCGCCCTATGCGCGGCGCTTGCTCGCCCTCCTCGCCGATCGCGCCCGCGAGCACGGCGATGTCGCCATCGGGTGCGTACTCAGCCCGACCGCGCGAACCGTGTGGAAACTCGAATGCGGAGGCGCGCCGGAGGACTTCGGCATCACCGTGCATGCACCGGGCGATTTCGGGGCACCCTTCGCGAGCGGGAGCGCGGGTTGGCACGCCATGGTGGTGATCCCCTGCTCCATGAGCGCGGCAGGGCGCATCGCCCACGGAACGGGCGAGTCGCTTCTCACCCGCGCCGCCGACGTGATGCTGAAGGAGCGGCGCACGCTCATCGTCGTGCCGCGCGAGACGCCGATGTCCGTCATCCATCTCGAGAACCTCGTCTTGTTGGCGCGGGCAGGCGCGCTCGTGCTTCCCGCTTGTCCCTCGTTCTACGGGCAACCGCGCACCCTCGCCGATGCCGTCGATACGGTGGTGGGTCGGGTGCTCGACCACATCGGCGTCGAGCACGACCTCGTTCGTCGGTGGGGAGCGAGCGCGCCCGCCGAAAATGCGGGCGCGCATCGCTCATCGCAGGAGTCGACATGACCTCCAAGCTCGTTCTCGATGCGCTCGAGCGCACCGGCCTCGGGGCCGTGCTCGCGCGCCGCGAGTGCGGTGAGGTCCCCGACGACGACGCCGTCGTCGAATTGCTGGCGTCGGCCGACATCCTTGCCCTCGGCGCCGCGGCCGACGTCGCACGACGGCGCGAATGCAGCCCAGAAGTGCGCGTTTTCGCGCCCTTCGCACCGGCGGCCAACGCCATCGTCACCGTGCTCGGCGCGCGTGAGGCGGCGCGCGGCACCGCGCTACTGCGTGGCATCGCCGTCTTGCGGCTGACCGGGCCCATCGGTCAATCGATCGTCCTCGACTTCGATGTACTCGGCCTGGAGATCGCACAAGTCGGTCTCAGCTTCGGAGCCACTGACCTCGCGGGCTCGATCGGTTCGCACAAGGGGCTTCCCATCGCCGACGATTCGAAGAAGGTCATCAAGCGTCGCGAGATCGCCGGTTTCGTCGAGCGCGCTGGATTTCGCGCGGTTTTCGTCAGCAACGAGACATCGGCCTCACCGGGCGATGCGCCTTCTGTCGTGGGGGATCATGCTCAGTCTTGAAACCATCGCCGCCAAAATCGACGCCGGCGAGCGCCTCTCGTTCGACGATGGCGTCTATCTCTTTCGCCATCCCGACTGGGTGGCAGTGGGGCAGCTCGCCCACCGCGACCGCACCAAGCGCCACGCTGACCGGGCTTACTTCAACCGCAACATGCGGCTCGAAGTGACCAACGTCTGCGTCGCATCGTGCCTCTTCTGCTCCTTTGCGAAATTGAAAGAGGGGGACCCCGGCGCCCACACCATGCGCATCGAGGAGGCCTGGCGCGAGCTCGAAATCCGGCTGCACGACCCGCCCTCCGAGATCCACATCGTCAACGGCCTGCATCCCGATCTCCCGTTCTCGTACTACGAGGATCTTCTCGGCGGCTTCAAACGGATCAAGCCCGACATCGTTCTCAAATGCTTCACGGCGGTCGAGATCCACTTCTTCGCCGAGCTTTACGGGATGTCCCACGAAGAGGTGCTGACCAAGCTGCGCGCGGCCGGTCTCGACTCGCTGCCGGGCGGCGGGGCGGAGATCTTCCACCCCGACGTCCGCACCCGCATCTCGCACGACAAAGCCACGGCCGAGCAGTACCTCGCCGTACACGACGTTGCGCACCGTCTCGGCATGAAGACCAATGCGACGATGCTCTATGGTCATATCGAGACGTTCGAGCATCGCGTCGATCATGTCCTTCGCCTGCGCGAACAGCAGGACAAGAGCGGCGGGTTTCAGGCTTTCATCCCGCTCGCCTTCCACCCCGACGGCAACGGCATGCAACATTTGCCGGGGCCGACCGGCGTCGACGATCTGCGCACCATCGCCGTAAGCCGCCTTCTGCTCGACAATGTCGATCACATCAAAGCGTATTGGGTCAGCTCGACGCCCAAGGTGGCGCAAATCGCCCTTCGCTTCGGGGCAGACGACGTCGACGGCACCATCGTGCACGAAACCATCTACCACGCCGCCGGATCGCAAAGTCCGCAAGGGCTGACGCGCGACATGCTGATTCGCCTCATTCAAGAGGCGGGCTTCATGCCCGTCGAGCGGGACACGTACTACGGCGTCGTCGAAGAGCTCCCGCGCGCCGTTGTTCCGGAAGCGGCCGTCAAAGTTCGCGATCGCAACGCCAGAAAGCATCTCGAGGTCATTTCGTGAGATCCAACAGTCAGTACCCAAGGGAGAGCGACCTTCCCCGCGGTCTCAGCGGTCATGCGCCGGGCACGGACGGGGCGCGAGCGCAAAGCCAACATCCAGCGCGCGCGCCGAACGGGACTACCGAGGACGGGCGGCTCATCGTGGCCGGCGTGTCTTACCTGAATGCGCGCCCGATCTTGGATCCGCTCGAACGGGAGCCCTATCGGCAGCGATTTGCCATCGAGCGAGCCATTCCTTCCGAGGTGGCACGGCGGGTTGCCGAAGACGAAGCCGCCCTCGGGCTTCTCCCGGTCGCCGCCGCCGCAACGCTGGGGGACATCCGTTTCGTGCGCGGCATCGCCATCGGTGCGCGCGGTCCCGTGCGATCGGTCCTGCTCGTCTCCGATTGTCCTGTGCCGCAGATCGAAACGGTGGAGCTCGATCTGTCGTCGCGCACGAGCGTCGTTTTGGTGCGTCTGCTCCTGTCGTGGCTCTGCGATCGTGAGCCGCGTTTCTTGGGCCGGCGGTACACGGCGGAACGAGGACCGAACGTGCAAGGCACGACGGCTTCGCTCGTCATCGGCGACGCCGCGCTCGCCATCGAGGGCCGCTATCCTAACGTGCTCGACCTCGGGCAAGCGTGGCACGCCTGGACGGGGCTTCCCTTCGTGTTTGCGGCGTTCGGCGCGCGTACGAGCACCCGAATCACGGCCACCGATCAACACGCGCTGCAGCGCGCCCTCGCCGAAGGCTTGCGCGATCGGCCCGTCACCGCCGTCGATCACGCGCAGCGGGCGGGGATCGATTCGGTTACCACCCACGCCTACCTCACGGAGTCGATCCGGTACGAGTTCGGCGACGATGAGATTCGCGGGCTCGAGCTGTTCTACGCCAAGGCCGCGGCAGCCGGGCTTCTGCCCCCCTGCACCATTCGATTTGCCGACGATCCCGAGCCCACCCGCCGCCCCAGCGTGGACACGCTCCTCGATCGCGCGGCCGAGGGCGGCCGCGTGTCGGGCGACGAAGCGATGCGGCTCGCCGAAGAAGCGTCCCTCTTCGATCTCGGGCTAGCGGCCGACGCGGTCCGCCGCCGCAAGCACGCAGAAAACGTGGTGACGTACATCGTCGACCGCAACGTCAACTACACCAACGTCTGCACCACGAGTTGCCGCTTCTGCGCGTTTTACCGCCCCGTCGGCCATCCCGAGGGGTACGTGCTGAGCCGCGAGCAGCTCGGCCAAAAACTGCAAGAAGTGGTCGACGCCGGAGGCGTGCAGATCCTGCTGCAAGGAGGGCTGAACCCCGACCTTCCCATCACCTGGTACGAGGATCTCTTTCGCTGGATGAAGGCCGAGTACAAGCTCGGCTTGCACGCCCTTTCTCCCGAAGAGATCTGGCACATTTCGCGGCTGGAGAACCTCCCTATCGAGACCGTGCTCGAGCGACTTCACGCGTCGGGTCTCGATTCGGTACCGGGAGGGGGCGCCGAAATCTTGGTCGACCGCGTACGCCGCAAAATCGCCAAGGCGAAGTGCACGAGCGACATGTGGCTCGAGGTCATGCGCGTAGCGCATCAGATGGGGCTGCGTTCGAGCGCCACCATGATGTATGGCACGACCGACAATACCTACGATCGCGTGCTGCACCTGCTCAAACTGCGCTAACTGCAGGACGAAACGCGTGGGTTTACCGCTTTTTTCTGCTGGGATTTTCAGCACGAGCAGGGGACGCGCATCCAGGCCGGCGAAACGGGGACGAGCCTCTACCTGCGAACACAGGCGCTCGCGCGCATCGTGCTCGACAACTTCGATCACATCGGTGCTTCGTGGGTGACCCAGGGGCCCGACATCGGCGAGATCGCTCTCCGCTTCGGTGCCGACGACTTCGGTTCGGTGATGTTCGAAGAGAACGTCGTCTCCAGCGCCGGCACGACGTACTGCATCGATGCCGCCGCCATCGAGGGGCGCATTCACGCGGCGGGCTTCCGCTCGGTACGGCGCAACGTGCGTTACGACTGGCTCGGCCAGCCGACATGAGCGTTCGCATCGTCTGCGCCGACGCCGTTTTGCCCGGCGAGGAGCGGCCGCTGCGCGACGCTGCCGTAGTCCTCGACGGGGACGAAACGATCCTCGACGTCGGCCCAAGCCGTGACATCGTCCCGCGGCATGCCGGCGCCCCGATCGAACACGTGCGCGGCGTTCTGATGCCTGGCCTCGTCAACGCGCACGCCCATGTCGAGTTCTCCGCGCTGCGCGGCAAAATTCAAGGCGGCGCCGGATTCGTGCCCTGGGTCGAGCGCATGATCGCGCTGCGCAGCTCCGAACGGCCCGAGGAGGACAGCGAGGAGATCGAGCGCGCGGCGGCGGAGCTCGATGCGTTTGGCACGGCCGCCATCGGAGAGGTGACCAACACGCTCGGCGCCGTGCCGGCCCTGGTTCGCCACGGCATCGGGGGCATCATCTTCCACGAGCTCTTCGGCCTCGATCGCGCACAGGCGCTCGCCCGTCTCGAGCAGCTACAGAACGACGCCAGCGACGCCGACGGCTGCATTCCGGCTCCCGACTTCGCCTACGCGCTCGCCCCCCACACGGTGTACACGACGCACCCCGACGCGGTGCGGGCGATCGTTCGGATCGCGCGTGAGCGCGGCGTGCGGACCAGCGTGCATTTGGCCGAGCACGCCGCGGAGCGAATTTTCCTGGAACGGGGTGAGGGCCCTTTCTTCGACTTCGCGACCCGCATGCACCTTCCCGTGCAGACTTTTCCCTTTCCGCGCCGCGGGCCTATCGACGCCGCGGAAGAGCTCGGGCTGCTCGCGCCCGACGTCGTGCTCGTGCACCTGACGGACGCGCGCGCCGACGAGCTCGATCGCGTGGCGCGCTCGGGCGCCCCGGTCGTGCTCTGCCCGCGATCGAACCTCTACATCGAAATGAAATTGCCGCCGCTCGGAGAGATTCTGCGCGCGGGCATCGTTCCAGCGCTCGGCACGGACTCTCTCGCGTCCAACCTTTCGCTCGATCTGCTCGCCGAGGCGAGGGCTCTCGGCGACCGCTTTCCCACCGTGCCGAAGACGACGCTGCTGACCATGGCCACCGCATCGGGCGCGCGCGCGCTCGGGCGATCCGATCTCGGGCGGCTCGTGAAAGGACTGCGGCCCGGCGTGCTGGCCATTCGCGGAGAGCTCCGCCCGGACGAGGACCCGGCCACCTTCGTCTTGCGCCAGCCAGGAGCGGAGCGCCGCTGGATCAGCAAGCGGCGCCCCGGGGCAAGCGCCTCGTCGCCACAACGCATGAACGCGCAGCTCGCGGGCGCGGGAGACTTGCCATGATTGCGCCCAGCATCGCTCGAGTACGCACGTTTTCTTCGCTGGTCAAACTCTCCCACACCATCTTTGCGCTCCCGTTCGCCGCGGCCGCCGTCGCGCTCTCCACGCTTCGGCCGCACACCGCGCTCACCGTGGGCCGGACCCTGCTGATGTTGTGCGCCATGGTGACGGCCCGCACGGCGGCCATGGCGTATAACCGCTATCTCGACCGCGACGTCGACGCCGCGAATCCGCGCACGCGCGATCGCGAAGTGCCTCGCGGCGTCGTGTCACCAGGAGCGGCACTCGCTCTGACGATAGGCGCGAGCGCGGCGTTCGTGGCCTCGGCCATCGCGCTCGGCCCATGGTCCGGCCTTTTGTCGGTACCGGTGCTCGTGGTGTTACTCGGCTACTCCTTTACCAAACGCTTTACATGGGCATCTCATCTTGTGCTCGGTCTTGCGCTCGCTCTCGCACCGGGCGGCGCTTGGGTGGCCATGGGCGCCGCGCCGGAGCCAGCCATTTTCGCGCTCATGCTCGCCGTGATGACGTGGGTGGGCGGATTCGACGTGCTCTACAGCCTGCAGGACGAGCATTTCGACCGCGCGCACGATCTCCGCTCGATCCCTGCTCGATTCGGAACCGTCGGCGCGGTGATCATCTCGGCGGGCTTGCACGTCGTGACGCTCGCCGCCCTCATCGCGTGCGGGCTCTGGCTCGGTCGTGGCGCGGCGTACTTCGCAGGCACGGCACTGGTCGCTTTGTTGCTCGTTTACGAGCACGCGCTGGTCGGGCGCGGCAACCTCGCCAAGATCGATCGCGCTTTTTTCGACACCAATGGCTACCTGAGCTGCGCGTTCTTCGCATTGACCGCCCTCGATGCGTGGATGACGACATCGTCATGATGTGTCGATAATCACCAACATCCTCATGATGACGCGGGGGTGGAGCCCTTCCATTCATGCGGGAGGGGGCGGGCGGCGCGAGCCGCAGCAGACGAGCTAGCGCACGAACGGCTCCGACATTGGGCGCTCTGGCTTCGGCGCTCTTGCGGTTCTTGTGGACGCTGTCAGAATGGCGCTTAGAGATCATGCAGCATTTTGGTCAAATCAAGCTCCTTTTGTTGATCATCGGCGCTGCGCTGCTCGGCGGCTGCGCGGAAAATCGCTATCTGTTTCGACCGTCGCAGCAAGCGACGGCGCAGGTGAGTGGATTGCCGGCAGCCCGCTATGCGATTCCCCCCGAGAAACCGCAAGGCGAAGTGCTCGTCGTCTCGACGGGCGTCACCGAGATCAAGCCCGACAACGTACCGACGCGAGCACTCTTCGCGCGGGTGATCGTCGCCAACAACTCCGACGAAACGACGTGGCGGCTCGATACGCGCAAACAAGCCGCGGTCCTCGGCAACAATCGAATCGCGCCGACCTACGTGAACACGTTCGGTCAAACGATCCCGGTCGTTGAAATCGCCAAAGGCGAAAAGCGCACCATCGATTTCTATTTCCCTGTGCCAGCGGGCACGGAGACGAACGGCGATCTCCCGCAGTTCGATCTGAGTTGGAACGTCGAGACGGGCACGCGCGCCATCGCTGAACGCACCTCCTTCGATCGCTACCGCGTCGAACCCGTCTACTCCGGCGGCTACTACGGTTATGGGTACGGTTATGGTTATCCGTATTACCCGTACCGCTGGGGGTATTACGACCCGTTTTGGGGCCCCCACTATTCGATCTACTACGGCAGGGGTTGGGGCGGCGGCTGGGGGCACGGTCATTGGGGCGGCGGCGGTGGATGGTACGGTGGCGGCGGGGGCCACATCGGGGGCGGAGGCGGTGGCGCACGACCGTCGTACTCGCGTCCCAGCGTGCAGCGCCGCTGATCCACGTAGCGCTGGCGAGTGCAAGCTCGGCGCGTTAGGCGCAATCAGATGCGATTGACGACGCGGCTGCGCGCGAGGTTACGCACGGTCTGCAGATCGAACGGCTTGTCGAGACGTTCGTTGGGGACCTGATCCAAGAAATCGCGCGTGCGCGGGCTGAAGGTCCCGCCGGTCATGAAGACGAAGCATTGGCCGATATCGGCGCGCGCCTCGACGCTGCGCGTGTACACGTCCATGCCGGTGATGTCGGGCATCGTCAGATCGCAAAGGATGAGATCGAATTCTGCTCTCTTGTTGACAAGCAAGTCGATGGCGTCACTGCCCGCCGTCACCACGACGACGTCGTACTGCTCGCCCAAGAGGCGCTGAATCGTCCGGCCCACAGCAGCCTCGTCGTCAATTACGAGCACGCGACCCGTCGTGATGCCGCCTTTCGTAGCCGAGTTGCCATTGAGCTGGAGCGAGGGAGCGAGTTGTTCGGACGAGCTTACTTTCAAAAGAACCCCCTTATTCGAACGCAACGAGCTCGCATCCGATTCGTCCAACTCGGCGCGGACAGCTCACGCGTCGAAGATCGCAACTCATCGATTGAATTTTATACGAGGGGCCAATCCGCTTACAAGACTTTAGCTTACGACTTTCGTCCGCACGCCCACGTTCGAAGCGACGCCGTTCGCCTTCCCCACAGGGTCAAAATGCCCCGCTTTGGATTCGCCTTCCATCGACAAGGCTGCGGCGAGCTCGAGTGCGACATCTGCCGCAATTCGCCCACCTCGCATCACTTGCTCGACCTCGTGGCCCTGTGGCCCTCGCAGCAAACGCTCGACACGACAGCGCGCGGGGAGGTAAACGATTTCGCGCGCCAATCCTCCGTCTCCTTGCGACCCGCGTTGCACGCGCGCTGCGATGCGCAGCGCTGATTCGATAACGGCGCCACGCGCGCACAAAAGCCTAACGATGTCCGCGAAATCGGCGCCCTCCAGGGTGGCCCGCGCCCCCAGGTGCCGACAACCAAGCTCGAATTTACGAGCCTTGTCGAGAAAGCCCGCCCTTTCTTCGATGGTGATCGCGCGACCTTCCTGATCGTCGATCCCGCGGGCGGTTCCGAAGGCAAAGAGCGCGAGCGGTGCGCGGGCGGCGCGCGCGCGTGGCAGCGCATGGCCCTCGATTTCGTGCAGCACCGTCCTTTCGACATCGCGCCGGCGCAGCCACTGGTTGCGCGCGACGAGGATGACACCGTCTCCTGTCGCCGCCAGCGAGGCCATGCCGCCTTGCACACAGACGCGCATAGGGAGTCGCTTTCGCCCCACCTCGGTGGTCAATCGGGAGAGGAGGGACCGCGGATTTTTGGCGTCGCAGCTGCGCACGGGTCTGTCGGATCCGTGGTCGCCAACGTCCTCGGCGGTGTCCTGCTCGTGCTCGGTAAAACGATTTGCTGCGTGCGCGAGGTCCAAGGCAGGCCCGCTCGTCCAGCGCAGGGCAAGCTCGTCGGCTTGTTCCGCGTCGTCGCGCGGCGCGGAGGTGAGGAATCGCGCGCGGGCCATCGCGGTGAGGCGAGGCGTGCCCGTGGCGCCGACGAGGGCAGCTTCCAGGCAAAGCTCGCGCGCGCGCGCCGCGTAGAGAGGTCCGAGCGGTGGCTGCTTGTCGAGAAATAAGGCCAGTTCCTCGAGCGCGCGAGGAAGCTCAGGGGGCACGGGCGGGGCGTCGTACCGCCAGCGCGGCTGTCGCGGTGCTCCTCGGCGAAACGCCTGGGTGAGCTCGGCGAGCTCGGTCTCGGCGTTGCTCGGCGTCACCGCCTGAATCAATCTGATTTGGCCCGCCGCCATGGTGAGCGCGCGATCGCTCGAGGTCACCCAGGCGGCGTAGGTCATAGAAGGTTCGCTGCTATTTCGGCGAGCTCGCTGCGCTCTCCTTTCGAGAGCACGATGTGCCCGGCGAGCTTTTCGCGCTTGAAACGATCGGCGACGATCGTAAGCCCGTTGGACGCGCTGTCGACGTAGGGATTGTCGATCTGAAAAGGGTCGCCGGTCAGCACGATCTTGGTGCCCT
Source organism: Polyangiaceae bacterium (assembly GCA_035318505.1). GTDB lineage: Bacteria > Myxococcota_A > Polyangia > Polyangiales > Polyangiaceae > DASWDH01. The sequence continues at coordinate 16,967 of DATHEQ010000270.1, read as the reverse complement.
CCCCGCAGCGCGTGATGATGGTCTTCACCTCGTGGGGCGTGAGGTTCTGCGCCTCGTCGACGATGAGGTATTGGTGCGGCAAGCTGCGACCGCGAATGTACGTGAGCGGTTCGACTTGGATCTGTCCCGTTTCCAAGAGCTCGGCAAAGCCGCGCGGTTCGCGCCCCTTGCCGCTGCCCGTGGCGAAAAGAAATTCGAGGTTGTCGAAGATGGGCTGCATCCAAGGGTTGAGCTTCTCGTCGATGTCGCCCGGCAAATAGCCGATGTCGCGCCCGAGCGGCATCACGGGACGGCTCACCAAGAGGCGGGTGTAGGCCTGATCCTCGATGGTGCGCTTCAGCCCCGCGGCGAGGGCGAGCAGCGTTTTGCCCGTGCCCGCTTTGCCGACCAAAGTCACGAGGCGAATGGAATCGTCGAGCAAGAGATCGAGCGCGAAGGTCTGCTCCTTGTTGCGCGGGCGAATGCCCATGAGCCCCTCACGCAAAACGCGCAGCGGCACGACGCGCCCCTTGGTCGCGTCGAAACGCCCCAACGCGCCATGGCTAGGTGCGACGCGGTCGCGCAGGTGCACGCACACGTTGGGATAGAGGTCCGATTCTTCGGGTGGCGCCACCGAACCGTCGTGAAAGAACGCGTCCACCACCGCGCCGTCGACGTCGACGTCGATGACACCCGTGTCGAGCTCATCCTCCTCGACGCGCAGGTTCTCGTAGGTCTCAGCCGCGAGACCCAAGGCATCGGCGCGAATGCGCAAGTTCGAATCCATCGTGACGAAAATGGTGGTCGTCTGGCCCGAGTCACGAACGTCGATGGCCGTTTGCAAAATGGCTTGATCTGGCCCGGAGTGATCGAGCGCCGTCGCGAGGATGGGCCGCTTGGACGGGATGGCAATCTTGAGACTGCCGCCCGTATCGAGGGGAACGCCTTGCGCGAGCGACCCTTTGGGGCGAAGCGCATCGAGCAGCCGGGCGATCGTGCGCGCATTGCGCCCCCGCTCCGTCCCTTCGCGTTTGAACTGATCGACCTCTTCGATGACGTAAATGGGAATGATGACGTCGTTGTCTTCGAACTTGAAAATGGCCTGCGGGTCGTAAAGCAGAACGTTGGTGTCTATGACGTAGTTTTTCTTCATCGTAGCGGTCGACCGTCGGGGGGGTGCCCGTACCTGTTCGACGGGACGCCCTTCATTGTGGAGTACCAGGCGAGTGGGCGCGCTTCCACTGCGACGTAGCCCGACCACTGTCTCCCACAGTGGGCTCGACAAGGGCAGTTGCCAACCCGGACGAACCTGCATGGGCGGCCCCCTCGGCGGCGCTGCGACGTTGCTCATCATGAGTTCGGGTCTCGTCAGGCGGGGGAAAGGGCAGCTATAGTCAGGCCTCATGTGGCCGACCCCCAGCCCCACCGCGGTCTTTCGCGCTCGAAGGGAACGTCTCTCCCGGGCACTCGGCCCGAAAATGGCGCTTTTGCCGGCGGGATCCATCCGCTCCAAAAATTATCCCGACAACACCTTCCCATTTCGCGCGGGGAGCCATTTTCTCTACTTCGTCGGTATCTCGGTTCCCGACGCCGCACTCTTCTTCGCCGATTCCGAGGTGACGCTCTATGCGCCTTCGCCCGACGCCTCGGCGGCTCTTTGGCACGGCCCTTCGCCGGGACTCGAGGAGCTCGGAGCAACGCTCGGGCTTCGCGTGCGCCCCACGGCGGAGCTCGTCGTGCGTGCTCGGGATCTCGCCGGTGAGATCGCAACGGTCTCGCCGAATGAGGATGTGACGGCAGATTGGCTCACGAACCTGCTCGGCCGGCCCGTCGCAGCGCGCCGCGGCGCGCACGCTGCCGATGGCACACCCGACGCCGCACTGGCCGACGCGCTCATTGCAGCGCGTCTTTGTCACGACGAGGCCGGCATTTCCCAGCTGCGCCAGGCGGCAGCAGCGACGGCGCTCGCGCACGCGGCCGGCATGCGCGCGACCCGCCCCGGGCTGCACGAAGCGGACGTGATGGCCGCCATGATCGCCGCCATCTTCGCCTCCGGGATGAGCCTCGCGTACGAGCCGATCGTCACGGTGCACGGCGAGGTGTTGCACAACCAGTCCTACAAGAACGCGATCACGGCGACCGATCTCCTCCTCGCCGACGTCGGTGCAGAAACACCGGAGGGCTGGGCCGGCGACGTGACGCGCACTTGGCCGGCGAGTGGCCGCTACTCGGCGACCCAGCGCGCGCTCTACGACGTCGTGCTCGAAGCGCAGCGCCTGGCGATTTCTCTGGTACTTCCGAAGACGCGCTACCGCACGATTCACGACGCGACCGCGCGCCGAATCGTCGAGGGCCTGGTTCACCTCGGCATCTTGCGCGGCGCGGTGGACGGGCTCATCGAACGCGGGGCGCACGCGCTCTTTCTCCCCCATGGCGTAGGTCACCTCATCGGCCTCGACGTGCACGACATGGAGGATCTCGGCGATCGCGCCGGCTACGCGACGGGTCGTACCCGCTCGACGCGCTTCGGCGACCGCTATTTGCGACTCGATCGCGACCTTTTGCCGGGAATGGCCGTCACCATCGAGCCGGGCTTTTACAACGTGCCGGCGATCTTGAACGATCCCGAGCTCACCGCGTCGATCGGCGGCGATCTCGATCGAGGCAAGCTTCAGGCCTTTGCCGATGTGCGTGGGATCCGAATCGAAGACGACGTCGTCGTCACCGACGCAGAGCCGGAAGTCCTCAGCGCGGCCATCCCCAAGGCCCCCAGCGAGGTCGAAACGGCGATGCGCGGATGAGCGCTAGTGACGCAATCCGACCAGCTTGGGTTTGTCGCCGGTCACCCGCAGATGGATCGCGAAAGCGCGGGGTGCGCGTCGGTGATTGCGGCGTGCGATGATGCGCACGACGAGGTAGTCGCCTGCGGCAGAGAGCGCGCTCTCCGGTACATCGACCTGCCACTCGTCGCCGCGCGGATGAATGTCGAGCTTCTCCCCCACGCCCTTGCCACCATCGGTCAAGAAGTCGACGTAGTAGTCCGTCGTTTCGGCGCGCTCCAGGCCGTAGCGAATGGCTTGATCGCGCAGCTCGAGGCGCACGCCGTCGATTTTGGTCAGCTCGACCGGCGTGACCCGCTCGAACCAATGACGAATGACCCGTTCGCGGCGCGCTTCGAGCACGGTTTGCATGCCCTGGCGCGCCCGGCGATCGCTGAATTTGCCGGCTTCGATGGCGAGCGCGATGTGTGCGGACGAAAGCGCGGCGATGCGCTTGGCCGCCCAGTAGCCGTCGCTCGGCGTCAGGCGATCGGCCGGTTCGTAGGGGACCGACGGTCCGAACGCGCGCGGGTCCACATCGGGCTCGAACTGACCGAGCGCCGGGATCTCGATCTGCGTGGGCCGTGGCGCGGGGTTGGGAGCTAGACCCAAGGTGATGAGACGATAGAGCGGCGAACCTCCGCCTTCTCCCGGGGGAAGATCCGTGACCCGCACCACCTCGTCCGCCCCCAAGGCGTCGTCGAGCCCGATGAGAATATGCACGACGTGCCCTTCACCGGGTGCGCCCACGTAGCGATCCATGGTCTTGGAAGAACCTAGTCCGGCGAGGGCCATCCAGGAGGCGAACACTTTGAGTGAACGCAACGAGCGCCGGTCCTCGTGCGCCACGGCGTCGTTGGGGTCGTCCCCGCGCGTGCTCGACTCCGACGCGTAACCGATCCAGGCGCTCGGCCGCATCGCCAGAGCCGCCACCCGGTACGAGCCGAGCACGACGGGTGCTCCCGCCCTCAGCATGGCGGGCACGTCGGGGGTCCCCGCTTCCGAGCGCCAGAAATCTTCGGGCCGCACGAGGGCGACATAGACGGGGGGAGTGTCGAGTCCGAGCGCCCACACGAGACGCGCCGCGACGGCAACGGCGCCTGTTCGCATTTCGGGGCGATCGACGGGATCGATGACTATTTCGTATCGCTGCCCGCGGGCATCGCTCATGGAAAAGCCCGACGATGCGACGGCGCGCGCGTCTTCGGACAGGACGGTGAAAGGTGGGCGCGGCGGGCCCGGCCCATCGACACCCCGCGCCATGGCGCCCATGTCCACGGCGCGCGGGGTGAACCACGACGAACTCGGCACTTCGTCCATGGAATTGACATCGCCCGCGGGAGAAATCGGTTCAACGTCGAGCGTTCCTCGGATCGGTCGATGAAGATACGCCTCGGATAGATAGACCGATTCCGGCACCCAGCGGAACGCGGGCATGGGAATGGGCGTCCGGTCGCGCGCGTCGCTCACCGGAGGTCGATCGTAAAAGCGCGCCGGACGATAGCCACAGCTCGTCGAAACAATGCCCGCCGTCGCTACGCAGGCGACGGCGAGCACGCTGGGCACGCGGGAGCCAATCGATCGAGAGGGAGGGATCATCGAGGGGGTGCTTTCAATCGCGGTGTTGCCGATCGCCGAAACCGGCCGGGACGCCGAAGGCAAAAAGAAAATGGAACCCTTCCGGGCCGCCGGCAACCGCGACGCGGCCCACCTCGCTCGTCGAGGTGTGGAGATCGAAGCCGAATCCGCCCGCCCAACGTACGTTTTCGAAGTTCAACTCCCAAACCGACGGCGATACCTTGGCGAAATCGACGAAGAGGCGCGCCGCCACGAAACGGCTCAAATACCAGCGGTAGTCGAGGGAAGCGACGGCCGAGACGTAGTCGCGTCGGTTGTCGTAGCCGCGAAAGGTGGGCTGCCCGACGAGCTCCTGGAAGGGCACGACGGCCGGATCGATGGGAGCGATGCCGTCCACCACGATTTTCGGAGAGAGGATGGTGGTGCGGCGGATGAACGGTAGAAAACCGGCCAGCCGAAATCCAGCCCGCCCGAACCGCGTCGGATCGTCGAGAATGCCGTTTCCGAGGCCCTGGTAACCTTCCGCCAGCAATCCGGTGTCGACGCCGCTGCGACTCACCCGGCTGTCGACGCGCAGCGCGAGCTCGGTGTAGATGATGCGCGTCATGTGGTAAGCGCCCGGCGTCGACGTCGCTAGAAAGGCTTGCGACAGCGTCGGGCTCCCGGGGCTTTCCGGATCATCTGCGTACCGGAGCGTGAGACTCGACGAGACCAAGACCTCGACGTCGGGAAGAGGACGAATTCCGACGCCAGCCACCACGCGTTCGCGACGCTCGCGGTACACGCCGACCGCCGGGCCGTTGCGGAATTGGTTGCGGGGATCCGTCTGCGGGACCTGACCGATGCCGAGAAAGCCCATCCCGGGACGCCGATCGTGCATGCCCTCGAGCGACACCACTCCGGGAAAGGGCTTGGACGTCGAGAGGCGCATGCGCGTCTCGAACACGTTGTCGTCCGGCCCACCGTAGCCGCCACGCACGGTGGCGGCATAGGGATGGATGCTGGTGATGAGGCGCGCGCCGATATTCGGCCGCGTTCCGGTTTCCAGAAAAACGGTGGGAAAGACGCCGATCTCACCGCCGCGCGTGAAGAAGAAATCACGTGTGCGCGGCACGATTTGCTCGTTCTCGAGGAGTGCGCCCGCGGCCCCCGTAGCTAGAAAAACGAGATCCACGACGAGACGCAATGGCCAGAGCATCGCGTTGGCGGCGGTGCGAACCGGTTCATCGCCGCGCCGTGCGGGGCGCTCCATGCCGTTCATCTCTTCGGCGGTCACGGGGTGCGGCACGGGCGCTGGTGGTTCTTGCCGACGGGTCTCCGCGCCGCGAGGAGGAGGTACGGTAGGGGTCTCTGCCAGCGCTCGACCGGAGAGGGCAAGGAGAAGGGCAAATGCGGCTCTCCCCGTCGCGCAGAGTCGCATCCTGCTCGAATCTTGTCGCCATCGCCGCACGCGATGCAAGGGTTCCTCGGCCGGACTATGCTGGCGCGCATGCGCGCGCTCACCGCCTTACCTCCTGCCCTAGCGGCTGCTATCGCCTTCAGCTGCGGTCATGACGCGCGGGTGGCGAGCCCCGCGACGTCGGAAGTGCCGCCTTCCGCTGCCAACTCTAACGGCGTTGCACCGCCAGCCGCATCGGCAGCGGGCAGCGCCGCGGTAGCCGGGGCATCGAGCGCATCGCCCGTCGCGCCGCCTCCCATCGATGGCGCGCTCCCCTCGCCGGAGGCGCTAACGTTGTCCACGAAAGCGAGCTGCCCGGCCAAAACCTGCCGCCTCGAGGGCTCCTTGCTCGACGCGCTTTTGGGTGCGCCGGACAATCGATCGCCCGCCGGAATTTGGGAAGAGGACCTCGGCGCCGGCGCGGCGGTAAGCTTCGCACGACGCACGGATGTCGATGTGCTCGGCATCACCTTGGCGGGAAGCGTCACGCTCGCCTCCGACGAGGCGAAAGGCGGAGACGCCGAGCTCACGCCTTGGCACGCCTTCATCGCGCCGGGCGGCGGGATTACCCTGCGCGCGAAAGGCGGACCGGCGCGATTCGTTCTCATCGTCGTCACTGCGGGCGAAGCGCCGGCCGCCAAAGTGGCGGCGACCAAGGCCAGCGCCTGGACCTCGCGGCCATCGCGTATCGCGTCCGTCGACCTGACCATGTTGCCCGACCTCGCCTGGGGCAAAGGCGCTTACCACGCCCGCATCGGTTTCGGAGGCGATGTCTCTGCGCACGCGAGCCTCGGCATTCTCAAGATGTCGGCCGAGGGCGTCGTCTCTCCTCACGTGCACGAAAAAGAGTGGGAGCACATGGCCATTCTTCAGGGCGAAGGCGATTTCATCCAAGGTAACGGCGACGAGGAGCACACGCTGCATGGCTCGGACGGGGTGATTTTCTCCGTGGCCCCGGGCACGCGGCACCAGTGGAAACCGGCCGGATCGCGCTCATTTCTCGGCATCCAGGTGTACACACCGCCAGGCCCCGAACAGCGCTTCAAAAAGCTGGCCGCCGCGCCCTGACGCGAGTTCGCCTAGCCGCCCGGTGCCAGAAGGGGCGACGCGGTGTAAAGTCCCCCCGTGCCTTGGCGTTCGCGCTCGCTGCTGCTCGCGCTTCTCAGCGTGGGCTATGTTTTGGTCGCCGCCTTGCGGGTCGCGCCCGGAGGTGGAGCGGCTGTGCTCGGCGTGCTTCTGCTTCCGATCGCCCTCCTGATGGTGTGGGCACGGAGCGTGCCGCCAGCGCGTGGCGAGGATTGGGTCAACCCGGTAACGCGCTCGGCAACACGCGCCGTCGGCTTCGGAAGCGCAGTCATGGCCGCCGCGCGCATCGCGCCGGCCGGAGTTCCGTCGCTCGAGACCCTCGCGGCGGTCGGAACGGGAATCGCGTCGGTCGCGTCGCTCGTAGCGCTGGCACGCATCGCACCGCTCGGCGGCCTTTTGCCGGTGCCGCGTACCGCTCGCCAGCTCCGGCTGGCGATGCTGAGCGGCCTCGTGGCAGCGCTGGCGGCGGGAGCACCGTTCGAGCCGTCGATCGCCGCCTCGTCGATCGCTACGGAATTTCCGACCACCCAAGCGGTCGGCGCTCTTTCGGCCATCGCCGCGCTCGCGCTCGGTATTTTTGCGGCGTGGCACTTGCGGCGCAAGCGCCGCCTCGACCTCGGCGCGTCCGAGCGCTTGTCGGCCGCGCTCGTCGCTGCAAGCGTGGCGTTGCTCGTCGGATTCGTTGCGGCTCTCGAGCGCATCGGATCGGCTGCGCCCATTTTACAGTGGGCCGCGTGCCTGGCCGCGCTGGCTACCGTGACGGCGTGCCTCGCGCGCGATCCGACGGCGGTGGCTCGCGCTCACCGCACCACCGTCGCCATCACCGTGCTGGCCGCGCCCGCTGCGCTCTTTGTCGCCTCGATCGCATCGCACGTACCGCGACAAGCAGAGGTGGTGGCGCTTCTGGCGCTCGGCGCTGGCATTGCGATCGGGCTCGGCGCAGTCCCGCTGTCGCGTCCTTTCGGACCCGAACAGTCGCGCTGGATCGATGCCACCAAAGGTGCCTTTACCGTCGCGCTGCGCTCCGATCCCGACACTGCCGTTACCGCGGCGTTGGCGACACTGCGGCAGGCGCTCGGGCCTTCGCCGGCGGCTCCCGAGCTGTGGCGTCTCGACCCGCCGTCGCTTTTGACCGCCGATCGCGCGGGATATGGCCGTTCCGAACCGGGCGCCGCTCCGCCGCGGTTGCTCTTCGAGTTGGCACGCGGCGAGCCGGAACAAACGCTGCGCATCGAAGTGCTGGAGACGCTCGAAGTACGGCGGGCCGACATTCGCCCCGCGCTCGAATGGCTGCGTGGCCGAGGCGCGATGTCGCTCACGCTGCTCACCGATGACGAGGGTCCCGTGGGCGCCCTCGTGCTCCCGGCCGGCGCGCGCGCACATCCTCTATCGCTCGAAGAGGTGCGCGCCCTGCGCACCCTCGCCGATCGGATGACCGCGCAGCTCGGAGTCTCCGGTGCGCTGGCGCGAGCGCGTACGCGTGAGGTCCAGGCCAAGCGCGCGGCCGAACGCGAGACGGAACGCGCGGCCCTCCTCGAGAAAGGGGTGATGACGGCGACGCGACGCCACGAAGCCAACGCACGCCGGCTGGCGCGCCCCGCGCTGGTTGCGCCGTATAGCCCCGTCGCCAGACTCACGATGGAGAAACTCGAACGCGCCGGAGAGAGCTGTGCGCCGCTCAGTCTGCTCACACCGCCCGGCATCGACCCCGTCCCTTATGCCGCCGTCGTCCACGGCACGGGAAAACGGCGCGAAGGCCCGTTCGTCGTGGTGGACGGCGCGGGCGTCGACGAGCAGCAGGAAGAGAGCTGGCGCGACCCTATCGGGTCGCCGCTACATCTTGCGCAAGGTGGCTCGCTGCTCATTCTCAGCATCGCCGCGCTCGCCCCGGAAGCGCAGCGTTTTCTCGCCACCTCGCTCACGACGCAAGCGCCGCTCCAAAAGGGAGAAGCGTCGCTCGACGTCGCGCTCCTGGTGTCTGTGCCAATGAACGTGCAAAAGCTCGTCGAAGCGGGCGATCTCGATGCAGGCCTCGCCGAGGCCATAGGCGATCGCGCGATCGAGCTTGCACCGCTCGCGGCGCGGGCCGAGGACATGCGCGCCATCATCGTCGATCGCTTGGCGCGCCTTGGCGTGCGCCTTCAGGGTCGCCCCATGGGACTCGATCCGCGCGCGCTGGGGCGCTTGATCGAGCATGCTTGGCCCGGCAACGAGCTCGAGCTCGAGGACGTGCTCACGCGCGCCATCGCCATTGCCGATGGCGACCTGCTTACCGCGGCCCACCTCGACCAGATCGGTTTCGTCGCAGCCCCGCCGACGACCCGCCACAGTTCGCACCCGTCCGTTCCGCGCCGCGCCGCGCGGTCGTAGCTCCGAACGGCGGAGCTACTTGTACATCTCGTCGAGGATTTCTTCTTCTCGCCCTTGGGCGATGAGCCGGTCGTGGCGGAAGGCTTCCCGCAGAGAAAGCCAGGTGAAGAAGATGATGATGGGGATGAGGCCCGCGATGGGCATGTTGTCCCCTTTTCCAACGATCTCCATGAGGTTTTCGAAACCCTCATGGAACTCTTGCGGGAGATTGACGAGAGCGGCGGAAAACATGGTTGCCTTCATTTAGAGCAACTCCGTGCCACGGGCAAGCACGCCCGCCATCCCACGGGCTCCGGCCCAAACCAAAGTAGCGGCGGCCGAGCTCCCCAAGTAGGGTACGAATAGCGTAATGAAGTCTTTTCCCCTGACCAATCGCTCGCTTCTCGGCGAGCGGTTTCAGGTTGAACGGGAGGTGGGGCGGGGCGGGGTCGGCGTCGTCTACCGGGCGTTCGATCTGGAGACCGCGCAATGGGTCGCGCTCAAGCTCATCGCGGTCGAAGGGGTCGAATCGGCGGAAGAAGACCGCTTTCTTCGCGAAGGTCAGCTGCTCCGGGAGCTCGACCATCCCCACATCGTGAAGCTCGTCGCCTGCGGTAAGCTCGAAGACGTTCCCTACGTGGCCATGGAGTGGCTCGACGGTGAGGACTTGGCGGCGCGTCATCGCCGCGCTCCGCTCGGACTGCGCGACGCGCTCGAGGTGGCTCGCCAAATCGCGGTAGCGCTCGACACGGCGCACCGGGCGGGGGTCGTCCACCGCGACGTCAAACCGTCGAACATTTTCCTCGTGCGCCAGGCGAGCGAAGGCGATAGGCCGTTCGCCAAGCTCGTCGACTTCGGTGTCGCGCTCGAGAACGACGTGCGACTCACCCGAACCGGGGTGGTGGTCGGCACGCCCGCCTACATGGCACCCGAGCAAGCCAAAGCGGAAGGCGTGCTCGACGCGCGCGCCGACATTTATTCGCTCGGCGCTTCGCTGTTCGAGCTCGTCGCCGGTCGCCCTCCCCACGTAGGGCCCACCGCCATCGCCACGCTGGCGAGGCTCGTCACCACCGACGCGCCGCGTCTTTCCGATCTCGTGCCGCAGGTGCCGCCCGCCCTCGACGCGCTGGTAGCCACGATGCTCGCCACCGAGCCTGCCAAGCGCCCAGCCCAGGCGCTCGAGGTCGCCGAAGTGCTGGCGCGGGTCGCAGCGGACGCGTCCACCATCGAAACCGCGCTGCCCCGCGGGGCCGCCGCGGTGCAAGCAACGGCAGCGCTGCAGGGCTCGCGCCTCTTCACGTCCATCGTCGCGCTCGGCATCCCGAGCCAAGAGCGGGCGTCCATCGTCGAGCAGCTGCACGCGCGCGGTGCGGACGCGGTCGCGCTGGGGCACGATGCGGTTGCCGCTCACGTCGGGGCGCGCCGCGCGCTCGGCGGAGAAGCCGCGCGCGCACTCGAGCTCGGGCGTTTTCTCGCCGAGGAGGGGGGCAAAATTGGCGTCGCCACCGGACGGAGCAAGGTCGATTTGACCAAGCCGGTCGGTGAGGTCGTCGACCGCGCGGCCGCTCTCGCGCACGGCGCCGAAGCCGGCCAGGTGCTCGCCGATACGACGACGAGCGAGCTTGCGCGCGGTCGCTTCGAGTTCCAAGTGCGCGGCGACGGATCGGCGGTCGTGGGCCCCCCGCTGAGCGGAAGGCGCAACGAGGGTTCGGCCGGCGCGCCTTTCGTTGGCCGCGAGGCGGAGCTCACGCAGATCGTCGCCACGTACGAGCGATGTGCCGACGAACGAACGCCGGTGGTGGTCACGGTCGTTGGCGCACCGGGGATCGGCAAGAGCCGCCTCGTACGAGAGGTACTGGCCCGCATCGCCACCCAGGCCACGCCGCCCAAGATCACCGTCGTAAGGAGCGAGTCTTTCGGGCGCGGGCATCCGCTCGGATTGGCGGCAGACGTCATGCGAGCGTTGCTCGGCACTTCGAAGGGCTCGTCCTTCGCGTCGGCGCGCGACGCGCTTGCCACCGCCATGCCCACCTCGAGTGACGAAAAGCGCGGTCTCGGTATCGCCGCGCACGAGCTTTTGGCGCGGCTCGTGGCCAACGAGGCGCTTCCCGAAGGGCTCGACCAACGGGGCGCCCGTGACGAGCTCTGGTTGGCCCTGACGGAGTTCGTCGTGCAAACCTCGAGCCGTGAGCCCTGGGTGCTCGTGCTCGAGGACGTGCAATGGGCCGACAGCGAGTCGCTGCGATGGATCGAGCACACGCTGGGGCGCGCGCAACGACAGCCACTCTTGGTGCTGGCCGTAGCGCGGCCCGAGCTTTTTCGCGACGAAGAAAAGAAGAGCGTAACCTCACTTTTTTCCGCACGCGATCACATCAGAGTCGATCTTCGCCCCATCTCCCGGCGCGCCGCGCGCGCCATCGCCACCTCGATCCTCGGGGACAAGGCGACCGAGCCGTTGCTCGATCGCATCGCCGCACAGGCCGCGGGATCGCCGCTTTTTGCCGAAGAGCTCGCCCATCTCACGGCGTCGGGACGCGACGCGCACTCCGCCCCTAGCATCGAAGCCGCCATTCAGGTCAGTCTCGACGCCCTCGAAGAACGTTGCCGCGACGCCGTATTGAGACTGTCGGTGTTCGGTCTCTCCGGTTGGGACGAGGGCCTTTCGGCGCTCGGGGTGTCATCGCCAGAATCGATTTTGCGGCAGCTCGCAGCCGCCGATCTGCTGGTGGAGCAGGCCGAATCACGGCTGGCCGGCACGCGCGAGTGGGCCTTCAAACACGCGCTCGTGCGCGACGTCGCCTATGCATCGCTCGGCGATGCACAGAAGAAGAACCTGCACGCCACGGCCGGGACTTGGCTCGCCAAGATGGGCGAAGACGCGGCCACGGTCGCCAAGCACTTCGAAATCGGCGATCGCTGCTCGGAGGCCGCAGTTCACTGGGAAAAAGCCGCCCGGCGCGCCCTCGCCACCAATGCGCTGAGCGACGCGGTGAAGCTCGCCGAATCGGCGCTCGCGCATGCCGAAGGCAAAGCCGTCACCTTCGCCCGCGCCCAGCTGCTCGACGAAGCGTGGACGCGCCTCGATCCACGCGCCGCCGATCGCGAGACGGCGGTGGTCGCCCTCCAGCAATCGATCTTCGACGAGTCGAGCCAGCTGCGCGCTGACGGAGCGCGCGCCCGCTACGACCACGCGCGCGGGACGGGCATCACCGATCTGGTCGGGCGGCTCTCCGATATCCGCGCCAAAGCGCGCGAGTTGGGCCTCTCTGACGAGGAGGCCCGCTCTACCGCCATCCTCGCCACGCGGCATGCTTTCGGCGGGCGCCTCGAAGATGCGGAACGCGAAGCCGACTACTTGCTCGAGCTCGCGGAAACGCGCGGCATCGCGGTGGCCGCCATCGATGCCTGGCAAAGCTTGGCGGTCGTGCGCCAGACCCGCGGCGAGCTCGCCAGCGCACTCGAAGCGCGGCAGAACGCCGCGCGCGCCGCGCACCAGGCCGGTTTGAAAGAGCGCGAAGCGATGCTCTCGGTCAACGTCGGATTCGCGCTCACCACCATCGGCGCGCGTGACGAAGCGCGCAGCGCGATCGATAGCGGTCTCGCCCTGGCTCACGCGATCGGCAGCCCGGGCGCCATCCGCCACGCGCGCATGAACCTCCTCGGATGGACGGCGACGTTCGGGCCCGACCCGCGGCTCGACCCCGAGCTCGCCGACGCTCGCGCGGATGCCGACGATGCCGCGATCGGCGCCTGGGCGGCGCCCGATCGCGGCAACCTCGGCATCCTCTTCTACCGCGGTTGCGAGTGGCTCGCGTCGTCGGCGCCCGAAGCCACGGCGCGTGCGCGCGCGTTGCTGAAGATCGCCACCGAATCCTATCGCGTGACCGGCAACCGCGATCTCATCCCCGTAGCGCTGGGACGATGGGCGGAGGCGGAGCATCGCGCCGGCGAGCACGCGCGCGCCCGCGCTCTCGCCGAAGAATCCGTCGGTCTGGTCGAGCAAGGTGCGCCGAGCCTTCTCAACGAGAGTCCTGTTTTTCTGGCCCTCTACGACGCGTGTCTCGCCGAGGGCGACGAACGCGGGGCCATCGACGCCATCAAACGCGGTCTCGAGCCGCTCACACGCCGTTTGGCCGGACTCAAAAATACGCCGTATGCGCGCCTTTTTCTCAGCGCCCTCCCGCACAACGAAACCCTCTTGAAGAAAGCGGCAGAGTACGGGTTCCTCCCCACCGACGTCACCCAGGCGCTGTCTAACGATAGCTCCGTCTGAAAAGATCATGATCACTTACGAGATACGTGGTGTCGAGCGGTCCGACGAAGAGCAGCTGCTCGACGTCGCGCGCCACCTCGACACCGTCAACCTGCCCGACGATCGCGACGCCATCCGCGAGATCATCGATCTGTCGCAGCGCAGTTTCAGCGGCGACGTCAAGGATCCCAAAAAACGCGAGTACGTCTTCGTGCTCGCCGACACGCGCGAGCAGCGCCTCGTTGGCACCTCCATGATCGTCGCCCAGCTCGGGCGGCGCGACGCGCCTTACATCTACCTCGACGTGATCGAAGAGCAGAAGTATTCGCACACGCTCGACAAGCACTTTTATCATACGCTTTTACGTATCGGCTATTCGTACAACGGGCCCACCGAGATCGGCGGCCTCATCGTGCTGCCGCAATACCGCAAGGCGCCCGAGCGACTCGGGCGCATCATCTCCTATGCGCGTTTTCTTTTCATCGCTTCGCGCCGGCCGCTTTTTCGCGACGAAATCCTGGCCGAGCTTTTGCCGCCGCTCGAAAGCGACGGCACCAGTTACCTGTGGGAGGCGATCGGACGCCACTTCACCAGCCTTTCCTACGCCGAGGCCGATTTTCTTTCCAAAAAGAACAAGGAATTCATCAAGAGCCTTTTCCCGGACGGCGTCGTCTACGCATCGCTCCTTCCCCGCGCGGCTCAGGACGTCGTCGGCAAAGTCGGCGCGCAGACCCGGGGGGTAGAAAAGCTCCTGAAGCGCATTGGCTTTCGCTACGCCGACCGCATCGACCCCTTCGACGGCGGACCGCATTTCACCGCGCCCACCGACGAGATCACGCTGGTACAGCGTACGCGCCGTACACACGTCGCCGATATTTCTCCTGCCGGGACTGCCGGAGCCAGCAAAGCGCTCTGCGCCAAGGAGCTCCCGATTTCGCCCTTCATCCGCATCGTGATGACTGAATTGCGCGACCTCGGTGAGCGCGGCGTCGGTATCGACGCCGAATGCGCACAGTACTTGGACCTCAAAACGGGCGACGAAGTCGTCACCCTGCCCCTCGACTGAGAGCGGAGATGCCTGCGTCGCCATCGGCCGGCTGGTCATCGCTGCGCGCCACGCCGCCGCCGGCCAGTGCGAGTGAAGTCATTCACCTGACCACCGCCGCCGGTACGACGCTCGCCGTCGAAATGCGTGAGCCGCCGCACGCGCGAAGCACCGCCATCTTGCTTCATTCGACCATGGTCTCCCGGCGGATCTGGAGCTCGCCCACGGACGGCGGTTTCGCCGGGGTTCTCGCGGAGCACGGGGTGCGCACGCTGGCGCTCGATTTTCGCGGGCACGGCGAAAGCGGTATGCCCGCGGCGCGCGGAGGCCGCTGGACGTTCGACGACCTGGCGCGCGAAGACGTTCCCGCGCTCTGTCGCGCCGTGCGCGAGCGCTGGCCCAAGGACCGACTCACCCTCGTCGGTCACTCGCTGGGCGGGCAAGTCGCCATGGTCGCCGCCGCGACCGGCCTCGCCGACGCCGACGCGATCGCATTGCTGGCCACCAACGTGTGGCTGCCCGGCGAAGAGCCCAATCCGATCCTCCGCGCCAGAAAGGGTGCGGTGGTCCGCGTCATGCGCGCCGCCACGAGGATCGCCGGCTATTTCCCCGCGCGGGCACTCGGCATCGGACCGGACGACGAAGCCGCTCCTTATATCGAAGCGTGGGCCAGCAATTGGGAGCGCGATCGATGGATGAGCGACGATCTTGCCGTCGATCATTTCGCGGCCATGTCCGAGCTACGCATGCCGGTCCTCGCGATCGCGTCGCTCGCCGACTCATTTCTCTGCACGCCTCAAGCGGCGTTCCGCTTCGTGCGCCGCGCGGATCGCGCGAAGGTGCGGTTCGAACTGATTCGCCGATCGGACGACGGCGCGAGCTCCCCGCCCGATCATATGGAGATGGTGACAACGCGGTGTGCGCTTTCGTCGTGGCACGACACTGCAAACTTCTGCCTTGGATAGTCGACGTGGCGCCGCGCCCGACGCTGGTGGTGGCGGCACGCCGCCGACGGAGCTGGTCATTTGCCTCGACGGCATGAACACCGTGTTCGTCCCTCCGGGGCCCGAAGAGTGCGTGCCCATCATCCCACCGGTCAATCCGGATGGGGGCGGCATCGTCGTGCTCGACGGGGGCACCGGGGCACCTGAAGCAAGCACGCCGCTCGATGCCCGCACGCCGCCCATCGACGCCGCTCGCGCAACCGATGCGGCGCCCGATGCCGGCGCCACGATCGATGCCGGGGGGCGGCACCGAACCGCCGCCCAGCGTAGACGCAGGCACGCCGCCATCTACGCCCCCCGCGGCAGAGGAGCGCGAAGGGTGCGGTTGCCGGCTTGCGCAGAGCACCGGACATTCCGACGGGCGCGCGGCGTGGGGTGCCCTGCTCGGTCTCGCGTGGGCGTCGAGGAGCATCGCGCGAAAGCGACGGCACGCCGCAGCCAACCGGAAGATGTAGTCCTCTATGCGGTAGGCCATTGCGAACGCGTCGGAGCTACGCCGCAACGGCCTCCCGCTTTTTTCTGGTGCGATGCTAGCTCGGAAGCTATGGCATTCGGGTGCGGGCAGCTCTGGGCGGTGTGAGTGCGATGGTTCTTGTCGTCAGCGCCGCGCGTGCTGCGACGCCGCCCGCAAACGTCAGTTACGCGCTCAGCTGGACACGCATGCCGGGCGCAGAGGCGTGCGTCGCAGGTGGCCCGCTCTCGCGCACAGTCGAGGAGCGGCTGAAACATTCGACGTGGGTGCCGGCGTCCACCGCCGATGTGCTCATCGAAGGGTACGTCGAAAAAAGAAGGGAGAGCTCGGGCTGGCACGCCCACATCGTGTTGGCTACCGCAGGAGGTGAATTTCTGGGGGAACGTGACATCTCCCACGACGACATCGATTGCGAAGCAATGACGAAGCCGCTCGCGCTGATGTTAGCGCTCATCATCGATCCCCAGCTGCTATTGACCGGGGAGGTACACGAGCCGCCACCGCTCGTAACTCCGCCGGCAACTCCAGAGACCAACCGCGAACCTATCGCCGTGACCCCTCCTCCAGTCACCGAGAAGCGCCGCAGCGCACAAAGTCATGCGCAGCTCGGCGTCGGGCTGGCGATGGGCCTTCTGCCTGGCATTGCGACGGGCCTTGTCTTGAATGAAGCGGTGGCGATCGGGCCCTCGACGATCGAGCTCGGAGGAGCCTTGTGGTTTCCGCGAGAGACCAGCGTCGATCCGAATCGTCGGGTCATGCTTTCGCTCGTCGAAGTAGCAACGCGCCTGTGCCCCATCACACGATTCGAACCAGGGTACGCGTTACGCATATGCGGAGGAGCGCAGGGCGGCGTGATGGTTGCCCAAGGGCTCGGTTCGGGTTTCAGCGAGCTTCGTTCGGAAGCTCGTCCCGCGGCTTGCCTCTCGGCGTCGCTACAGGGCGCGG
>DATHEQ010000269.1:0-11906 GCA_035318505.1 Polyangiaceae bacterium | reverse complement strand
TCGCCTCGAACTCGTCTGGTGCAAGCGTCAGAGCCGCCTTGTCGATCGCTTGCCGCATAGCAGAGCGCGCATCCTCCATGGCCTTTTGCGCGGCGATCTTTGCCTCGTCGCTTGCCGCCTTCCTGCTCGCCTTCGCCTTCGAGAGCTGCTCCTCCTTGGCAACGACCTGCTCCTCGGCTGCCTTCAAGGCGACTCTTGCGTCGTCCAAGGACCGAGTAAAGCGTTGCAGCCGGTCGATCGATTCCGCGGTTCGCGGCGTCGGCATATGCGCCTCTTGCACATCGCGATCGGTTTGGGCATGTCGTAGAACCTTCGCGACCGCATCGCGATCGGCGTTCGCCTGATCCAATTCCTTCTGCGCCTCAGTTACCGCGGATTGGGCGGGCTTCTCTTTGGGTATTTCCATCAAAGAGGCGGCGGGGCATTTACTTCCCGCCTGACGTGCTGACGGCATGCGGCCAAAGAATTCGGCGATGCGCTTCTGGTATCCCAACGCAGAAGCATAGACCGGCCTCCAGCTCGATAGCCGGTCTGCGGCAGGCACGGTGGGCGTTGTATCAGGTTGCCGCTCACCGTAGCAGTTGAGAAAATCCGCGTTTTCCTTGCTCGGCTCTAATTCCTCTTCGTAAAACGCAGCTTCACCGCACGCGCTCTCGAGCAGGGCCGCATTGCCGATGGCCGTTTGAGCGGGCGCGAAAGCGTCGTCGGGCGGCTCGTTCGGGGCGCCTCCGCTTGCGGCTCGTTCGAAAATGCAAAACAGACCAAGGAGTGCTGCCATCAAACATCTCGCGGTGCGGACCATCACTTCTTTTCCTCAGTTGCGTCCGTTTCCTTGGCAATGATGTAGCTGTGCTTCAGACCGCTGTCCTGTCGTTCCAAGACCACAGGTTTGCCGCTTGCAATATTGACTATCTTCGTTCCGCCCCCGTCGTCGCCTGCAAAATGTACAACCACCGCCCACGAGGGATCAGGTGATTCGATGTCATATTTCAGAGCGAAAACGTCTTGCTCGTCGATGAGCTCGTCATTCAGATAAAGGGCCCAGCCTTCGAGCTCACCACTGTCCCAAACCCACAATTGAAGTTTCATACTCAATTCGAATTTGATCGACATGGTGTCCTCTTCTAAAATTGATGACCATCGTTCGCGCTTGGGCGATGTTCGTCCGAACACAGAAACGTAGGGCGCTCAGCGCCGGCCCGTTCGCTCAGCGGAGGTTTCCAGTCGCTGCATTGTTGGGCGTCGGCGGTTGATCGGCGGGGTTCACCTTGACCTGCTTGACCGCTTTCGTGCCAAGGTACGCAACCTGGCTCGCGCCGAGTACCGCAAGCCACCCGTCTGGAATCGATGGAACGCGCAAGGTGCCTAAGAACGCCGCCAAGACAACGAACGCCCCGAGTAACGTCATGAGGAGCAGCTGCACCCTTGAGAAGTCGAGCCTGTTCTGCCAATCCTCGACGATCTGTCGCATGGCGGGGGTGGTCTCCGACCGCACGAGCGATCCCTCGCTTTGCGGCTCATTGGCGGCTGGTGACGCAGCTGTGCCGAGGGTCGTCGTGAGCCCGGCGAGGCCGAAAAGCGCGACGAGCGACTTGTCGAGAGGAGGCAGGGCAAGCAAGGGCACACCAAGCGCGACGACCATGAAAAACGTTGGCAAAAACCAAAGAAAAAGCTGCACGCGCGCAAGGCTGAGGCCTCCCCCGGCCTCGGAAAGAGCAGCCGCAAGCTTCAAATCAAACGTCCAAAGCAGGAGAAAAAGTAATAAGAGCCCCAAGGCGCCCGCCGCGATGCCATACGACCGATCGATGATGCTGACATTCAGATCGAATACGGCATCACCCTTTTCCTTCGGCGTAACGCGAAGCACGGCGTTCTCAGCCACATTCGCAGGAAGGATCGCTGCTCTTCCCTCATCCGCCAGGCGCAATGGACGGCCCGTCTCGGATTCCATAAGGTTGACCTGCTCCGCTGCCGTGGGGAGAACGATGGTGCTTCCCCGGTAGGCTCGCGCGTCGCGCCAACCCGAGCTGTCCCAATCCTTGCCACCTCGAGCACAAAGGCAAAGCGCCGCCACTCCGATGACCAGCAGGCAGAAAGAAAGTGCGCGTTTGGAGTAGTTGATTCCTGCCTTCGATGCGACGGACCGAGTTTCCATTGTCGATTGTGTCATGGAGGCCTCAGGGGCGTGGAACGTGGCGAATAACTGCGATGAGGGGTA
The DNA here is from genome assembly GCA_035318505.1 of Polyangiaceae bacterium. Classification (GTDB taxonomy): domain Bacteria; phylum Myxococcota_A; class Polyangia; order Polyangiales; family Polyangiaceae; genus DASWDH01. Next base: position 9,688 of record DATHEQ010000269.1, on the reverse strand, counting down.
GACCCAACGGGTCGCACGGTGTGAGGCGCGATACGCGCAAACCGCTCCGGTGTCATGAAGACCAAAGCGCGCAAGCCGTTTTGAATGAAAATTGCGGCACCGTATCCGTCCGACGAGCACCGTCGGCGATGAGAAGCTAGCGAATTACTTTGTTGTCCGAAGCCGCAGCCTTGCTGGCTCGAATTCGGCCGGTAGTGACGAGCTCACGTACTTCTGCGTCGAACCTTTCGACGTGCGCCCCTTGCTCGGTATCGCTCACCTGAGGCGCGTGGCATGGGTGATTCAAAGTGGCTAGTTTCTCGGGCGGATCAGATCTTGAAGTGGTACAAGCCAAAATCTTTCGCGCTAGGAGCGGGAGGGCCTTTCGCTTCTTCGGTCCACACGATATCGGGAGTTTGGAGCGTGCCAAACTGCTCTTGCAGCCGCGCTTCGAGGTCACTCCACTTCCAGTCATTCGATTTGAGACGGTTCAGCTGGTCTACAGCGTCCACCAGTTGTTCAGAGAACTGCGTCGTGCCGTCATCGCGGAGTAAAGTGAGCTCATAGTCTTGGCATGCAAACACGTGGACGTAATTCGCGCCCCACTGCTTGCGGGCATCGTTGCTCGCGCCGTCATCGATATGCAGAAAGCTCGTCGCATAGCACACATCCCAGACGATGACGGTTGACTTGCCGTCTCCGTCTCGCACCTTCTTGATCGCCTCCGCGATCACTTGCTCCGGCAGAAGTTTGCCCGTTTCATCGAATAGGCCGTCGGGGATCGCGTGCCCAACGATGTAGATAATGATGCTGCCTTTTGCGAAGTCCTGCTGTTTGTTGTCGATGATGTCTTGAAAAAGAATGTCTTTCGCGTTCGCCTTATCATAAATCGCACTACGGAGAATACGCGCCTTGTTCGCCGAAGGACGGGTGAGCCTCAAGACGTAGATGGGGGCAATGGCGTTGACGGCGGGAACGTGGGTGGAAATTGTCATGTGAACCTTTCTAACTAGGGTCGTCCGTAGCTGGGATCGCCTGTCTGCCCGTATTTCTTCAAAAAGTCCTCAATCGCCTTGGCCAAGTTGCGCACTTTCTTCTCGTCGGTCGCGAGGTTCTTCAACACGAGAAACAATGAATAGGCTGCGACCTTACCCTCTGGTCGCTCCCCACCATTGATAACATCCGTGCGAACGAAAAGCGTTTGCCTGGGAATTTGCGTCATCCGGTAGATGAGAATGACCGTGTTGGCGGGCTCGAAACGCTCTTCGTCCAATTCGGCCTTGAGACGGCACGCTTCGTCAAATGTCTTCCTGCTTCCACAGTAGGCGATATCTTTGTCCCCAAGGCCAACGCCATTGATGTTATGGAACTGTCCGTTTAGCGATACATTTCGAACGGGCGGCTTCGGCGGCGGCGCGGCCCCCTGCTCCTTCTCGGCCCGTTGCTTTTTCTTGTCGTTATGCAGCTTGCTGAAATCTTCGTTGATCATTCGACGTCTCCTGCCGGGTCATATGTGGATAGATTTTGCGCAGCGAAAACCGATGTCACGTCCGGCGGCAGAAGCAGGACGCAGTGAGCGCGACGTGCTTCGCGTTAGAAAAGAGGAATGGAAACTGCCGCCGCGCGTGATAGCGGGGCTTTGCTCGGGAAGTGAGCTCGAAGAGGTCCGCTCATCCTCGATGTGGTGGGCCACCCACTCGATAACGTTGCCACCGAGATCATACACGCCTTGCGCCGTTCGATCTTGCGGGGCCGTCATGACAACAAAAGGGATGGTGCGGTCATTTTCGCACCCGTCGGCATGGATAACAGGAAGTATCCCATTGCTTGGAATGTGGACGCCCTCGCAAGTCGGCGGTTCCGCGCCCCACGGAAACGGCCGCTTCTCCGCGCCGCGTGCTGCATATTCCCACTCGGCCTCAGTGGGCAATCTTTTTGCGACGCTCTGACAATAGAGGCGGGCACCGGACCATGTGACCAGGGTAACCGGGAGTCGTTCGAAACCGGGTTTCGCCGTAAATTGGCTTGTTCCCGAGAGCGCGAGTCCCGTCCCACCCTCCCAGAGATCGTAAAGGAGCAAGTCCTCGCCGGGGCGCGATCGGTAGCGCACAAAACGTGGGTAGGGATGCTCGTCGTCCTTGACGACTGTGATGAGCCCGCCAATCACTGTGAGAAATTCGGCGAACTCTTCGTTGGTAATCTCTCGTTCGTCGAGCTCGTAGGCGGCGACATGGACGTTGCGCGATGGCGTTTCGTCCTGCACCTCGGGCGGGCAGCCTTTCGGATAGCTGCGGCAGGCTGCTTCGATTTCGGCCGGTTCCGCGCCCATCATGAAACGGGCCGCCCGGAATTGCACCATGCCGCGGGTTGGTAGCGGCATGGCTGCCTCGCGCTCGCGTACGGCGAACGCAATGAGGCCGATCGCGGCGACGGTGAGCACGAGACCGGCGGGGGCAACGAGCCATCCGAATCGACGCGATGACGTGCGACTTCGCGGCGGAAGTTCAGGTGGATCCAAGGACTCCGCTTCAGGGAGCCCCTCTTCCGACGAACGAGTGACCTGTGAAGTCGAAATCAAGGGAGGCGGTTGGCCTACAGGCATGGCAAGCGCTTCAACCATTTCAGCGACGTTCGCGAAACGCTCATCGGGATCAGCCCTGAGCGCACCCCGGATGATCGACTTGAGCGTGGCAGGAACGTCGGCCCAGCTTGGTCCGTCGAACTCGACGGCGCATTGAAGCGTCTTCTCGCGAGTCTCGCGTTTCGTGTCACCACGGAAGGGAGCGCGGCCGACGACCAATTCATACGCAATGACCCCCACCGCAAAGAGATCGACGCGCGCGTCCGTTTCCACGCGGTGCCACTGTTCAGGCGCCATGTAGCCTGGCGTCCCGACGCCCACGCCGAGTGAGGTGTTGCCGGTCGCTTCTCCGGGCGCCTGCATGGCGTCCGTAATCGCCACGCGCCGCGCAACACCTAGATCGAGGATGCGCAGCGTGCCGTCGGGCGTCACCATGATATTTTCGGGCTTCAGATCGCGATGGACGAGCCCGCGCTCATGCAAGGCGCGCAGCCCATCGAGCAGCTGCCTCACGATGTCCGTGGTTTCGCGCGCCGTCGCGTGATGCGTTTTCATCCACGCCCTCAGGGTCTCGCCGCGCACGTATTCCATTGCGATGAAAGCTTGATCCTCCCACGTGCCGACGTCGTAGATGCGCGCAACGCGCTCGTGCTCAGCGCGCGCAGCCGCGCGGGCTTCACGCAGAAGCTGCCGCTCATCCACGAAACTTTCCTCCTTGTTGCGTAAGATCTTCAGCGCAACCAGTCGATCGAGCAACGTATCCCGGGCCAGAAAGACGTCGCCCATCCCGCCGTGCCCAAGCGGCTCTTGAATGCGGTATCGCAATGCCCACAAATCGTCACGTGCGAGCTGGTCGGGGGGGGCGATTGGCTCGACAAGACGCCGAAGAGCGCGCGCTTCCGTCGTACCAAGCGGAATGTCGTCGTCGTCACGATCGGATCCTGAGTTCATGAGTTCCTCGACTCAGATGCTCTCGGGGATTGGTGTTCCACCTAGGGCTTCGCGCACCGGCACCTTGGGTGTTGCTGGCCCCCTCGGTCGGCACATCCTCCGACAAAAGGACCCGGACCGATCGAATATGTGAGGGCGAGCGACGATTTCTGCTGCGCTGCAGCGAGTCGGCAGCGGTGTCGTACAAGGTGCGCGAACGGAGATCCGTGACGGCGTGAGGTTAGGCCTCCAGGATTGACCCGATCAGCGGCATGAAGGTGAATAGGAATGCTGAGTACATCGTATCGATGCCAAACAAGGTGTGAATCAAATGATCGAGCCTATCGTAGCTGGACCTTCCCATCAGAAAGCGCTTCGTCGCATCGAAGAGCTCTGGGATGAGAGCCGGGTTCACGCGAGGAGCGCTAGCTGGACGCGCTTGCAACCTTAGTAGACGCCTATGAGCGCCGCCTGTTTCCGGTTCAAGCGCTGAATCCGCCGGAAGCGATCAAGCAGCGCTGCGACGAGCTGTGACACCGACGACGGTATAAATACGAGAGCGGCGCCGCTGTGCGCCTCCGCGATGGACGGCAGGGCTCTCCGCCGTTAATCGCGCAAGGTAGGTTTGACTCGTGGTGGTCGACTCGCTCGTCCTCATCGACCCATTCCTTCACATTGCATTGCCTTTAGTATCCCCACGACACGCAGGCCGCGACAATGAGCCCAGCGATTAGAGATAGCATTGAAGACTGCCGCCTGCGAACCGTCCGGTGGTGCCGACGCCGCTCGCCGAAAGCGATGCCGCTCGTTGCTTATTGTCGGTGCCTGGAGGACGAATGGGATGAGAGCGTGCCCCGGAAATGGGCGGGAACGTCGGCCGAAACAACGGCACGAGCGCCCTGACCATCTCGCTGACGTTCTGAAAACGCGCGCTGGGTTCGCGTGCTAGCGCGGTTTCAATCGTTGTCTTGACGGCAGTGAGGACATCCTTCCATTCGTCACCGGCAAAGGAAAGAGGGGTCTGGAGCGTCTGCTCGCGAATCTCTAGGTTGGTATTGCCGCAGAACCCATGACTCTCGAATGAGTGGACGAGTTACGCTCGCTGCTTACCCGGTGATATGTTGGGGGACCAAGACGATGACGATTGGTCATGAGAGTCTCGATTCGGCACTCGCGAGACTGACGCAAGTCGTTCGAAACCTTCCGGATAAGCCGGGATGGGAACGCATTGCAATCGTCGAGGACCTGGTGCTGACTCCAGTCAATCGAATCGGTGTGAGGGCAGCGGCGATTGTTGATGCCCGTGTATATACAGGTCGATTCGCGGCGCTTACGGCGACGGGATACGCATGGCTGAACCTTCACGCTGCAGGTTTGCTCGGAGGCTCGACTCTTCTGGTGACCGTCGAGCGTCCTCCTGCGGGACGACGGGAGCGGTACCGACGTCAATCAACATCTCGGGCCCATCGAACTTTGTCCGCTGCCGCCCGGGCTGGAGCGTGGACGACTACTGCTCGTGCTGGAGGGGGGCTCATGAGCGACGACAATCAAGGTCGAGCACATGAGACGTGGCTGACATCTTGACGGCAACTGCCGCAGGTCATTTGCCTGGCCGCGGCGTTCCTCGAACGTCCGAGCTCGTCGCGAGCTTCGCACCGGCCACTGCTACGCACGGATCGCGGCCGGCCGCTGACCCCCCCCCTCGCGCATCAACGCATCGCCAACCCGCGTAGCGCCGGCACCTCAAGCACCCCCTGCGGGGCCCCAAACCGCACGGCGTTGATCATCGCGAGCGCCAGCTCCCGAAGCGTCATATCCGGAAAGAACACGCTCAACACCGGATAGAGCACACGAACCAACCAATACCCGCCTTTGACCTTCTTCTGACCTGGCGTCGGTTTCATGAGCGAGGGTCGGAAGTTGTAAATGCCGTTGAAAGGCAACCGCATGAGGGCATTCTCGGCTCGACCTTTCACGCGGGCCCACATCACTTTGCCTTGCTCCGTGCTGTCGGTATGAGCGCCGGAGACGTGTACGAAGGTCATCTCTGGATTGAGGCGCGAAAGCGTCGATGCGAAGGCGACCGGCGTATCGTAAGTGATGACGGTGTATTCCGCCTCGCTGAGTCCGACCGAGCTGACGCCGGCGCAGTAGAAGCAGGCGTCGTAGCCGCTCAACATGGTTTCGGCGGCGCCGAGCTCGCGAAAATCCGGAACCAACAATTCGGTGAGCTTCGGGTGGGTTCGCTCGCAGGGACGTCGCGATACCGAGCAGACCCGCTCCACGGCGGGATTGTCCAAACACTCCAGCAACACCGCCTCGCCGACCATTCCCGTCGCCCCGGTCAAAATGATTTTCATGGCGATCCTCGCTTGGCACTCTATCGTCGTCACGATGGTCTCACACCACGTGCGCGTTCGTGAAGCAAGCTCGAGGCGTCCCGCGTTTCTCGCGAACGTATTCAGATGATGGTGGCCCCTGCCGTTTACTTTCTCGGGCGTGAACTTCCGGTCGGCCGTGGTCGAGCCGCGCGTCGGCGGGCGCTGGCTCGAACGAACGCGAGAAGGCGAGGAGATCTCGTGGGGAGATGTCCGCGCCTACGAACCGGGCCGGCGTCTCGTGCTCGGGTTCGCGATCGGCGCCGATCGGCAACCGGTGTCGCGCGAGAAGGCGAGCGAGGTCGAGGTTCGATTCATTCCGGCAGGCGAGAGCACACGCGTCGAGGTCGAGCACCGGAATTTCGAACGCCACGAGGAGGGTGCTGAACTCCTGCGGTAAGGGATGGATTCGCAGCAGGGCTGGCCCGTCATCCTGGCCGAGCTCCGGCGAGCCTCGGAACGCGCACGACCCAGATGATAGAGGGCGTGAAGTGGCGGATGGCATGGTCGAGCGGCGTGCCGCCACACACGCCCATGCGAAGCTAGCTACGCAAGCTGGAAGGTGCCGTTCACCGCGCGCCGAGCGCGAGAAAGCACATCTGCGACGCGGTCGAGTCGTTCGTCGTCCAATTGAGGGTGAAACCGGTGGGGCCGAAGCTCGCGAGATCCGCTTCGGCGTCGAGCGGCGCGGTGTTCATCTTGATGAAGACTTTGCTCGCCTTGTCGATACTTTCGACCGAGGACGTGGCGACGTTGTCGTCCTCGACGACCGCGGAGCTCGCTTCGTTTGTTCCGTCGCTCGCGCCGAGTCCGAAGCTGCCAATGGACACACTCGTTCCCGATGTCTGCGCCGTCGTTTGGAAGCTTGCCAATAACAGAGCGCCGGGTTGAAATCCGCTCGTTACCGACTGGCTCGCCGGCGCCGCCGCCGCCGTCTTGTTGAAGGTTCCGACGCTCGCCTTCAAACCGCCGAGCGCGAGCGAATAAACATGGCTGGCGGTGCTGTTCGCCGTCGTGAAGTTGAGAGTGAAGCCGTCGGCGTTCATGGAGACGAACTTGGCGTCTTTGGTGACGGCCGGGCCGGTGTCCGTATAACTATAGAGCGCGCTGTCGTTGCGCTGCGCGCGGCTCGCGACGGTCGGGCTCACGTTGTGAACGCTTCCAGCTTGAATTGCCCACTGGGCGCCCACCTTGTCCATTGCGCCTAGGCCGATGACCGCATTGGTGACATTGGTGCCAGGTGCCTCGTCGTATCCCCAACCGGGATAAAAGTGCAGGACCGCTTCCGGCTGGAATCCGATGCCGCTCACCGTCTTCATGCCGGGTGCGGTCGGTGCCAGCCAAGTCACGACCTTTGCCGTGACTTGGGGGCCGCCGATGACGAGATAGTGAACGACGCTGGGTTGTCCGTCGTTCGTCGTCCAGTCGAGTGTGAAGTTGGTCGCGCTCCACCCGGGGATACTGGCTTCGGCGGCAACGATGGCATTGGCTCCGCTCGACGAAATCATCAACATCGCTTTGCTCGCAATGCGCCGAATCGCCCAGGAAGGGGAGACACCATCGCGCGCCGTCGTTGCGATCGCATAGCTGGTCGACGCATCCGAGATACCGATGCCGTAATAAAACCCGCTGCTCTGTGATTCGTTGGTCTTGCCGATCGTCCAGAGGATCAGCGCCTTTGGGATTTGGCCGAGCGCGTGAACGACGTTTTGCGATCCCGTGCTGCCGCTTTTGCTGAACGAGCCCACGGCAAAAACGGACCCCGGCGGGGGCGGAGCTTCGGGGGCGGCGTCCATCGTGCCGCCGGCGCCGCCGGTTGCACCCGTGGCCCCGCCGGTCCCAGAATTGCCGCCCTTGCCGCCGGTCGCGCCGCCCGTGCCTGCATCAATCGTCGCCCCGCCTGCGCCCCCGGTTCCGCCGGTCGCGCCACCAGCTCCCGCTGCGTCACCGGCACCTGCTGCTCCTCCGGTTCCGCTCGCGCCGCCCGTGCCTGCGTCGATCGTCGTGCCGCCTGCGCCTCCGGTTCCGCCGGTCGCGCCTCCGGTTCCGGTTGCACCTCCAGTGCCCGTGGCGCCGCCCGTTCCCGTTGCTCCGCCGCGGCCCGTGGCGCCGCCGGTTCCCGTGGATCCTCCGGTTCCGGTCGCGCCACCCGTGCCCGTGGCACCGCCCGTGTTCCCGCCAGAACCTCCGGTGAGGATGCCCCCCGATCCACCGGTCGTCGATGCGTCGGGCACGATGCCGCCCGCTCCGCCCGATGCGTCGATTCCTCCGGAGCCGCCGCTGCCGCCCGCACCGGGCCCATTGTCGATCCCGCCGTAAATCGAGCAGGCGACGGTGCTCAGCGCAAGGGCGGAAACGATTCCAAAGTGAGCGAAGCGTTGACGCTTAAAGAGGAATTTGGACGTTTTCACCACGAACTGTTGTACGGCGGATCAGCTCTTCCCTTAACTTCGCCGGGACCAGGTTCGCGAATGAATTCGCGTTCGTCACGGTCTCAGTGGCGAGGCGCCGAACGGGTATGCCTCCTACGCCTCTTTGTGGATACCGCGCTGTTCGTCTTTCCTTTGCTCACATGCACAACCAAAATGGTTACTACGCGCTGGTCGTCGGCGCAGGCCCGTTAGGGGCCCCGGAACGCGACACGCTAGGCTAAGTTTGTGTTGTCGCTAGATTATTGCGCCCGACGATTCGCCGCGCTGCTGCGGCTTGGTGCGGCCGGCGTTAGGTGCTCGGACCCCGGATTGAGCGCAACAGACTATGCGAATGAGCGCTGACGCCAAGAGGGCGGCTGGCAGCAGTTGAGGTATTGTTGTATGAGGATCTGGGGCAATGCGCGCTCAGCAGAAGGGGAGCCGGCACGAACCCGTCGCGACCGCGGCGATCGTCGGATCTATTCTCGCGTTGCTTGCGGCCTGCTCCGTGTACGACACCGGCCTCGGCGAACCGCGTGGGAGTGTCGATGCGAGTGTCGACAAAAGCGGAACTTCCGCCGGTGGCCACGGTGGTGCGGGCGTGGGTGGAAGCGCGCGCGACGCTAGCAGCGCGGCGGACAGAGGTATCGGGGGCGAGGGCGGCGGCGCCGGAATGGGCGGTGACACCGGGACCGGCGGAGCGGCAGGAATGGCCGGCAGGGGCGGCGCTTCACCCCCACCGGTCGACGCGGCCAACGAAACGCCCATCGTGCCAGATGCCAGCGCTCGCGACGTAGAAGCAGGCGGCGTCCCGCCGACCGTCGATGCCGCGAATCCACCTACGGACATCGTCAGTGGAGCGGATCGCAAACCGGATGTCGGCTACGAAGGCGGACTTGGCTGCGGGCCGACGACGTTGCTGCCGGTTTCGGAGGATCCGTCGGTGCGCGGGCCCTGGATGGTGGGCGTGCGCACGGCGAAGATCGGCCGATTGACGACAGAAATCCTCTACCCCGCCGAACCCGGCAGCGAACAAGGCAAAACCGAAGCTTTTTACGACATTCGCGCATGGATCCCCGAGCGTGAGCGGAGCAAGGTGCCCGACGCGAACTCGCCTGCCATCAAGCCGATCGGCGGCAATCTCTTTCGCGATCTGCCTATCGATGGCGGGCACGGTCCTTATCCGATCGTCGTTTACATCCACGGCACCTCGTCCTTCCGCATGGCGTCGCTCAGCACGATGGCGCATTGGGCAAGCCGCGGTTTCGTAGTCGTGTCCGCGGACTACCCCGGCATGTTTTTGTACGACATGCTGGCGGGGACGTTAGCTTGCGTCTTACCGACGACCGGCACGCAAGACGTACCCGGCGACGTCGCGACCCAGATGCTGGCGCTCGCGACGCCGACTG
>DATHEQ010000268.1:0-15717 GCA_035318505.1 Polyangiaceae bacterium | reverse complement strand
GGCGAATGTGTTCACCGCGGTCGTGCGTGCCGTCGCGCTCGCGGTCGCGGCCGCGCCGTCGGTCGTGGTGCGGCCATCGAGCCGCGAAGCGGTGCTCGCTCCGCTCTTGCTTCGAGCGCTCGTCGAGCAAGGGAGCGACGTGCGTTTCGAGCTCTCGGAAAACTTGGCACCCGCGCCGGGGGACCATGTTCATGTCTATGGACGAAGCGAGACCATCGCCACGATCGAGGCCAGGTGTTCCCCAGGGGTTACGGTTCGCGGCCACGGGCCTGGGTTCGGCGTTGTGTACGTTTCCGGGGATGCCTTGGACGAGCGCACGACCGGCGATCTCGGGTCCGTTGCAGAGCGCGTTTCCTGGGACATCGTCGCTTTCGATCAGCGCGGGTGCCTCAGCCCGCGCGTCGCCTTCGTCGAGGGTCCGCCGGCGGCGGCCGAGCGGTTTGCGTCCAGTCTCGCGGATGCGCTCGAACGACGCGAAAAAGAAGTGCCACGCGGCGCGCTCACCGACACGGAGCGCCGTGAGCGCGCGCTCTATCGCCAGACAGTGCAAGCCATCGGCCCATGTCATGACGGCACGACATCCGTCGTCGGCGTCGACCTCGATCCACGCGCCATGTTGATTCCTCCCACGGGCCGCCACGTGCACGTCGTTCGCATCGCGGACCCGGGCGATATGACGCGCCTTCTCGCCCCGCATCGCACGGCCATCACGTGCATCGGCGTGAGCGAGCCAAGCTCCTGTGTGCGCTCGATCGCAGCGCTTGCACCCGGGGCCCGAATTTTGCCGCTCGGAGACATGCAGCGTCCGCCGCTCGACGGTCCGGTCGACCAGCGCGGCATGCTATAGCTCGAAGAAGTGAGCGCGCGGCGGAGCAAAGCGGGGCTGAAGCGCAAAGAGCCCTACTTCGAGCCGGGGCCGGGCGCGCCGCGGATTCACGGCGGCGGGCGCCGCCTCGACGCAGTGCTCGACTTCGTCAACTTCACGATACGCTCGCGACCGCTCACCTCGTTTCTCGACGAAGCGCCGCGACGCATCGCGCGCATCGTCGGCGCCGACGTGGCGTCGCTCTATCTCTTGGAAGGGGAGGGGGACGAGCTCGTCATGCGCGGTAACGTCGGCTTTCCCGACCGTGCACTCGGGCAGGTCCGGCTATCGGTGGGCGAAGGCATTACCGGCGCGGCCATCGAGTGCATGCGTCCCATCTCCGTTGCCGTCGCGCAGCAGCACCTCGGCTACCGCCATTTTCCCGAGCTCGGCGAGGAGGAGTTCCCCGTTTTTGCTGCAGTGCCGGTGCTCGGCCGGAGCGGTCCTCTCGGGGTGCTCACGGTGCAGCGGCGCCGGTCGGCACCTTGGAACGATCGTGACATCGAGCTCTTGGTGGCGCTCTCGGCGTCGATCGCCGCCGCCATTCGCCACGCCGAGTTGCTCGACAGCGTGCGCGAACGAAACCCGCGCCGGACCGCGGCGGGAACACGCAAGGTGACGCTGCCGGGGCGACCGGTCGTCAAAGGGCGAGCACTCGGCGTGCTGGCGGCCCTGCGCCGGCCACCTGCACGCAGCAAAGGGACCGCTGGTACCGACGAGGATCGGCGCCTTTCGGGGGCGTTCGAAATCGCCGAACGCGCGCTCCGCGTCTTCGTCGCGCGATCGAGCGCGCGGGGGCTCGGCCGCGAAGGGGCGTTCCTCAATGTCTACCTGCAGATCATCGCCGACGCGCGCCTGCGCGGCCGAGCATCGGAGCTCATCGCCGCCGGGGCCGGCATTGCGCACGCGCTCGGGCAGGTGGCGCGCGAGGCGACACGCGTTGCCACCCGCTTTTCACGCGACGCGTTCATGCAAGATCGCGCGCGCGACATCGAGGACCTGTGCGACGCCGTGGTCATGTTGGCCTCGACCGATCCGGCGGCGAAGCTGCCCTCCAAGGCGGTGCTCATGGGCGACCAGCTCACCGTGTTCGATCTCCTCGTCTCCGCTCGCGCCCAACCTTCCGCCCTGGCACTCACCGAACGCGCGTTCGGACCACGGACCCATGTTTTGCTGCAGTTGCTCAACGTTCCTGCTTTGGTCGACGTGGGGGGGCTGTTCCGCTGGGCGACCGAAGGCGACATCGCGCTGCTCGATGCTGACCACGGTCTCTTGGTCATCAATCCAAGCCGAGCCGAAATTTCCATGGTCCGCCGCGAACGCGAACCAAGAGACAAGCGCGCCCGCGGAGCGGAAGTCGATCGCGCCGTCGATTGAAGCTAAGCTGCGAGTCTTGCGAGGCCAGCCCGACCGGGCCGTACGACCGGGCGCGCCGACCGTCTTCGGATCGCAAATACCGGCGAAGCGTCGAACAGCGAAAGGCGTGCATGGCGAGAATCTCCCGGCCACCGGGTTTCGATATGACGTACCGGCCCCTCGAGACCCAGACCTTTGGTCCGCCGATGAGATCGCGCGTGCCTTCCTTTGTCTACCTGGCGCTCGCCTTGGCGCTGGTGGCGCTGGTCATCGTCGGTTCCAACGCCGCGTCGGGCTCGCTCCTCTTTCGGTACGTCGTCGAGCTCGACTCGCAACGCGTTCTGGGAGCGCGCCCACTCGCCGCGATCGTGCTCGCGAGCGCGGTGGCGGCCGTGATCCGGACGCGAATGCGCGGCGTGATCGTCCATCCGGAGGGGCTCGAGGCACGCGACACGGTGACGGTGGGCTGGCCGCGGGTACGGCGCTACACCTGGCCCCAGATCGACAAGATCGTACTCGACGCCGGCCAGCAGCTCATCGCCGTCGATCTGTGGGACGGGCGGCGAGAGTGGCTCCCCGCGGTGCAGGAACGCGATCAACTCGCCGCCGCGCTCGAAATGGTGGCGGTCGCACGCGCGATTCCCATCAGCGGCGGCACCGGTATGTTCGACCCGCCGGACGAGGAAGACGAAAGCGCGTAGTCGGCACGCCCCGTGCTTCATACTCAGCCGAAAGGCTGGGTGAGCACCGAAAATGCGCCAACGAATGCAAATCGACCTCCGTGGGCGATGTCCCGGCCTCGGTGATCAAGGCGTGCACAACGGAAGTGGGTCCAAAAGTTCCAAAGCAGCACGGCACGTGGGTCCTTCCGGCGCCCCTTCGGCGAGCTCTGCGGACGACAAACAAAGCCCCTCGCAAGCCAAACCCCGCCCCGAGATCTTCCGTCGGTTTGCGCACAAGGCTTCGAGCGGCGTCGGCTCGCCCTGGGCGTTTGCGCTTGCCTGCATTGTGATCTTGGCTTGGGCGGTGACCGGCCCTCTTTTTCATTTCTCGGATACGTGGCAGCTCGTCATCAACACCGGGACGACGATCATCACGTTTCTCATGGTGTTCTTGATTCAAAATACGCAAAACCGCGACGCTGTCGCCATTCATCTCAAGCTCGACGAGCTCATTCGCGCCCTGAAAGGAGCGCGCAATCGGCTCGTCGATATCGAGGAGTTGTCCGACGAAGAGCTGGAGAAGCTGCGCAGCGAATTTCGCAGCCTCGGCGCCGGAACGCCGCGGTCGCACCCCTACGTGCGCGACAAAGATTCTTGACCGGCGTTCTTCGGTTTACCGGTCTCGGCAGGTGATGCTTTTTTTCCGCGAGCCGGCACAAAGCGCGCGAACAAGAGCACGGTGAGCGTGAGCGCGAAAAGAGCCGGCTCCAGGTAATCGGCCTTCACGCGCCAGACGAAGTGCACCACGCCGAGCACGGCCGCAACGTAGACGAGCCGGTGAATGCGCTTCCACCTCCGAAAACCGAGGCGCTTCACGGCGGCGTCGGTCGACGTCACCGCCAGCGGAACGAGGGTCACGAAAGCCGCGAAGCCGATGGTGATGAACTTGCGTTTGACGATGTCGGCGCCGATGTCGGAAAAGTCGAACGCCTGATCGAGCGCGAGATAGGTGGTGAAATGAAGCGCTGCATAGAAAAATGCGAAGAGCCCCACCATCTTGCGCACCCGCATCTGCGCCGTCCAGCCGAAGAACGTCTTCAACGGCGTCGCCGCGAGCGACGCGAGGAGCAGGGTCAGCGTCCAAAACCCGAGACGGTTCATCGACTCGGCGATGGGGTTGGGCGAGAGATGGTCGCGCGCCGCATCCACACCGAGCTTCACGAGCGGCAGAAGACACGCCACGAAAACGCCCGGTTTTAGCAGGCGTCGCGGCATCAAAAGGACTTTCGCAGGTCCATGCCCGTGTAGAGCTTGGCCACGTGATCGGCGTAGCCGTTGAAAGGGAGCGTCTTGCGCTTGAAAAATTCGCCGATGCGGCGCTCTTTGGCTTGGGTCCAGCGCGGGTGATCGACTTCCGGATTGACGTTGGCATAAAAGCCGTACTCACCGGGCGCCATCTTGTTCCAAGTCGTTGCCGGCTGATCTTTCAGAAAGGCAATCTTGACGATCGCCTTGATCCCTTTGAACCCATACTTCCAAGGGACGACGAGGCGGAGCGGCGCGCCGTTCTGGTTTGGCAGGGTGCGACCGTAAAGTCCGATGGCGAGGATCGCGAGAGGGTGCATCGTTTCATCGATACGAAGCCCCTCGACATACGGCCAATCGAGCACGTTGCGCTTTTGGCCGGGCATCTCACCCGAATCGAGCTTGGTCGTGAAAGCGACGTATTTGGCGTTGGAAGTCGGCTCGGCGCGCTTGATCAGTTCGGCGAGGGGAAATCCGACCCAAGGAATCACCATCGACCACGCTTCGACACAGCGCATACGGTAAATCCGCTCTTCGAGTGGAAAGCGCTGGATGAGGTCGTCGATGTCGACGACCTCCGGTTTTTTGATCTCCCCTTCGAGGGCGACGGTCCACGGCCGGGTGTGAAAGGAGCCGGCGTTCTCGGCGGGATCGCCCTTGCCGGTGCCAAACTCGTAGTAGTTGTTGTAAGTGGTGACGTCGGCGATCGGCGTCTGCTTCTCGTCGGTGGGGAAGTTGCCCCGCTTCAAGTTCGAGAACGTCGGGCTCGGGTTCTCTTTGGCCGACGCTTGGCAGGAAAAAGAGAGGGCGGACCCTGCCAACCCGAGCGCTCCGGCGGCGCCGAGGGAGAGAAATTCGCGCCTTCGCACGTAGAGCGATTCCGGCGTGACCTCTGCTTCCTTCAAGTTCCACATTCGCTGTCTCATGGCCGTCTTCGTTCCTTGCCCATGACATTTACGAAGGGCAAAGGCGCTGGTTTCGCTGGGTCAGCGCCGGGGGGGCGGAGGGCCCGATGCCATTGCCCCGACCATCTCGTGGGGGCGCGTCGCCGGAAAGAGGAGCGCCGCGCCAAAACCGAGTGCCCCCGCGATGCCCATGACCACGAAGAGCTGGTGGATTCCGGACGCCAGCGCGCTGACGAGCGGTCCTGCGATCTCGGCGTTGGCAGCCCGCTCCGGGCCGAGCACACGAGCGATGACGTCGGGCGGAAAGGACCGCGCGAGCTCGAACCCGAGCATGCTGCCGAACGTGGCGACGGCGAGCGCGCCGCCCATGGCCCGAAAGAAGATGCTGCTCGCTGTCGCCGTGCCGCGGCGCTCCCAACGCACGCTCGTTTGCACCGCGATGAGCGACGACGAGACGGCCATTCCCAGCCCGAGCCCGAGCGCGCCGGTCATGAAATGCAGGGCGCGTGCGCTCGTCGCTTCGCGCACCGTCATCGCCAGTCCGATGGCTGCCCCGGCCACCAGGAACGAGCCGAGCACGATGGGCAGGCGGAAACCGACACGCGGCAAGAGCCTGCCGGTGACGACGCTGGCCAGCGGCCAAGTCACGAGCATCGCGCTGATGCTAGCTCCGGCTTGGGTGGGCGTTCCTCCCATGACGCCCTGTACGAAGAGTGGAAGGAACGTGATCGTGCCCATCGAAACCCCTCCTAGGATCACCGTCAGCACGATCGTGACGAAGAAGAGCCTGTCGTGGAAAAGGTCGATGGGGAGGATCGGCTCGGCGGATTTTCTTTCCAGGCGAATGAAGAGCGCCAGAAGCAAGAGCGCCACGGGCAAGAGGAGGAGCCCCTCGCGCCCCTCACCGGCGGCGAGGAGCAAGGTGGTGCCGAGCGTCAGCGCCAACGCACTCCTCCAGTGAATGCGGCCGCTGTGCACGACGATTGATTCGTGGAAGTAAGCGATCACCAAGAGCGCCGCCACGATGCCGATAGGCACGTTGACGAAGAACACCCACCGCCACGAAAGCACTTTCACCATGGCGCCGCCGAGCAGCGGACCGACGATGGCGGAGAGGCCCCACACGCTGCTGAAAAAACCCTGCACGCGGCCGCGTTCTTTGAAGGAGTAGAGATCGCTCACCACGGTCAACGCGAGCGGGCCCATGGAGCCGGCGCCGAGCCCCTGGACGACGCGGAAGACGATGAGCTGCACGAGGGTCTGCGAAAGGCCGCTCGCCACGGAGCCGACGAGAAAGAGCGCGACGCCGAAGAGGAGCCACGGTTTTCTGCCGCGCAGGTCCGCCAGTTTGCCGAAGATCGGAACCGATACGGTCGATGCGAGCAGGTATCCAGCGGTGACCCAACCGTAGAGGCGAATGCCGCCGAGCTCCGCGACCACGGTCGGCATGGCCGTCGCCACCACCGTCGCCTCGAGGGCGGACATGAAGACGCACGCTACGAGCGCCGCCATCGTCAATGGTCGATTGGTGCGGCGCGGAGAATCTGGCAGGTCCATGAATGGGGAGCTCTTCACCCCTCGAGCCGGCGCATGGGAGGGGAGCGATCGACCGGACATTCTTGCATGCCAGCCCGCCGTTGACGAGCGGTTCGCCGCGCCGCGCTTTTCATCCGGGGCTCGCTCCAGCGCCGCCATGGCCCATTCTACGTTGACGTTTGCTGGACGCTTGGCCCGATGGTCGCGAGCCGCTGTGCGCTAGGAGCGGTACGGCGCGATCAGCGGATTTCGAGTAGCTCGACCTCGAACACGAGGGTCGCATTGGCCGGAATGACCGGCGGAAAACCAGCGGCGCCATAGGCGAGGTGCGGAGGAATGGTGAGCTTACGCAGCGAACCCACCTTCATCCCCGCCACGCCCTCGTCCCAGCCTTTGATCACGCGCCCTCCGCCCAGGGGAAACTTAAAACCCTCGCCGCGATCGCGCGAGCTGTCGAACTTCTCCCCGCTCATCAGCGTGCCGACGTAGTGCACGATCACCGTCTGTCCGGCGCGCGCCTCGGGTCCCGTTCCTTCGCGAAGATCTTCGACTTTGAGTTGAGCATCCATGGAAGCCATCCTTGTGAGTTCGCTGGCGCACGATCGGCCATTTCGGCCGCGAGGCCAAGCGAGATGTCTCGTTAGGCGCGCATGGCTTCGACCGGGCTCATGCGCGCTGCGCGAATGGCGGGCAGGAAACCGCCGAAGAGCCCCATGACGCCAGCCACGAGAATCGCCACGCCGATGCTGGCGAAGTTCGGTTCGAAGGCGATGACGATTTCCGACCAGCTCTGGAAGTTCATCATCGAGAACTTCACGAATCCAAGGGCCAGCGAGGCGAGTGCGCCCACGCCGCCGCCCACCAAGGCGAGCAGGGTCGACTCCATCAGGAACGACATGATGATGCTGCGGCGCGAAAAGCCGAGCGCGCGCAAAGTGCCGATTTCGCGCTGCCGGTTGGCGACCGAGGCGTACATCGTGATCGTCGCCCCGATGACGGCGCCGATGAAGAAGAAGAACGCAATCACGGAGCCGAGCGCGGTGATGAAGATAGAAAGGCCCTGCGACTGCTTTTCGTAGTATTCGCTCTCGCGCTGCGCTTCGAGGCCGAGTTGTCGGTTTTGCTCGAGCGATGCTTTGAATCCGTCGAACTTGCTCGGCGACTCGAGATGGACGCGCACCGACGAGACCAGCCCTTCGCGCCCGAACGCCGTTCGCACCGTGTTGAGATCGGCCCAGATCTCCGATTCGAACGACGACCCGCCGTCTTCGAAAACGCCGACCACCGAGACCATGCGGTTCTTTTTCAGCTCGAAGGCTTGGCTAAGCTCGACCCCCTTGAACCGCCCGCGAATGCCGCGTCCGACGATGACTTCGTCCGTGCCTGGCTGCGGCGGTCGCCCCGCGATGAGGTGGGCCTGGTCGTGAAATTTGAGGGCGTTGTCGGGAACGCCGCGCACCTGCACGTTGCTGAAGCCGTCGGTGCCCACTTTGTCGAGCAGGATGACCACCAAAAGCTCGCCAACGCCTTGCGGCACGCCATCCGACCCATGGGACACGCCGGGCGTGGACATCACGAGCCCCACGTTGGGCTCTTCGATGCTGCTCGCCAGTTCGTTGTCCGATCCTTTGCGGATAATGACGGCGGAGCTTGGATCGGCGGTGCGACCGAGGGTTTTGCGGATGCCGTTGTTGAGCATCATGACCGCTGCCACCACGAACACGACGAGGGCCATGCCGAGCCCGGCCGCGGCCGTCGTGGTGGTGCGCACGGCGAGATTTCGGAGGTTGTAGTTGATGGGAATCATGATGCGCGTCTCGCTCAACCGACGCGGCGCAAAGCGTCGATGATGGTCAGCTTGGAGGCCTGCATGGCCGGAATGATCGCGCTCACCGCGCCGAGCAGGACCGACAGCAGCGCGGCCACGAGCGCCGTCTCGATGCTCACCCGGAAATAGGGGAAAAATGCGCCCATGTTCTCTTCGAGCCATCGCCCCATCCCGAGCTGGACGACGGGGTAGGAGAGCGCGCATCCGAGCACGCCGGCCAAAACGCCGATGGTCAGTGCCTCGCCAATGACGAAGGTGGCCACGTGCTTCGGCGAAAAGCCGAGCGCGCGCAAAACACCGTATTCGCGCGTCCGTTCGCGCACGCCCATGGCGATGGTGTTGCCCAAGATGAGCATCATGATGAGCAGGATGATCACGGACACGATGTTGAGCGCCGTGAGGATGGCGGAAAACGCAGCCATGAACGAGTTGTTCATGGAACGCTCGCTCATCGTCGTGGTCTGCACGTCTTTTTCGTCGAAGAGCTTGTCGACCGCCATCGTCAAATTCGCCGACTGGCTCGGATTGTCGATGCGGCTGATGACCCAGCCGACGAGGTCCTTGCGCCGCTCGGGCATCGATTCGTTCAAATACGCCCAATGGAAAAGCAGCTGCGATTTGTCCACCGATTTTTGCGTGGCTTCGTAGATGCCGTCGACGTTGAATTCCCAATCACCGGGAAAAATCGTACCGGCGAGGGTCACCTTGTCACCGACTTTGACGCCGAGCTTGCGCGCGAGGACGTCACCGACGATGGCGCCGCGCCGATCCTCTTTCCACCTCGCCATGTCGACCGGGGGAACCGCCATCTCCGGATACACTTGGAAGAACGATTCCGGATCGACGGCCAAGGTCGAGAAAAATTCGTCGGGCCGGCGCGGATCTTTGCCGCCGAACCAGTTGGCCCACGTCGTCTGCTTGATACCGGGGATTTGGCGGATGTCGTCCACGTACCGCTTGGGTAGAGGCATGATCAGCGAAACCTTGTGCCGCGTCGCGAGCCGATCTTTGGCCGAATATTCGACACCGACGTTCCACGCCCAGAGCACGGTGCGCAGGAGAATGAACGCCAGCACCGCTACTGCGCCCCCCAACACGGTCAGCGTGGTGCGCGTCTTGTTGCGCCACACGTTGCGAATGCCGATCCCGCCGATCGTCATATGAGCACCCCCTTGTCGAGCTTGCGCAAGATGGTCGCACGCTCGGCTGCGGCCGGATCGTGGGTCACCATGAGGATGGTTTTTTTGAATTCGCGGTTCAGCTTGTCGAGCAAGTTGAGGATGTCGTCGGCCGACTTGCGATCGAGATCGCCGGTAGGCTCGTCGGCGACGATGATGGTGGGGTCGTTGACGATGGCGCGCGCGATAGCTACGCGCTGCTCTTGTCCGCCCGAGAGCTGGCGCGGGTAGTGATCGGTGCGATCCTCGAGCCCCACGACGCGCAGGGCCGTCAGGGCACGCTTCTTTCGTTCGGCGCCGGCAAGTTTCGTCAACAGCAGCGGCAGCTCCACGTTCTCGCGCGCGGTGAGCACCGGCATGAGGTTGTAAGCCTGGAAGATGAATCCCACCGTCTGGGCGCGGAACTTGGCGAGCTCGCTGTCACCGAGCGACGTGAGATCGCGGTTGGCGACGCGCGCCGTTCCCGATGACACACGGTCGAGACCGGCGATGAGGTTCAAGAGCGTGCTCTTGCCGGACCCCGACGGCCCCATTAGCGCCTCGAAGGACCCCTCGTTGATGTCGAGGTTGATGCCGTCGAGCACGCGCAGCTCTTCTTTACCGCGCCAAAAAACCTTGGTCACGCCACGCAGCTCGACGATCGGCTTGCCGCTCGTGGTCTTGGCCTGCGACGACGCCTTTTCGCTCTTCTCGGTCGATGTCTCCATCAGCTGCCCTTCTCCTTGATCTTCTGTCCGTCCGCGAGCTGCGCGGGCGGCTGCGCGACGACGCGCGTTCCGGGAGGCGGGCCCTCGACGAGCTCGAATCCGTTGGCAAAAGCTGGGCCGACTTTGATGGGCGCCATTTTGACGACGCCTTCGTTGACGACGAAGACGACCTTGCTCCCTCCGCGCTCGGTGAGGGCGTCGGAGGGAATCACCTTCTTCGGTTTTTCGCGCAGGGCTTCGGCGCTTATCTCTTGCGAGAGGAAGCTCGTGCGCGCCGACATATCGGGGAGGACGCCCTCCATGCTGTCGATGAACTTCACCTTGACGGCTATCGTCGCCTTGGCACGATCCACCTTCTTGCCGATTTGGAACGTCGCCCCGCGGTATCGTTTGCCCGGGTAGGCATCGAGCACGATCTCGCACGGGCTTCCCGGTTTGATGAGATAGAGCCGCGCTTCGGGAACGTCGGTTTCGATGAGCATCGATTGGAAGTCGGCGATCTCGGCGATGTTGTTTTGCGGACCCACGAGCTCGCCCACCTGGATGGGCTTGTTGATGACGGTGCCGTCCATGGGGGCCGTGATGGTGAGGTCCTGGAGCGTGACTTTGAGCGGGCTCACCTCCGCTTGTGCGGCGCGCGCTTCGGCTTCGGCTGCTTTGACGGCTTGCTCGAGAGAACGCTGCCGTGCGGCGAGGTCTTCGACCCCGGCTTTGCCGATCGCGCCGCGTTCGAGCAAGGCGCGGTCGCGCTCGAGCAACTGCTGAGTTTCGGCGAGGTTTGCGCGCGCGGTGTCGATGCGTGCCTGCGCGGCGAGCGCGCGCGAGCTTGCAGCGGCGATCGAACTTTGTTGACCGGTTGCCTCGAGCTCGGCAAGCACGTCGCCCGCTTTGACGGCGCTTCCTTCCTTGATGCGCACCTTGGCCACTCGGCCGGCGATCTTGGCGCCCACCTTGGAGATCAATTGCGGCACCACGTACCCCGTGGAGGTCACGGTCACCGACGCTTGTGAAGGCGACACCATGGAGATCTCGGTGAGCGCGACTTCGGTCTTGAAGAGCCGCGCTTCTACCAGGGGATAACCGAATAGCCAGGCCGCCGCGGCGAGGGCGAGCACGACAACGGAGGTGATGATGGCGCGCAGAGGCCCCCCGCGGTTCGGGTTCACCTCGCGTTGGATCTTGAGGGACGCCAGGTCTTCGGTGAGGTCCGCCACGGCAGCCCCTTTTAGCATGTGCCGCGGCGGCGCCCAATCCACAGGGGCGCGGCCCGAGCGGGGGAGACTCGACGCGGCGGTCCGCGAGGACGGTAAGCTCGTCGTCCGGCAAGTCAAGGTCTTCCCCGCGAATTCTCGCGATCGCGGCGATTTTGGGCGCGGGGGCGTGGCGGCGCGCCAAGGCGCAAGCCCGCTGGTCGACTAGGCGGGCATCATCGATTTGAGCGCAGGATAGAGCGCGCGAAACCTTTGATACGGCACGGCGTAGGCGCGGTGGGCTTCGTCGTCGCAGTCGTCCGCCGCCAGGCGCTGGAGCGTGGCGCTGCAGGCCGCGGCGACGTCGGTGAACGCCTCGACCCCGACCGCGGCAAGCAGGGCCGCACCGTAGGCGGGCCCCTCTTCACGGTTGACCCGCACGACGGGCAGGCCATAGACGTCCGCCTGCAGTTGGCGGACAAAGGGGCTCTGCGCGCCCCCTCCGGTGACGAGCACTTGGTCGATACCGACCCCGAGATCGCGCAAAATGGTGAGGGAATCGCGGAGGGCGAAGCAAATGCCCTCCACCACGGCGCGCGAGAGGTGGGCTCGCGTGTGGGAAAGCGAAAGGCCGACGAAGGCGCCCCGCGCGCTCGCATCACGGTGCGGCGTTCGCTCCCCTTGCAGGTACGGCAAGAAGGTGATCCCTCCGGCGCCGGGGGGGATGCGGTTTGCTTCCTTATTGAGCACCAGGTTTGCGTTCTTGCTGGCAGCGAGGTCGCGAGCGAGCTCGCGCCGGTACCAAGCAAACGCCGCGCCTGCGCTCAACATGGCTCCCATGAGGTACCAAGTGTCGGGCACGGCATGGCAGAAGGTGTGCACGCGCATCTCGGGGTCCACGAAAGGCTCGGTGGTCGGCGTGAGAACCGTTCCCGAAGTTCCCCAGCTCGCGACAGCTTCTCCCGGTGCGACGATGCCGACGCCGATCGCGCCGCACGCGTTGTCGGCGCCGCCGCCCACGACCGGTGTCCCTTGGGCAAGGCCCGTCGCCCGCGCGCCCTCCTGGCTCAGTCGCCCGAGGATCTCCGCGCTGCCGCCCACGTCGACGAGCAGATCCGTCGAGAAGTGCAGGGCGTTCATGATTTCGCTGCTCCATTGCCGGCGCGCCACGTCGTACATGAGGGTCGCCGAGGCGTCGGAAGGCTCACTCGCCAGCGCGCCCGTGAGCCGGTAGCGCACGTAGTCCTTGGCGAGAATGACCTTGGCGAGTCGCGCGAAAGCCGCTGGCTCATGCTTGCGCAACCACAGCACCTTGGGCAGGGTGAACCCCTCGAGGGCGGGGTTTTGCACCCACTCGCGCAGTTGCCTTTCGCCGAGGAGCGCCGTGATCTCGCGGCATTCATCGCTCGTGCGTCCGTCGTTCCAAAGAAGCGCGGGGCGGATGACTTTCCCGCTCTGGTCGAGGAACACCGATGAATGCATCTGACCGGAGATGCCCACCGATGCGATGCGTTTCGCAGCCCCGCGCGTCGACGCCAGCAAGCCGCGGATGGCCTTGACCGCGGACTTCCACCAGTCTTCCGGTTTTTGCTCGGCCCACCCCGGTTGCGGCGTCGAGAGTGGATGCGCAACCGCGGCCCCGCCTTTTACCCGACCTCGTTCGTCGACGAGGACTGCCTTGACCGCGCTGGTACCGATGTCGAGTCCCAAGAAGTACGTCATGTCGTTTTCGAGGCGCTAGCTAAGGTGGAAGAGAGCTCTGACGGCAGCTCAGCCAAGTTCACCGTTTTACAGATCCCGTAAAACTTTTTCGATCTCCTCTTCTTGGGCGATACCCCTTTTTCTCCACACCAAGCGCGCCTCGGCGTCGAGCACCACCGTCGATGGCACCACGTGAACGTCGCCGAAGGGGCCGGCCCCGCCGATGACATCGGCGTCGGCCATCGCGACCGGATAGGCGAGATCGAGCCCATCGCGAAACGCAATGAGGAGCGGCCGGTTCTCCGCGCGTTCGAGCATGACGGCGGCGATCTGAACGCGGCCGGCGACGCGGCGCGCGATGCCATTCAAGAATCGCGCTTGAGCCTGCGAGGCGAGGTCGTACGTCGTGAGAAAGCCGAGCACCGTCGGGCGGCCACGCAAAGTGTCCGCGGACAGCCAGCTCCGTCCGTCGATGATGGGATACTGAAATTGGAGCGGCGCGGTCCGCGCCACACTCGCAAACACCGGCTGAGAAGGCGGCGGCTCAGAAGCGCACGCCGCGGCCGCGAGAGCGAACAACGCAACGAGCCGCGGGTGCATGCCCGACCCCCTTAGCATTGCTCGGCGCAGGCAGCATGGCCCGCGGTCGCCGCTCGCGATCTAGCTTTCGCGCCCGAACTTGGGGTCGTCCTCTTCGCTCGGCTCTTCATCGAAGCTTGGCTGAAAGAGATCGACGAACACACGCAGGGACTCGGGAAGCTCGCGCCCGCTCCGTCTGTGGGCGAGCACCGCGTGCGCGAGCTCCTCGACGACGGGTTTGAGGGGCGTGCGCTCGAGGAGGACGCCTTCGAGCTCGCTTCTCGTCGTCGGCGCGTCGCGATCGTGGACCATGGGGTCACGCCGGACCCACACGAAACCATCGTGCGGCCGCATGCGGCACGCGAGAACGTGAACGAAATCGAGATAGAGCGGCAAGACGACGGCGACGATGCGGTCACCGTCGGCCGCGACGCCGCGCAGCGCGCGCCCGGCAGGACGTCGACGCATGACATCGATTTCGCCGACTGCGGAGCGAATGCGCTCGCGGCGCGAAGGTTCGGTCTCCACCGAAAGGAGCGGCGCGTACATCGCGAGCTTCGGCACTTGGATCTGCGGAGCGTCTTGATCGAGCGCGTCGAGCCAGAGATCGCGTCCGGTATCGTCGAGCGCTTCGTACGCGAGGGCCGCGGCGAGTGCGGCTTCGGGATCGCTTGCCAGAGCGCTCAGCCACGCGTGCCAAGCTGCGCGCACGCGTTCATCGGCCGGTGCGACCTCCGCGACTTCAGTGGCTCGCCCGTCGTCGGAGGAAGATTTCTGTAGCACGCCGACCTCGTAGCACCCTACCACTCCTCGTCCAGATCCTCACTAGGAGATCGAATGCATTTTCGCCTCACGCACGACGTTCGGCGGACCGCGCGACGCGCGCGTGTCGAGCGGCGGCGCAACAAAATGTGTTCTCGATCGCTCGCGCTGGAATCCACTTCGTTCGTCGGCGCGTCTGTAAGCCGCCGTGCGCGCTCGGGTCACTCTTTCACGCTCGACGCGCGAGTGGGCGTTGGAGCCGCAATGCTGTTGACGGTCGCGCCGCGCGCTCGCGTGCTTCACACGGTTCAAGTGCTTCAAGTAGGTTCAAGAAGCGCGCCAGTCTCACTCGCGAGATCTTGGAGAATTCTGTCGAGCTCGTCTTTCTGGCTCGGCAACGTTGCGATCGTCAAATCGCCGCCGGCGTCGGCGAAAACGACGCCCACCCCTTCGCTCGCCTCGATCACGCCCTTGACGAACACGACCTCCCGGGCCGCCACGCGCACCCTGCGCGTGATGAGCCCACCTAACAACATTTCCACCGGTTGCTTTTTGGGTTCTGCGCGCATGGCTCAGTTCGGGTCCGCGTGGGCGACGGTATCGGGGGCAGCGCGCATCGTCAGAAAGCGTAACGTTTGTCGCGCGCCGCGGGAGGTATCATAGTGCCGCTATGAAAAGCGAGGTCGAGGACTGGATCTCGGAGTTGCCGCCGCTCGACGGCGGGGACGACGAACCTACCGCCGAGGACGGTAGCCACGAGGATCTTTTGCCGGACGCAGAAGAGGACGCGTCGCTCGACGATACGACGGCCGACGATCTCGAAGTCGATGACGGCGTCGATATCGCCGACGACGAGCCGGGCGCCAGCGAGGACGACGAACGATGGGAAGCGGATGTGGGCGAACCGGAGCTGGATCTCGCCGATGAGTCGAACGACGACCTCGCCGATGGAGATGCGGCGGGCGTGGGGGAAGGCGATGTCGACGTCGATGACGATCTGCCGCCGTCCGCCGACGATGCTGGCGAAGAAGGCACGACCGACTCGGTCGAACAATCCCTCGACGAGGAACTGCCAGCCCTCGATGCGGACGACGAAGGTGACTTCGAAGACGCGCTGATGCTCGAAGCAGGACTCATGGTCGC
>DATHEQ010000267.1:0-3191 GCA_035318505.1 Polyangiaceae bacterium | reverse complement strand
CGTTACGTGGAGCCGCTGCGCGCCTTGCAACCCGCCGAAGCGGACGCCGTCTTGGCGCGCCTTCGGGCGCGCCAAGACAAGCCCGAAGAGGCGATGACCGCGCTAGAAGCGGCCTTTGCGCGCCATCGCGTCGATCCGTGGCCGATGCCGGTCATCATGCGACACGCCATCGAGCTCGCGGCGGACTTGGCCAAGCGTGATCGTGCGATGGCGGAGCGCGTGTATGCCGCTCTCCGCCATCCGTTCGCGGGTGACCTGCAGCAAGAGATGCGAACCGACGCCATGCTGGTGGCGGCGGGGCAGTTGCCGCTCGAGACGGCATGCGTGGAGGCGTTGTCCGGGCTCGAGCCACACGTTCCCTGGCGCCTCAGCGTGCTCTCGTGGCGCTCGCGCTGTTACGAAGCCGAGAAGCCGGCCTGGGCGGGGCGAGCCGCGCGTGAGCTCGACGAGTATTTGAGCGGCGAAGCTGCCCCATTCGGGGTGGGGCTGACGAACGTCGAGCTCCGGTGAGGAGCAGGATGCTATCATTGGCCCGAAGGTGCGGGGCAAAGGCTATTTTCTAGAGGGACTGCTGGACTTGGCGCGCCTCGACGACCGCGTTGCGCGTCGTTCTTCGTGGCGGCAGAGCATCGTCTCGCTCGGGCAAGCCGGCACCCACCACGGGCCGAGCCCCCTCGAGGGTCTCGATCCCGCGAGTCTCGTTCCCGCCGTGCGGGTCGCGCTCGCCGACGGCCTTGTCGACGATCTCGATTGGCTTTCATCGGAAGCGGCGGCGGTCGCGCTCTACGAAATCGCGTCCGTGCTACCGCCGGGCCAAGAGAAGCGGGAGCTCGGGCGTCGGGTAGCCGCTTATACCTATGACGGCATTGCGGACACCTTCGCCGCCGTGGCCACGCGGATGGCGCTCGGGTCGGGCAAGGCGCTGGCCGGTCCCGCGGTGCGCGCGCGCGTCGCGCTCGCCTTGGAGCTTCCGGCAGAGTCGAGCAAGCGGGTCGACGTCATGGCGCTG
Organism: Polyangiaceae bacterium; assembly: GCA_035318505.1. Classification (GTDB taxonomy): domain Bacteria; phylum Myxococcota_A; class Polyangia; order Polyangiales; family Polyangiaceae; genus DASWDH01. The sequence continues at coordinate 2,182 of DATHEQ010000267.1, read as the reverse complement.
GCGCTCGCATCGCGGCGCGACCTCGTGCGCGATTGGATCGCCCGCCCCGCGCGCGGCTCGCTGCCCGCGCGCCGTCTCGCCGGGAGGCTCATCGAGCGCGCCGCGAGCGAGCTTTCGCACCTCGCGTCGCAAGGCGACGATCAGGCGGTGCGCGTCTTCAAGAGCGAAGCGCTCGCCAAGGCCTACCAAGAGCTGCTCTGGGACCGCGAGCCGCTGGTGTGGAAGCACGCCGCCGTCGCGCGCGGTTTGCTGGTGGGAGCGCTCCCCGAGCTCGCCACCGAGATCGAGCAGCATCTTTCCGGCGAGCTTTCACCCACGCAGTGGCGGCGCGCCGCAACCTCACTCGGCGCGTCGATCGCTTCGGATCCTCCCCGCGTCATGCGCCAGGTCAACGAGCTGCTTGCCAGCCGCGTCCTGGAACGCGACTACGGCGTGGCAGGATGTCTCGTGTGGGGCCTGGCCCATGCCGCCAAGCTCGACCCCGAAGCGGCGGAAGAGGCGCTCGCCGCCATCGTGGTGCGTCAGGGCACAGCGGTGGCCGAAGCCGTCGAGGAGGGCGCGCGGGAGGAGCCGGAGTGGTTGCGGACCCGCGCTTGTCAGCTGCTCCGCCGTCATCTGAAGCTCGAGCTGCTCATTTGCGGCAAGCGCGCCGACGATGGCGCCGCGTCGCTCGCCGCCGAGGTGCTGCGCGATCTGGAAGATTCGCAGCGCGCCGAGTCGGTGCGACGCGGAGTCGCCGAAGCGCTGCTCGCTTTTGGTACGCAGGGCTCACGGCGCGCCCTCGAGCTCGCGAAAGACACGCTTGCCATCGCCCGCGCGGAGGTGGCAAGGCTCGTCGGGGCGTCGAAGGCAGGCGAGCTCCGCACGATTTACGCGATCCTGCGCGATCTCGATATCTCTCTCCTCGAGTCGGCCGTGTTTGCCAATCTCCTCGCACTCGACTTACGAACGGCGGCCGATCAAGGTGCGGCGCCGGCACCCGTCGAGGAATTGCGCGACCAGCTCGGGTCGCTCTTCGTTGGATGGGAAGCTTCGGCGCCGGTGCCCATCGGCGGCAAGAAGGTGCCGCAGGCCAACATCCGCATGCGCCGTCTCAAGGCGTTCATTCATTTGCTCGACGTCGATGGCGAGCAGGCCAGCGAATCGAGCGCGCGGGGCGGAGCGGTGCGAATACGATGGTTGCGCGCGTCGCACACCCTCCTGCGACGGCTGTCGTCCGACCCGCCCTCCGTCTTCGATCGCTCGCTCGTGGCCGCCCTGGCGCGCTCGCTCGACGGGCTCGTGCGCGCGGAGATGTGCGATGCGGTCGACGCGCTGCTCTTCGTGGCGCAGCGGCTGCACGGCCCCGGACATTTCGCCACGCTGAAGGAAGCCGCCAAGCACGCGGACCTCGCCATGCTTTTCGAGCGCTACGAAAAGTTCGCGCGCGCCGAGCTCGAAGCGCGCAAGCCGCTTCCAGAAAAACCTTTGGTCGACGAAGCGTCGCCATCGCTCCCGTTGCCATTCGATCGCTCGCCGCTCTCCATGGCCGCGGGAGCCGACGCCGCTGGCGCCGAACCGATAGACGAGCTTTCCCGCCGCCTCTTGGCGCTGTCCGATTTCGCCCACGATCTTTCGGGGGAGAACTCGAGCCGGGAAGAGGCCCTGCGCGCGGTGTTGGTGCGGCTCGTCCGCGGTCTCGAAAAGATCGCGCGCGCGTCGTCGCTCGGCGAGCTCACTGCGTCGGGCCCCGGTGTGGAATCGACGCTCGTATCGCTCGAGGAGGCCATCGGCGCGCTCGGTCAGATGGTGACCGCGGCGCGGCTGCGGCTTTCCGAAGGCGACGGCGGTGACATGCGCGGCACCGTTCCGGGGCGCAGCCATCTCGGCCCGCTGCAACAAGCGGCGGATCGCGCCGTCAGTGGGCAGAACGCGGACTTCACCGAAGCGATGCAAGGGCTCCCGGGAAGCCTGGCCCAGATGCTACCGAGCCCGCTCGCGGCGCTCATCATGACGACCTTGCAAAAGGTGACAACGCTGCCCATCGTCACGCGCGCGCCGGTCACGCCCGACGGCGCCGAGAATCCGTTGCCGTCGTGGATTCCCCCGCGCCGCACGCTCGGCGGGTTCTACGTCCTGCGATCGCTCGGCAAAGGTGGCGTCGGCTCGGTGTTCATCGTCAAACGCATCGAGGAGCGTAACG
>DATHEQ010000266.1:0-38512 GCA_035318505.1 Polyangiaceae bacterium | reverse complement strand
CCCAAAAAAGGGCACTTCCGGAGGTCGGCCGAGGGTTAGCTAGCGACGTTGTGCCAAGCCGCCGGGGTCGTCAATCTGACCTAGGAAAGAGGTCGGTACGGGCCCCCATGGCCGGTTTTCTCGCGCCGGACGGGACGAGTAGGTCGACTCCGGCGGGGATACGATGCTAAAGTCTCCAAAACTCATGGTCTTTTCCGGACCCCACCAGCCGGGAGGTTCCCTCCGCTGGTCTCTCTCAAACATCTCTGCCAGGGCGGCCGCCTCGCGCGTCGCCCCCTGGCACTCGGCCGGATTTCGCGGGCTCGCGCTCCGGTCGCCCGGAAGGGCGTTCCACAATGGCCAAGAATCTGCTCGTCATCAACGTAGACCTGAGAGAGACACGCGTTGCTCTCATCGAAGAAGGAATCATCGCGGAGCTTCATGTTGAGCGTGCCAGCACGCGGAGCACGCTCGGTAATATCGTCCTCGGCAAGGTGAGCCGGGTTCTCCCCGGGATGCAGGCTGCGTTCATCGACATCGGGCAAGAGCGTGCGGCATTTCTACACGTTGAAGATCTCATCCGTCCCGACGACTTCGAGGCGTACCTAACAGGGGGTAAACGCCCTGAAGAGGACGACAGCTCGGCGGAAGAACCGGCAGAAGTCGATGGCCGCCCGCCCAACGCGGTTGCAGTGGCGACTCGGTCCTCCGCCGACCCGATCCAGGAGGCGCCATCGTCCACGCAGGTCGTGGTGGCCACCGCGTTGGAGGTCACGCACCCCGACGAGGACGTGATTGACGACGGCGAAGCCGCCGAGGGTGCGGATTCCGAAGAGACGGTTCATGCCGGCGCCGAAGCGGAAGACGCCGATGCCGATCACGACGGGGAAGACGCCGATGCCGATCACGACGGGGACGAGGACGAGGACGACGAGTCGGCCGAAGGGGACGCCGAGGACGAGGACGCGGAAGACGACGTTCTTGCCCTCGATGGCGTCGGCGAGCACGACGACCTGGAGCTCGAGGCGGACGAGGTGGTCGAGCTGGCAGTTTCGCCACTGACGGAAGGATTCAGCGGAAACGCTTCCCCGGACGCTGCGGTCGCCGCAGCGCCAGCCGTTGCTACGGCGGGTTTTGCGACTGCGGCCGGCGAGCACGCGATCGTCGAACGACCTGCGGCGGAGCCGACGGAACGTGGCCGTTCGGGAGGCGATTCGCGCCGTCGCGAGGAGAAGGGGCGCCCGGGCGGGCAGCGCGCCGCTGGCGATCGGGAGCCGACCGATGGTCGAACCTTCCGCAGCAAGCGGTCGGCGCGCATGCGCAACGGCTCGAAAAAGAGCGGCCGCGGACGCGACGGCAAGCAGCAGGGGCGCGGCGGGGGGCGCAACACGCAGCGCGATGCCTCGAGGCTATCGCGCTCGACCCCCATTCGGGAGGTCGTGCGCGAGGGTCAAGAAGTGATCGTGCAGGTCTCCAAGGAGCCCATCGGCACCAAAGGGGCGCGCGTCACGAGTCACATTTCTCTGCCCGGACGGTACGTCGTGTACATGCCGACGCTCGACCAGATCGGCATCTCCAAGCGCATCGGTTCCGACAAAGAGCGCGCACGTCTGCGCGAGGCGATCGAGTCGCTCAAGCCGCCGAGCGGCGGACTCATCGTGCGCACGGTCGCCGAAGGGCTGACGAAAAAGCAGCTCAAGGCCGACGTCGGCTACTTGGTGCGGCTTTGGGAAGACGTCGCGAAAAAGCGCGACGCGGGCGGTAGGGCGCCCGCGCAGCTGTATCAAGAGCTCGATCTCGTCTTGAAAACGGCGCGCGATCTCTTCACCGACGACATCGCGCAAATCGTCATTGACGACAAGGAGCAGTACCATCGCCTCCTGCGCTTTGTCGAAATGTTCATGCCCGAGCGCGCCAAAGACATCGTGCTCTACAGCGGTGACGAGCCCATCTTCGACGCGTACGGCATCGAGGACGAGATCGGCCGCGCTCTCAGCCGCAAGGTGCCGCTGCCGTCGGGCGGTCACCTCATCATCGATCAAGCGGAAGCACTCACGGCCATCGACGTCAATACGGGCCGCTATGTCGGCAAAGGGTCGAAGGATCTCGAGGACACACTCTTCAAGACCAACCTCGAAGCGGTGGAAGAGATCGCCTACCAGCTCCGATTCCGGAACTTGGGCGGCCTCATCGTCCTCGACTTGATCGACATGGATCGCGCCTCGAACCGCGAGAAGGTGCGGCGGCGCTTGGAAGACCTTTTACAGAAGGACAAAGCCAAAACCACGCTGAACCGCATTTCCGATCTCGGTCTCATCGAGATGACGCGCAAGCGCACGCGCGAGAGCCTGGGTAGGCTCTTGCACGAGCCCTGCTTCTATTGCGATGGCACGGGTCAGCTGCAGTCGAAGCAAACGGTGGCTTACGAGATCCTGCGCCAAATCCGGCGCGATCGCGGCAATTTGCCGGGCTACAGCATCGTCGTCAATGCGCACCCCGCCGTCATCGATCTGATGAAGGGCGATGAGCGAGAGGCCGTGCAAGAAGCCGAGCGCCGTTTCATGCGGCGCATCGATCTCGTTGCGCGCCGGGAGTACCATCTCGAGCAGTTCGATCTACTGGGCAAATAACGATGCCGAGCGACAGGACCGACGACGGAGGGCGTCGCGAGGAGCGCGTCACCATCAACAAGGAGTTCGAGTCGTTCGACGCGTTCGTGCAGGAGTACGTCACCAACATTTCGCGCACCGGCGCTTTCATCAAGTCGAAAACGCCGCTGCCGCTCGGCACGATCGTCAATCTCCGCTTCACCGTCATCATGGACGACATGGAGACCATCGAAGGCGTCGGCGAGGTGGTGCGCGTCGAAGACAACCCACCGGGCATGGGGGTCGCCTTTCGCGAGATCAACGCGTATTCGAAAGGCATCATCGATCGCCTTTTGACGCAAGGGTACGCGCGGCCCTGAAGCAGCTAGGCCGCGCGCGCGAACCACTCCAAAATCTGACGTTCGAGCCCGCGCTCGCCGCGCATGCCGAGGTCGAGATCAGGAGGAAAGCCGACGTGTCCGCCGCGTTCGACCCATCGCCAATCGACGCTCGCGGAACACTGGCTCACGGCAGCGCGCAGCGTGGGCTCGGGGACCATGGGGTCGGCTTTGGCTGCCACGACGAGCGTCGGCCGCGCGATGGAGGGCAGCGCGAAGATCGCACTGGCGCGTGCGTAATAGTCTTCTGCGCTCGCGAAGCCGAACCGCGGCGCCACGACGTGCCTGTCCCAGCTTCGGATCTTGCCGATGCGCAATGCCTCGTCGATGGGAAATGCAACCCGTCGTCGTTTTGCCACCCGGGCGTAGATGCGTTTCAAGCCGGAGAGAACGTGGTAGCGGTAGAAAGCTCGTGTGCGTCGATCGAAGTCGGTCGCTGAGCGTTCGAGGTCGAGTGGCGCACACACCGAGGCGATGGCGCGAACGCGCGCTTCCGGAGACTCGGCCGCGTAACGCAGCGCCACGTGACCTCCCATCGAATATCCGAGAACGTAGATGTGCTCGTAGCGAGGGGGGAGCGCAGCGAGCGCGGCACGAAGATCGGCGGTGAGTCCGGCGTGATAAAAATCGGTGCCGCTCAAATCGGCGCCGCGCAGATTGAGACGCAGGCAGGACATCTTGGCGGCGTTAGCCGCAACGGCCGCCGGGATCGTGTAGTGGCTCGTCGCGCTTCCGCCGAGACCGTGCACCACCAGCAAGAGGGAGCGTGCGCCGGGGTATTCGCGCCACAGTCCCGTCAACTGCACGGGACCCACGTCGGGATCGTGCAGGGTGGCGTTCCAGGGTTGCGAGGGGGTTTTCGCCGGCGCCAGGACGTGACGCACGAACGGCGCGAGCGTGGCAATGTGACCGTGAAGCATCGACGCGATGAAACCTACGATGCCATCGCCAAGCGATCAACGCCCGAGTCCGTCAAATCAACGCCAGAAGTACCGGACGAGATGCAAGCCGAACGCGAGCATGGCGCCGCCCGTGAACGTTGCGAGAGCGCTCGGCGTTTTGCCACGGCGTCGCGCCGAGCGTCCGTAGGCCCGCATGAAGAACCCCGTCACGAGCGGCGCGCCGAGCAGAATGGCGAGCCGCAACTTGGCACCTTGCACGAACGCGGCAGGATGGATCCACACCGAGATCGCGCCGATCCCGAGCCCGAGCAGGAACAAGCCTGAGACGCCGAGCAGCGTTTGCCGCCGCCGCTTGGTACGCAGCACATGCGATGTCGCCATCCAACCGAGATCGAGGAAGAGCTCGCCGACCAGCGAAAGCGCGATTTCCAGCAGTGCTTCGAACACGGCCCCTACCGATCGGCCCGATCATGCTCCGGCGGCCTGCTGAAAATCGACAATGAACCCACCGGGCTAAAACCAAGACGGGCTGCGAGCGCCGCCGACGCCTGGTTCGACACCAAGGCTCCCCATACGGGTTGCTTGCCGAGAGCATGATAGTGCTCGATGAGGAAAGCGACGGCCTTGGTCGCGTGCCCGCGGCGCTGGTACGGCTCGAGGGTATCGATGGAGACGTCCCACAAGGTTTCGGTGATGGACCCTGCGTAACAGAATGCGGCAGCGTATCCTCCCTCGAAGGCCGCGGCGATGGGCGTGCCGGATGTTTCTGCCGATAACAGCTCGTCGCCGAGAGTCTCGGGCCGGAGCGACGGCGCGCCGCGCGTGATCGCCGCGAGCTCACCCGCCGTCAGAAACCGCACCTCGCCGCTCGCGATCCTCGGCAGCGGCGACGCGCGTGGGCGGCGAAAGAGCACGGCGCGCTCCATCTTCCAATCGGGTAACGCGCCCATCGTCCAGGATTCATCGTCCGTTGCAGAAAGGATTTCATGCGCCGAGGCGGCCGCCTCGAGAATTGCCGCGTGCGAAGCGCGCCCCACGACGACGGCTTGTTCCCCATCGCGATGCAGCGCGACCAATGTAGTGGGCAGCGAGCTCACCGGTCCAACGAGGCGCGCCTGCCCGTGCAGCAGCATGCTGCGGACTTCGATCCATTGAGGAATGTCCGGCAGTAAGCCGGCCACCTCGGTGAGCTTTTCCCTCACGGCGAGGTCAGGGTCGACGACGCCGACGTCGGGCGGTAGCGAGCGCCAACCCGAGAAGGGTGGTCGGTCCTACGAGCCAATCTGCATGGGCACGCGCCAAGGAGCATGCGCAGCCGGTCGGTTCGGCTCCGGAACCTGCCGAACCTCCTTTGCCGGCCCCGCCGCCGTCCGCGCTACCGCCAGCGCCGGTCGTCGTTCCGGCGCCTCCCGAACCGGCGCTGCCCCCCGATGTGCCGGACCCTCCGATGCCGCCCGTCGCGCCCGAGCCGGTGCCGCCCGTCGCTCCTCCTGTCCCGACGCCGGCGGATCCACCGGAGCCAGCGCTGCCACCTCCTGTGCCGCCGCCCGTGCCCGCGCCGCCGCCAGACGCGCCCGAGCCGGCACTGCCGCCCGTCGCTCCCGATCCAGCTGCGCCCCCTGCGCCGCCGGCTCCGCCCGCGGAATCTCTCGCCGCGTCTGGCGTGCCGGCGCCTCCATCGGTCGCGCCGTCTTGAATCGAGATCTTGGCGCAGTGATGATAAAAACAAGGCGCGCCGTGTGAGGACATAAACTCGATGATTTGAAGCGTGCACGACGCACACGTCACATTGGTCGGGAGCTTCACCTGAAACGACTGCGCCGCGCTGAACGGCTGCGAATGTACGAGCATGCCGTCGGCCAGAATCGGATACGTCGGGTTCTGCTGAATGGCGACGCTTCCGCACTGCGTAGCCCCCGCTGTCACCATCGGCTCGGGCGGCAGCTCGGTCGGGGAATTGACGGCCAGCGCGACGCGGTAATGACCGGGGTGGTAGACGGTCTCTTCCAACTGAATCGTGACGGTGTCGCCCGGCTTGAACGGCGTCGTGGCATTGCTCGGCATTTGCGGCGCTTCGTTGCCGCAGGGCCCCATCTTCTGCGGTGAGCCGTCGGTGCTTTGCATCATCCAGTTGCCGGGCGTGATCAAACGAAAATGCGCCTGGGCAAGCGTGGATGAGAGCGCGGTTGCTCCGAACGTCAGGGCCGCGATGAGCGCGCGTCGTGTTCGCACGGTCCGGTGCATCTCCGTCATTTTCCTCCGGGCGGTGTCGCAGTCACGTGGCAAGCGACGCCGTAGCCTACGACGCCTTGACGCCCAGGGCTCGTGTTTTGCGCGCGACCCTGCATGCTGGTCGGTAGCGCTCGGTTACCTCGATGAGCGCAAATTAGCTCGATTTTCGCTGCGAAAAAGAGTGATCGTCGAGCTGCTTTCGCACGGCGCGCGCGAGTGAATCAGGGCCGAACGGCTTGGGCAACAGCGTGACCCCCGGGTCGACCACGCCCCGATGGACAATCTCGTCCTCGGCGTATCCCGACATGAACAACACCGCCAGCTCGGGTCGACGCTGCGTCAAGAGGCGCGCGAGCTCGGGACCGCTTATCTCCGGCATGATCACGTCGGTCAACAGAAGATCGACGGCTTCGGTAGGGGCGCGCTGCAATGCCTCGCCCGGGGATGCACACGCGATCACGTGGTACCCGAGGTCGACCAGGATCTTGCGAGCGAGCTCGCGAATCCACGGATCGTCTTCGACGAGCAGGATCTTTTCCACTCCCCCTGTGGGCGGAGTCGGATCCCCGGCCGGGACGGAGATCGGCGCCTCGCGTGAACGAGGAAAGAGAACGCGAAAGAGCGTGCCGCGCCCGACCTCGCTCTCGACCGCGACGTGGCTCCCGCTCTGGCTGGCGATGCCGCGCACGATAGCGAGACCGAGGCCCGTTCCTCGCCCCTGCTGCTTGGTGCTGTAGAACGGCTCGAAAATGCGCGCCGTGGTGCGGACGTCCATGCCGAGCCCGCTGTCTTGCACCGAGAGCTCGACGTAGGAACCTGGCTCGGCGGTCGAGCCGACGAACAAGGTGGGCGTCTCCACTGCGACGTTTCGCGTGGCCATCGTCAAGCTGCCGCCGCGGGGCATGGCGTCGCGAGCGTTGACCGCGAGGTTCATGAGGATCTGCTCGACTTGGCTGCGGTCGAGCTTCACGGGCCAAAGCCCGGGCTCCGACCGCACCTCGAAGTGAACGTCTTCGCCCAAAAGCCGCGCCAGCATGCCATGGAGATGCGTCACGACCTCGTTGAGATCGAGGACCTCCGGAGCAATGACTTGCTGCCGGCTGAAGGCGAGAAGTTGGCGCGTGAGCGCGGCCGCGCGTTCGCCGGCGCTGCGAATTTCGTGCAGCTCGTCCCGGAGCTCGGTATCGAGCGCGGGCCGATGGAGCAACAGCTCGAGCCCGCCCAAGATGACGGTCAGGATGTTGTTGAAGTCATGCGCCACGCCGCCCGCGAGACGACCGAGCGCCTCGAGTCGCTGGGCCCGAGCGAGGTCGGCATCGCGTTCCCGCAGCGCGTGCTCGGTGCGCAGCCGCACCGTGATATCGGTCAAAAAGGCGGAGATCGTCACCTCGCCTTGCGCTGCACCAATCGGACCGAGACGGCACGAGTACCAAGTTTCGACGCCGCTCGGCCCAGTCACGCTGAGCTGAACATCGCGAAGCGTGCGCTCGCGCAGCACGGCGGCGATCGCTTCGTCGAGCTCCGCGCCCTGCGCCTGCGCGATGAGATCGCGGAGGTGACGTCCCCCGATGGAGCGCGGGTCATTGCCGTGGAAGCCGCGATTGGCTGACGTGATCAACCCCTCGTGCGACAAGAGCAGGATGACGCCCGGTGCATTTTCGGCGAGCGCGCGCCAGCGCTCTTCCGATACGCGCAGCGCCGCTTCGACGACCTCCTGTGCCGCCACCCGCGTTTCGAGCATCGCGCTTTTTTCGTCGAGCTCGAGCTCCTGCTCTCCGAGCTGCTCGATCATCGACTCCAGCCCGCGCATGCGCCGTGACAGACGTCGCGCATACGAAAAAACGGTGCGCGGTGGTGGCGGTTTGATGATCGCCGTCATCCGGTGTGGCGATAACTCGCGCGACAGAATCTCCGCTTCCGGCATGCCCACGATCTTGGGAAGACCGCGCAGAACACCGAGCGCTGCGTGAAAAACGGCTACGGATCCTCGATAATTCTCCGGGATGGAAATGCACACACGCAGCCGGTCCGGCGCGAGCTCGACGCATTCCGAACGCGCGTGGCGGTATTGGTTGGGAATGCCCCAGCGCGAGTTCAGTCGGTAGAGCGCGGCCGGGCTCGAGATCAATTGCGCTACCCGCTGAAATTGGTGCATGCCGGGGGCCGCGGTCGACAAGAGTGAGAACTGCTCGAGCCCTTCGGGCCCGCCGAGGCTTGCCTCCAAGCGCTCGGTCAGATCGACCCACACGTCCCAGTCGATGCGCCCGCCGGGGGCTCGGAGCTCCTGCTCCGAAACGGGCAGCCCCGCGATCAGCGGGCGCACGTCCATCTTCAGCCGTTCGAGCGCCGCCAGGAGTAGGCGCACACCGCTGGTGCTGACTTCTTTCAGACGATTGGAATACCAGCGCAGGTCGCAATCGGCAATCGAGCCGTGCGTCGGCCGGAGGAGCCCGCGGGCGGGGTTCAGCGGCTCGACAAAGCACGGTTGCGGCGATGGTCGCGCTGGCAACGACGTGGGCCAGCGTAGGAGCGGGCTGACCCGGAGAATGCCCTCGGGAGATCGCTGAATTTGTGGTCGAAACAGCGCGAACCACAGAACGAGCGCGATCGTTGTGAGCGAGGGCCGCGGCCCCGCCCATGAGCAAAAAGGCCGGCGAACGCCATACCCTGCTGCCCGCTCAGATGGCCGCCGTCGGCCGCGCGTCGGCCGCGCTCAAGGAGGCTCCGACCAGGGGGTATAGCCGCCTACCTTGCTTGCCCCGCCGCCGTTCTTGGCGTAAAGAGGCGCTCACATGTTTCTCATGATTTCCAAGGGTCCCCGCAAGTCGACCCGCACTCGGTCCAAGCGTTACCGCGCCAAGCTCAAAGCCAAGAACCGTGGTCGCCGCAATCGCGTGTACGGCCGAACGTAGCTTTCCCGAGCGAGCGCCGACGCAGTAGCCCTGCTCCGCTGATAAGCCGCGGTAGCGGGTGAGCTCTACTACATGACCGCGGGCGCCGTCGTGCTCGGTTGCACCGCGCTCGCGCAGCGTGTTTCTCGCGGTGGTTTGCCCCTGCCGGCGTTTTACCTGAACAACCCCGGGCAGCGTTGCCAGCAAAACCCCACCCCCTGTTGCTCTACGCGATTGGCTTCGAAGTCCGTGGCGACCAGGCTGGCGATCGTGGATGTGGGCAGCCCTCGGCGACACCGGTTCGGCGTGCCTCGTCAAGTGTTTGAAATCAGCTTCGAATCGTCAATCGCCAGCATGGCGAGCGCGCCCTCGCTCACACGATCGCACATGTCTGTTGAGCGATTCTTTGCGCCTGCCGAGTCGGGCGGGCCATAGAACATGATGAGGTGGCCCCGATTTCGTCGGTTCGACTGATCAAAAAGCGGCGGGCGTTCCATTGGCCAATGTGAACGACGCGTCCGCCACTGTTTTGCTGTTGCCGATCCGGGAATCGGACGCCCGCCCCAAGGTGCCCGCCGGCCACGACGAGCGGATTCGTTCTCTGCTCGTCACGCATTTCGATTTCGTATGGCGCTCGTTGCGGCGTTTGGGTGTTCCGAGCTCCTCCGTCGACGACGCCGCGCAGGAAGTCTTTTGGATCGCAGCACGCAAGCTCGAGCACATCGAGCCGGGCTCCGAGCGCGCGTTTCTCTTTGCCGTCGTGATTCGGTTTGCGTCCGACGTCCGGCGCCGTCAGGCCCGAAATCGAGAACGCACCGATAGTGCCGCTCTCGACGCCGCCATCGATTCGCACGCCGACATCGAGGTTCTCGTCGACCAAAAACGGGCGCGCGACCTTCTGGACGTGGTTCTCGACTGCCTTCCGCTCGAGCTTCGCACCGTGCTCATGTTGAGCGAAGGCGAACGGCTGACGATGGCCGAAGTCGCCTCCCTCTTGGGAATCCCGCCAGGCACTGTCGCTTCGCGCTTGCGCCGCGCGCGACAACTTTTCGAAGCCAAAGTGAATGAGTTGTTCGGCCCGGACCGAGCCGAGGAGAGTGGCCAGTGACCCGCGCCAGCAATGAGAGAATGACCCGCGCGCTGCTCGGGAGCTTTTCGCGGGACGAGCCGTCTGCACCGGCAAAAGCGCGAGCATTTGCCGCTTTCGGAGTCGCCGCGGGAGTGGCCAGCGTCTCGAGCACGGCGAGCGGCGCCGCTACCGACGTCGCGAGCGCCGCGGCCCCCGGGGCAGCGACGGTCGCGAAAGGCGCGCTAGCGGTGGGCGGCGTTTCAACCGTCAAGGCGCTCATCGCCGGAGCCGTCATCGGCGGCTTGGTCGTGCACGCTGGGCTGCGTGTGGCTACCGACTACGGCGACACGCGCGCATCGAATTCTCCCGCCGCGATTCACCGCCCTCTAGACCCGGTGCCAAGAGAGCCCGCGTTGGCCTTAGCGCCTACGCTCGCGTCCGCCGAGAATCCTCCGGAGCGCGGCGAGGTAGATCCGCGGCCCAATGAGGCTCGCGCCGTCTCAGCGCGGTCTTCGCCTGTGGCGCCGCGCGCGCGATCGCGGGCAAGCGCTCGCGCCGAACCGCCGTCGATGCCCGACGAGACGTCTTTGGCGCCGGACGAAGCGGCGAGCGCGGGGACATCCTCTTCTGCGACGTTGACGGGTGAAGTCGCTCGACTCGATCGCGTGCGGGCCGCGCTTCGCGAAGGCTCGCCCGCGCGCGCCATGCGGGAGCTCGATAGCTACGCCGCCGAGTTCGCGAACGGCACTCTTGGTCAAGAAGCGGCAGTGCTTCGCATCGAATTGCTCGTCGAGCTCGGCGATGCGGAGCGTGCGCGCGCTCTGGCCAACGCCTTCGCGGCGGCGCATCCGAAGAGCGGTTACATGAATAAGATTCAGGAACTGCTTGCTCGCCGTGCAAAGCGTTCTGTGCGGTGATCAAAATGCGTTGCTCGGTCCATTGAGCAGCGTGAAGGTGATGATGCGCTGGTCTGTGGTGAGCAACTGCAGTTTACTGCCGTGGGCAGTGGTCGCCTGCAGCTCTCCTGTGCCGATCGGCGATACGCGCAATGCCGCGGGCGATACGAACATCGACGCGTCTGGCGGCGGCGCGGGTAACGGCGGCGCCGCGGCGAGCAGCGGAGCCGGGGGAAGTGCGGGCACCGCGGGCATGTCGGGGACAGGTGGCGCGTCGGGGACGTCGGTGAGCGACGCGGCGATCGATAAGGTGACAAATGACGGAAGTGGCGGCGCTGCGGACGCATCGAGCGACGCCACGATCGACGCATCGACGACCGATGGAGCCGCGGGAGCATCCGGCCAAGGCGGCAGCGCGGGCGCCGGGGGAACGTCGGTGAGCGACGGCGCAGCGGACACTGCAGACGCGACGAGCGATCGGGCGGATGTGGTCGACGGAGGGCCGGGAACGCAACCGGCCTGTGCCCGGCTGTTGCCGACGCTCAACCGGGACTCGTTTATTGCGTTCGACTCCGATCGCGACGCCCTGCGGCGCAACCTCTACATGATGCATCCCGATCTCTCGGGGTTCACCCAGTTGACGCAAGGGACGAACGTCGACCGCGAGCCGTTCTTTTCTTACGACGCCAAGCGGCTCTCGTACACCTCCGTCGTCGAGGGAACATCGCAGATTTTCATCATGGATCTCGCGGCGCGTACGTCGGTTCAGGTGACGCACCGCCCGGAAGGGGCCGAGCAATCGTCCTTCTCGCGCGACGGGCAGTGGGTGGCGTTTCACAGCGGTCGCTCGCTCTACATCATCAAGCCCGATGGAACCGGCGAACGACTCGTGGGAACGGGCGCGGACACCATCAATGACTCTACGTGGCCGGCGTTCAGCGCTGACGGTACCGCGCTGGTGTTCGATCAGGTGACCGAGATCTTTAGCCTCAAGCTCGACGGCACGGGGCTTCGACTCATTGTCGGCAACGGCCCAACAGGCAACAAGATGCCGGCAATCTCACCCTCCGGGATCGACCTCGCGTCTTCGCTATCGTGCCCCAACCCGATGGGCCAAGCCATTGGGACGGTGCCCTTTGCAACGACCACAGAAGGCTGCGGCGCGCATCGCGTCACTCCGTACGACAATTTCAATTCTTGGCGTCCGACGTGGGGCACTGGCTCGGTGCTCGCGTACCACCGCTCCGATCGTTTTACGAACAGGGCGGTTATCGCCATGATCTCGACCGTGGACCCTCAGCCGTGCTTTCTGACGTCGGGCCCCGAAGACAGCCGCAACCCGTCGTGGTCGCAATGAAGACGGGACGCCGTCGATCGCAGATCGCGATGCGCGGGTCCGTGGTGAGCGGCGGCCGTTTGCTGCTGTGCGTGTTGTCCGCCTGTAGCTCACCAGTGCCGATCGGCGATGTGCGCAATAGCGCGGGCAATACGAACATGGACGGTGCTGGCGGCGCCGCGGGCTCCTCGGGTCCTGGTGGCGCTTCGGGCAGTGGCGGCGCGGTGAGTGATGCCGCCAGCGACATCGCGGCTGACGGAACCGCTGGGATGCCCGACGCATCGACGACCGATGGCATCGCGGAAGCCTCGGGCGGGGGAGGCAGCGGGGGAGGCAACGCAGGCGCGGGGGGAACGTCGATGAGCGATGGCGCAGCGGGAACCGGAGACGCGACCGCCGATCGGCTGGACGCCGTCGAGGGTGGGCCGGGTACGCAAGCGGCGTGCGCGGGGCTTTTGGCAATGGTCAATCATGATTCGTGGATTGCGTTCGATTCCGATCGCGACGGCTTGCGTCGCAACCTCTTCATGATGCACCCCGATCGCTCCGGGCTCACCCAGCTCACCAAGGGGACGAACGTGGACCGTGAGCCATTCTTTTCTTACGACGGAACGCGCCTCGCCTACAGCTCGATTGTCGCGGGAAAATCGCAGATTTTCATCATGGATCTCGCGTCGCGGACGTCGGTTCAGGTAACGCGCCGCCCGGAAGGCGCCGATCAATCGTCGTTCTCGCGCGACGGTCAGTGGGTCGCGTTTCACAGCGGTTTCTCCATCTATGTCATCAAGACGGATGGCTCGGGCGAACGACTCGTGGGAACGGCAGCCGATGCAGTCGTTTCGTACCGGTGGCCAGCTTTCACCGCCGACGGCGCCGCGCTCGTATTCGACCACACGTCCTCCATCTACAGTATCAAGCTCGACGGTACCGGTCTTCGCCAGGTAGTGAGCAACTCGTACGCGGAGGCTCCCGCGGTATCGCCGTCCGGCGTCGATATCGCCGCTTCGATCGAGTGCCAATACCAGTCGATCTGGATGTCACCCTTGGGCACGACTACCGGGCTTTGCGACGGGCGTCGCGTCACCCCGCAGGACGGTTTCGACTCCTGGCGTCCCACCTGGGGCACAGGCCTCGTGCTTGCGTATCACCGTGCCGATCGAGCCACCAACAGGGCTGTCATCGTCATGATTTCGGCGGTGGACTCTCAACCTTGCTTCCTGACATCGGGACCCGAGGACAGCCGTAACGCGTCGTGGTCGCAATGAGTGACGGGGCGCCCTCGTCGAGCAGCGTGGAGTTGACCGTGGCGCGGTCGACCATGTGCCGTTGGGGTTGGCTCGCGTGGGTCTTGGCGGCATGCAGCTCCCCGACGCCCATCCGCGATATGCGCAATGCCGCAGGCACGATGAACGCGGTCGATTCCGGCGGCGCGGCAGGTAGCGGCGCCGCAGCGGGCCATGCGGGCAATGGCGATGGGTCGAGCCGCGGAGGCGCTTCGGGTACGTCGACGATTGACGCGGCGAGCGATCGCGCGACGACGGGCGGAAGCGGCGGCACGGCCGACGCGACGACGACTGACGGCGACGCGGGAGCATCGCGTGACCGAGGCCAAGGCGGCGCCGGGGGAGCGACGATGAACGACGGCGCCGCAGACATCGGCGGCGCGACGGGCGGTCAGTCGGATGCGGCGGATGGGTCGCCGGGAACGCAGCCGGCGTGCGGGGGGCTATTGGCAATGATCGATCGAGCGTCGTGGATCGCCTTCGATTCCGATCGCGATAGCTTGAACCGCAACCTCTACATGATGCACCCCGACCGCTCTCAGCTCACGCAGCTGACGAAAGGGATGAATGTCGATCGCGAGCCGTTCTTTTCTTACGATGGCACGCGCCTCTCGTACACTTCTGTCGTTGCGGGAAAATCGCAGATCTTCATCATGGACCTCGCGACGCGTACCTCGGTTCAGGTGACCCATCGGCTGGAAGGCGCCGATGAACCGTCCTTCTCGCGCGACGGTCAGTGGGTGGCGTTCCACAGCGGTCCCTCGGTCTACATCATCATGACGGATGGAACCGGCGAACGACTCGTCGCGGCGGGGCTCGACGACGCCAACGCCAATCGGTCTCCAGTTTTTAGCGCTGATGGTAGCGAGCTCGTGTTCAACGGGCACGTGACGAACGCCGTCAAGCTCGACGGTACCGGCATTCGCTCGACCGGCACAGGCGCGACGCCGGCCATTTCGCCGTCCGGCGTAGACATCGCGTCTTCGATCGGATGCGACGCCCTCGGGCCCTTTTGGACCGCCGCAATCTCGATGTCACCGTTCGCAACGACCACTGATCAATGCAGAGGCCGTCGAATCACTCCTGTCGACGATTTCATGTCCGTGCATCCTACTTGGGGCACGAGCATCGTCCTCGCGTACCACCGCTTCGATCGAGCTACGAACAGGGCGGTCATCGCCATGATCTCGGCGGTCGACTCTCAACCTTGCATCCTCACCTCCGGACCGGAGGACAGCCGTAACCCGTCGTGGTCACAACCGAGCACTTTATGATCCGGTCGAGAATCACGCGCTGGAGTTGGGTGGCGTGGGGCTTGGCCGCCTGCAGTTCCCCGCCACCGATCCGCGAGGCGCGCAACGACGCAGCCACGATGAACGCGGCCGATGCCGGCGGCGCCGCGGGTGACGGTGGCGCAGCGGGTGCTGGTGCAACTGCCGCGACCGGCGGAGCCGCGGGCATTGCGGGTCGCGGCGCGTCGGGCAGTGACGGCGCGTCGGGCAGTGGCGGCGCGTCGGGGGCATTCGCGAGCGACGCCGCGACGGATCGCACGACAACCGGCGGGAGCGGTGGCGCGGCGGACGCATCGACGACCGAGGGAACCGCGGGCGCGTCGGGTCAGGGAGGCGGCGCGGGCGCCGGGGGAAGGTCGACGAGCGACGGCGCGGTGGGCACCGGCGGCGCCGCGGGTGGTCAGCCCGATCCGGGCGACGGGGGGCCGGGAACACAGCCGGGGTGCGCGGCGATTTTGGCAATGGTCGATCGCCAGTCGTGGATTCTGTTCGATTCCGATCGCGACAACTCGAATCGCAATCTCTACATGATGCATCCCGATCGCACCGGCCTCACCCAGCTCACCAAAGGCGCGAATGGCGATCGCGAGCCGTCGTTTTCTTACGACGGCAAGCGGCTCTCGTACACTTCGGTGGTCGCGGGAAAACCGCAGATTTTCATCATGGACCTCGCGACGCGTACGTCGGTTCAGGTGACGAAGCGCCCGGAAGGTGCTGACGAATCGTCTTTCTCGCGCGACGGCCAGTGGCTGGCGGTCCACAGCGGTCTCTCCGTCTACGTCATCAAGACGGATGGAACCGGCGAACGAGTGGCCGCATTGGCGCCCGCAAACTCCAATCCCTACCAATGGCCGGCTTTCAGCGCCGACGGCACCGAGATCGTGTTCTGGGGGGAAGGGATCAATGCCATCCAAGTTGACGGCACCGGTCTTCGCCTCATCGCGGCTGGCCTCGGCGTACCCGCGGTATCGCCGTCCGGCGTCGATGTAGCCTGTGGTCACGGCTGCGACGCCGGAGAGTTTTTCGCATCGATCTGGATGTCACCGTTCGCCACCACCACCCACCAGTGCGAGGGCCGTCGAATTACGCCCATCGACGGTTTCCAGTCCGACCATCCGACGTGGGGTACCAGGTTCGTGGTCGCGTACCACCGCTTCGATCGATCCAGCAACAGGGCGATTCTCGCCATGGCGTCGGCGGTCGACTCTCAGTTTTGCATGCTCACGTCGGGGCCCGAGGACAGCCGCAACCCGTCGTGGTCGCAATGAACGCCCGGGTTGCGCTATCGCGTCGCGTGGAGATGATCATGGCCTCGTCAAAAATGAGCCGTTGGGGTTGGGCGGCGTGCGTCTTGGCCGCATGCAGCGATCCGACACCGATCCGTGATGTGCCCAATGACAGAGACGCAATGAGCACAGCCGACTCGCGCGACGGAGCCGGCATCGGCGGTGCGGCGGGCAACGCGGGTCGTGGCGATGCGGGCAGCCCGGGTAACGGTGGCACGTCGGGCACGTCGGTGAGCGATGCTGCGGTGGACAGCGCGGCGACCGGCAGCGGCGGCGCGGCGGACGCATCGACGACCGATGGCATGTCGGGAGCGTCGGGCCAGGGAGGAAACGCGGGCGCCGGAGGAACGTCGATGAGCGATGGCGCCGCGGGCATCGGAGGAGCGACGGGAGGTCAGCCCGATGCCGCCGACGGGGCGCCGGGAACGCAGCCGGGATGCGCCTCCGTTTTGGCGATGGTCGATCGCGAGTTGTGGATCGCCTTCGATTCCGATCGTGACGGCTTGAATCGCAATCTCTACATGATGCATCCCGATCGTTCGGGGCTCACGCAGCTGACCAAAGGGATGAACGTGGACCGCGAGCCGTCCTTTTCTTACGACGGCACGCGGCTCTCGTACACGTCCATGGTCGATGGCAAATCGCAAATCTTCATCCTCAACTTCGATCCGCCTAGCGCGACGCAATTGACGCACCGCCCGGAAGGCGCCGACGAATCGTCTTTCTCGCGCGACGGCCAGTGGGTAGCGTTCCACAGCGGCGCTGCGATCTACATCATCAAGACGGATGGAACGGGCGAACGACTCGTCGTGACGGTAGCCGATGCCCCAGTTGCCTACCGGTGGCCTGCGTTCAGCGTCGATGGCACCGAGCTCGCGTTCGAAGCCAGCGGGATCTTCGCCGTCAAGCTCGACGGTACCGATGTTCATCCGATCGCGGGAGGCCACATGCCTTACGTCGGAACCCCGGCAGTATCACCGTCCGGCGTCGACGTGGCCGCTTCCCTCTCGTGCGATGGCGCATCAAACGCCATATCGATTTGGATGTCACCCTTCGCAACGAACAGCCAATATTGCAAAGGGCGTCGAATTACACCGGTCGACGGTTTGCAGTCCGAGCGGCCTACTTGGGGCACCGGCTTGGTGCTCGCGTACCACCGCTTCGAGCGCGCCACCAACAGGGCGGTCATTGCCATCATCTCTGCCGTCGACTCTCAGCCATGCGTCCTGACATCGGGGCCAGAGGACAGTCGCAACCCGTCGTGGTCGCAACCGACGCCACCTATCCCTTGAGCAGTCGTCCTTGAAGCATCGCGCCTTATGCCTCATCCTCGTTCAAAATGAGGCGCGCCGGACGTCAGTTCTTGTCGTTGGCGATGGTGGCAACCGTTGCGCACACAGGTTCAGCGCAGCCGGCCGCGAGCCGCGACTCCGCGCTCGAGGCGGTCGCCGTGCGGGTCGAGGGCTTTGCTGGGTGCCCGAGCAGCGAGGAATTCTGGCGGCGCTTGCAGCACCGTGCTCCCGGCATTCGATTGACGCGAGCGGGTGAGCCAGGACGCATCTTCGTCGTGCGATTCGAACAGGCGGAGAACGGCGACGCAACCGGTCGACTTCGCATTCTCGACGTGGAAGGGAGCGCGCTCGAACGAGAAGTCAGCGGCGCCACCTGCGTGGAGGTCGCCGAGGCGCTTGCGCTCGTTGCTGCCGTCGCCGCCGGGCCCGACTCGTCCGATACGCGCTCCGAAGGGGGGGCCGCGCAGCAACGCGCCGCAGGCTCGCCGCGCCCTTCCACCGCCGAGCCCCTCGCCGTGCCCGTGCATGACGCGCGCTCCCCCACGTGGAACCTTGTCGTTCGCGGACAAGCCTCGATTCGCACGCAGATCCTGCCCGTTTCGCTCTACGGAGCGGGAGCGGGTTTCGAAGTTGCTCGCGACGGGTCGTCGCTTTGGCAACCCGCGCTCGGCGCGATGGTGGAAGCGACGCTCACCGGCGCGGCAAGCACCGATCACATCGTGCCCAACACGGAAATGACCGCACAGCTCACCGTGGTTCGACTCTTTGCTTCGCCGTTGCGGCTTCGGGCGGGGGCAGTCGAGCTGCGCCCTTACGCTTCAGTCGATATCGGTCGGTTGGCCCTGGAGGGTAGGGGCAGCGGTCTCACCCGCGACGCCCAAAATCGAATGTTCTGGATCGCCGTCGCGCTTCTCGCCGAGGCCGACGTTCGCCTCGGCGCAGGATGGGTCGTGGGCGCGAGCGTGGGGGCGGAGGTTCACCCGCTTCTCTACCAGTTCAAGTACACCGATCGCGACGTCTACCAGGTGGGCGACGTCGGGCTCATCGCCGGTCTCTCGCTGTCTTACCGATTCGAATGACTACGATCCGCCGCGGCGCAGCTCGGTGAGCACGAGCTTGGCCACCGCCTTCAACGTGTCGAACACCCCCACCCCGGTGCGCGCCACCCCTTCGAATTCGGGCACGTTGGTGGGATTGAGCAGTTGCTTCAGCTCTTCGACCGACGCTACCTCGGGCAGATCGCGCTTATTGTACTGGACGACGTAGGGAAGCTTGTCGAGCAAGTAACCCTGCTCGCCCAAGTTGGTGCGCAGGTTCTCGAGGCTCTCGAGGTTGGCTTCGATGCGCCCGATCTGCGAATCGGCGACGAACACCACGCCGTCGACGCCCTTCAAGATGAGCTTGCGGCTCGCGTCGTAGAAGACCTGACCGGGCACGGTGTAGAGGTGAAACCGTGTTTTGAACCCTTTGATTTCGCCCAGCGAAAGCGGGAGGAAATCGAAAAAGAGGGTGCGCTCCGTCTCGGTGGCAAGCGAGATCATCTTGCCCTTCGCTTCGGGGTTGGTGCGCTCGTAGATGTACTGCAGGTTGGTCGTTTTGCCGCAGAGACCGGGCCCGTAATAGACGATTTTGCAGTTAATCTCCCTAGCCATGTAATTGATAAAGCTCATCGGTCGTGCCTCTTTCAGTCGTTGAAGAGGTTGTCGATGTCTTCATCCGTAATTTCGGCGAAGGGCGAGTCGGCGCCAGGCTCCTGTACTTTCCTGAGGAGGGATTCGAAGATGCCGTTCAGCTCTTCGCTTGCTTTTTTGACGCGCAAGCGAACGAGACCGAGGCTCGATTTGGAATCGAAGATCACGACCAGGATGACCCGATTCCCGACCAATTGAATGTGGATATTGGCTTTCTCTCCCTCGTGAAACTGAGTGGCGAACTCGTTTTCTTTGAGCAGCTTCGCCATCCCCCCCGTGGCCGCAATGTTGCCGGCGGTCAGCGACGCCAGCGACGTCGTGTCCAGGTTGTCGACATCGCCGCTCGCCGCGATGAGTTGGCCGTTCTTGTCGACGATGAACACGACCTTGGAGTTCGCGTCTTTCACCAGTCGATCCACCACGGTCTGGATCTGGTTGAACTCCTCCTCGTACATCACCATCTGCGGATTGACCATCGTGCCTCCGGCCAACGTGTTCTCATCAGCTGTCGCGTTCTAGGGTGTTTGCCGTCCCGGCCCGCATACTGCGTGGCCGCTCGGGGCTGAGTCGCATTCTAGGGCATTTCGCTCCGACTTCGCGACTTTAGCTTTCCGTTTTATCCGAACCCTCGCCCCGCGAGCAAGCTGCGCAAGCGTGCTGGTAAGCGTCCTCCCACGACTGACCCCCGCTGCGTCAGTTTCTTGCCGGGTCGCCGCCTGTAGGGTCGTCGTCGCCGGACGCGCGATTGGCACGCACGTGGCGCCGCCCCTCGCCGCTGAAGGAACGGTAACTTTCGAGCAAGGGGGCGCGATCGGGCAAGTGTTCGCGGACCAGCTCGACGAGCTTTTTCGCATCGACGAGCTCGACTTGGGCCGGCGTCGAGCGCATCGCGGCGTGTGCTTCGTCGGTGAATCCGGCCGCGGAGATGAAAATCCCTTTGAGGGCCCCCATGTCTCCGCGCACGCCGTCGGCAAACCCGAGCACCTCGGCGGCGTCCGTCTGCCCGGAGGCAGTGACGGGCGAGGCGTGCACAAGGATGCGACCACCGGTCAGGGGGCGCGGATCGCGACAGGTGAGCTCGAGTACCCCTCCTGTCCCCTGGGCGGAAAAGACGATTTCCATCCCTAGCGCTTGCATAAGCTCCTGGATGATGTCTTCGAACTCGTCGGGCGTGATGGGGGGGCGATGGTCGAGGGTTTCACCCGGACTGAGCGACGCCTGGCGCGGAACGTTGGGCGAGTAGCGCGCGATGAGGACGATGAGCAAAAAGCCCAGTAAGAGCGGTGCGAGCGCTACGACCAGAACGATCATGGGAGGCGAGGTCTGACGTAGTCCATCGCGGCGGCAAACGCTATCCCCCGCCCGGCAGCGCGCGGGACCACGCGGGGCGGCTACCCCGTCGTCTTCCACATCACGACCACGCCGATCGCGGCAAAGGCGAGTGCGACGGTGGCAATGGCGATGGCTGTCCAAGCCCAGGCGCGGAAACCGCGGGCCTGCGCTCCGTGCGCCAAAAGCACACCTTCCAAAAGGGCGGCGGCTCCGAGGGCCACCGCCGACAGGGAGCGCGCGCGGTAGCGACGTGCGCGGTCACGCTGCTCGGCGGCTGGCATGCCGTCGAGGAGGAGCAGGTCGCGAAAGGGTCGCTCGTCGAGGATGGCCGTCGGGTGAACCGGCCAGCTCGCGCGGGAAACCGGCCAGCCGACCGTGCCGGCGCTCGTTTGGAGCGGATCGCTCGAAAGGGTGACCCACATCGGCTCAGGCGTGCCGGTTTCGGGCGCTCGTGTCCCTGCCGGCCAATCGATGTGGCCACGAGGTCCGCGCGGGTCACTCGAAACGAGCGGGATGACCCCGCCCCAAAGGCGGGCGCTCGGCGTCGCCAGCGTGACATAAGCGACGTCGCGGGGGACGGGCGTCCACACCCTGATCGCGCCGTTGGCATACGAGGTGGGGTCGAGCCAAATGGCGCCCGGGACGACCGGTAAAATGCCGTGCCACGCCGCGCTGCGGCCGAGTGCCGTCACTTCGATGTCGACGGCGACCGTGTGCATGCGCGGCGCCACGCCGAACGTGACTTCGCCGCGCTCGGACGAAACGAGCGTGAGGCTGGTCTCGGGGTCGTTCGATGCCGGCGCGTTGTCGAGATCGGCGGCGTCGGTGCGCAGCGTGACCTTCGCGTCGCGAAGAGGGGCATCGCCGTCGTGCACGGTCACCACGAGATCGTCGCGAAAAGGCGCGGCAAAAACGCCGCGGCGCGCATCCACATCGACAGTGAAGTCTCCGCTCGCTTTCCCGAGGAGCCGCGCGGGATGCCCGGGGGCCTGACCCCATTGCGCAGTGTTCCCGGCGAAATCCCCCTCCGCTAAGATCGCGCCGTCCCCTTCGGCGGTAACGGCGGCGTGGATGGGTCCGCTGACGTCGGCAGAAAAGTCGAGCATGACGTCGCACGTTCCATCGTTGCGCGTTTGACAACGGGCGCGTGCCTCACTCTGGTCTCCGTTGCGGGCACGCACCGCGATCGCCCCGATGTCGCGGGTCGAATCAATGCTGCGAAACCGTTCGAGCACGGTGATGCGCCAGGAAAGACGGCGGAGCCCCTCCGTTGGGCCCCCCCGGATGCGCGCGCCGTCGAACGGCTGCACCGCGCCCGGTCCGAACATCGCGATCCCGACCACCACCATGGCCAGCGACGGAACGGCGAGAAGCAGGGTCCGGGCTTGCATCGCAGGGTCATCGTAGCCGTGCGACGCGGGCGCGTACATTTGCTATGCAGCGCCTAGCCAGAGAGAAGCTGACGAAGTACTGCTATCCAGACTGTCGAACTCCGGCCCCGAACGGACGATTTTGGACATGACTGACGATCACAATGCCCACGGAAAAACAGACGCTGGCCAGCTGAAGGAGCGACGCTTCGAGGCCGAGCCCGGCGCGCGCGCCAATTTTCAGGCGCTCATTGGCGGTCTCGGTGTCGCCGCGCTCGGTGCGGCTACCTACGCGACGTGGGTGCACGACGTTCCCATGGAGGTAGGGCCGTACCTCTTCGGCGTCGGTATCCTCGGCGTGATCACCGCGGCGCTGATGGGCGCTTCGGACGGTCTACCCATCCGGGTGGGCGACGCCGGGGTCGCGGTCGAGCGTGGGGAAAGCCAACCCGAACGCATCTACTGGTTCGAGATCGACCAGATCGGTTTGGAGGGAAACGATCGGATCGTGGTCGAGGGGGCCAACAAACGCATCGTTGCCCCGCTCCGGCATCACGCGGGGGCGGCCGGGTGGATCCTCAAAGAGGCGATGGCCCGCATTCCCAAGCGCGTCAAAGTGCCGCCCGAGCAGACGCCGTCGATCTTGGCCGGCACCGACGAACATGGCAAAACGCTCTCCGTCGAGAAAATCCAGCTCGCCGGGCGCCGCTGCAAGGCTTCTGGCGCCATCATCTCTTTCGAACGTGACGCCCGGTCGTGCAAACGTTGCGGCGAGGTTTACGAAAAGAAACACGTTCCCGAAAAGTGCCTCACCTGCGAGGCGCCCATGGCTACGAGCGGTGGCGCACCAGCGACGGAGATCCGCGAGTAGCGCACGTGCTCGCGCCCACCGAGTGAGGTAGATCTCAACGATGGCACTTGGAAAAACTGCGTACGTCGTCGATGCCATCCGAACGCCTATCGGCAAGTACCGCGGAGGTCTGGCGCGGGTGCGCGCCGATGACCTCGCCGCACACGTGATCCGTGCGCTAGGCGAGCGACACTCCGCGCTCTTCGAGCACCTCGATCACGTCATCTTCGGCGCGACCAACCAATCTGGCGAAGACAACCGCAACGTGGCGCGCATGGCGCTCCTCTTGGCGGGCGTTTCGTACGACGTTCCCGCGGTGACGGTGAATCGACTCTGCGGGTCGGGCCTCGAAGCCGTGCAGGACGGCGCGAGGATGATCGCGCTCGGCGACGCCGATGTCGTGATTGCCGGCGGAGTCGAGAACATGACCCGCTCGCCGTATTCGATGGCCAAGCCCAGCGAGCCGTTCGGCCGCACGCCGCCCGTCATCTACGATACGACGCTCGGCTGGCGCTATCCCAATCCCAAGATGGCCGAGCGCTTCGAGCTCATCGGCCTCGGCGACACGGCAGAGAACGTCGCCAAAAAGTTCGACATCCGGCGGGAAGAGCAGGACGAGCTCGCCTTGCAATCGCACAAAAAAGCGGCTGCCGCCTGGGACGCGGGCGCATTCGCGAACGAGATCGTGTCCGTGCCGGTGCCGGGCGAAAAAGGCGCCATCACTCAGTTGACGCGCGACGAATCGATTCGCGCCGACACGACGCTCGAGAAGCTCGCCAAGCTGGAGCCTGCTTTCAAAAAGGGTGGCACGGTCACGGCGGGCAACTCTTCGCCGCTCAACGATGGTGCGGCCGCGGTGTGTCTGGCTAGCGAGGAAGGTTGCAAAGCGCTTGGCGTGCAGCCGATCGCGCGCGTGATGGCCGGAGCGACGGTCGGCGTCGATCCCAACTACATGGGGGAAGGGCCCATCCCCGCCACCAAAAAAGCGCTCGCGCGAGCCGGTCTGCGCGTGCCCAATGTCGATCTCGTCGAGCTGAACGAGGCCTTCGCGGCGCAGGTGATCGCTTGCCAACGCGGGCTCGATCTCGACCCGGCGCGCGTCAACGTGCGCGGCGGAGGCATCGCCCTCGGCCATCCCATCGGTGCGAGCGGTGCGCGCATCGTCGGCACGCTGGTGCACGCGATGAGAGCGCGCGGCGCCAAGGTGGGCCTTGCCACGATGTGCATCGGCGTGGGGCAAGGCATGGCCGTGCTGTTCGAAAGCACGTGACGTAGCGACGCGAAGCAACCGCGCCCGCGCGCGAAACACGAGGCCAGCACAAAGACGCAGGGGACGCGTGTTGGCGTTTCGTCGCGCGTTCGGCGTGCTAACCTCGGCCCCCCTTTCAAGGAGACGAGCATGGGCATTTTCGGCGAACCGCAATTTCCCTCCATCGACGTTCCCGGCAGCGGTGATCTCTACGCGCGCTTTTCCACGTCGGAAGGCACCATGGTCCTCAAGCTCGAGGAAAAGCGCGCCCCCAAGACGGTCGCCAATTTCGTCGGGCTCGCGACCGGAGCCATGGAATGGAAAGATCCCAAAACGGGTGACGCGCAGAAAGGCGTGCCCCTCTTCGACGGCGTGCGTTTTCACCGCGTCATCCCCGACTTCATGATCCAGTGCGGCGACCCGCTCAGCCGCTACACCGACGAGGGCTCGGCCAGCCGATGGGGCACGGGCGGGCCGGGATACAAATTCGCCGACGAGTTTCACCCCGAGCTGCGCCACACCGGTGCCGGCACCTTGTCGATGGCCAACTCGGGGCCGGCGTCGAACGGATCGCAGTGGTTCATCACCGAGCGCGACACGCCGCACCTCGACAACCGCCATTCGGTTTTCGGCAAAGTGGTGGCTGGCCTCGACATCGTCAGCAAGATCGCGCGCGTCGCGCGGGGCAGATCCGATCGCCCCGTCAAGGACGTGGTCCTGACCAAGGTCGAGATCTTCCGCAGTCCCAGCGTCCCCACCGCGTAAAGAGCGCACCGGCGCAGGCCCGCGGCTCGAACGAGCTCTCAGCGTTCGAGCCGCGTCACGTTCACGAGGCAGAGCGGCTTTTTCCCCGTTTTGCCTTCGATCGCGCGCCGCGCGGCCAGGCGTGCCAGCTCCCCTGTCGCGCCGTCATCGCGCGCGCTGCCGTTTTCCAGCGCTCTCGCGATCTCGAGCGCCAAAAAGCGGAGGGTAGCCGGCTCGGCTTCGTCGGCCATGACCCCGCGCGCTTGTACCGAAGGCGGAGCGAGGACGCGCCCGTTGGCGTCCACGACGAGCCCGATGCTGACGATGCCGGCACGAGCGAGCGAGCGACGCTCTTTCAGCACCGAGCTGGCGATGGGCATTCCCTCCCAGGTCGCGACGCGGCCGACACCGATCTTTCCCGCGGGGGATAAACGCGCGTCGCTCACCTCGGCGACGTCGCCGTTCTCGATGACGAGCACCTCGCTCACGCCGTTCTGTCGCGCGAGCTCGGCGTGCCGTTCGAGGTGGTGACGCGTTCCGTGCACGGGAATGAACGCGCGCGGTCGAACCAGCTCGAGCATCTTCCTCTGCTCGGCGCGATGGGCGTGGCCGCTCGTATGCACCGTGGGATCGGTGATCCAATTTTTGACCGTCACGCCTTGCCGCAAAAAATCGGCGATCATTGCGAAGACGGGTCGATCGTTGCCGGGAATGATGCGGCTCGAGAAGACGACGAGGTCGCTTGGTGTGAGCGCCAAAAAGGGGTGCGTGCGCGCAGCGAGCCTCGTCATCGACGAGCCAGGTTCGGCCTGGGTGCCGCCGGCGAGCACGAGAAGCTTGCCCGGCGAAAACGAAGCCGCTTCGCCCTTGGCGATGACGAGATCGCTCGGCCAATTGAGACGCCCGATCTCGTGCGCCCATTTGACTTGCAGCTCGATGCTCCTCCCGAAGAGGCACAAATGGCGACCGACGCGCCGGCAGAGATCGCCGATCATCCGCAAGCGCTGCACGTTGGAGGCAAACATCCCCACCACCACGCGCCCGCTCGCCTCGCGCACGAGTTGCTCGAGCTTCTCACCGACCTCCGTCTCGCTCGCGTGGGGACCGAGCGAGTCGATGTTGGTGCTGTCGGAGAGAAGAAGGCGGACGCCGCTTTCTCCGAGCGCGGCGAGCCGCGCTTCGTCGGTGGTCTCGCCGTCGGGCGGGTCGGGGTCGAAGCGAAAGTCGCCGGTGTGGATCACCATGCCGGCGCGCGTGCGGACGGCGAGCGCGGTGGCGTCGGTGATCGAATGCGCGACGCGAATGGGCTCGACCTCGAAGGGCCCCACTTTGTACGGCAGACGCAGAGAAACGGTGATGAACTCGAATTGACTGGGATCGAGTCCACGTTCGTGGAGACGATGCTTGGCGACCGCGAGCGCGTGGGGTGGCCCCCAGACGGGGAGTTTGATCCGCTGGAGCAAATAGGGCAGCGCACCGACGTGGTCCTCGTGTCCGTGCGTCAGAAAGATGCCCGCCAGTCGGTCCCGTCGTGCTGTGAGGTACGAAAAGTCAGGATGATAGGTATCGATACCGACGTCATCGTCGGGGAACGTGATGCCGCAGTCGATGATGAGCGCGCCGTCCGCCTGCTCGAGCGCGAGGCAGTTCATCCCGATTTCGCCGAGTCCTCCGAGGGGGACCACCCGGAGCTCGTTGCCGCGCGGGGGAGCACCGAGGGGGGACGTCCCGACGTCGGGGTGATTTTCTGTCGTGGTCATGGGAAAAGACGGCGGAGGAGTTTTAGTGGTCGACGATCGAGAACCGGTCAAGGGCAGTGCCGGCAGCCTTCGCCGTGTATCGCCGAGCGAAGCGAAAAGCCTACTCGATCTCGGCTACGTTTACGTCGACGTCCGCAGCGTCGAGGAGTTTCATGACCTACATCCGGTGGGCGCGCTGAACGTACCGCTGCCCGCGGGCGGTCTTCGGGGCGGGCCACCCACGACGGCGGAGTTTTTGGCGATGATGGGCCGCCTTTTTCAGAAGAACGCGCAGATCGTGGTCGGTTGTGCAACTGGCGTCCGATCGCTCCGCGCCGTCGAGCTGCTTTGCAGCGCCGGGTTCACCGATGTCGTCGATCAGCGCGCGGGCATCGATGGTGCGCGCGGCGCGTTCGGCAACCTCGTCGAAGAGGGATGGGCAGCTGCCGGTCTGCCAGTCGCGACCGGGCAAGACGCGGGGAGCTTCGCCGCGCTCGAGCGTCACGGCACCGCCGACGCCGATCGCGCGCGCTCGTAGTCACGCGCTGATTTCGTCACCATCTCGTAGTCGCGCGCTGCCTTCTCTGCTTCGGACAGGAGCTCGGCGGTGAACGTGGTGAGTCCCCAAATCCCGTTCTCCCGCCGTCGAAAAGCGTAGCGGGTGCCGCGCGCGGTTTCGACCGTGGCACGCTCGCCCGCGACTTCGACCCGTTTCGTGCCGGAGAGGTCCTTGCGCAGGCGCGCGATCCACCCGCGATTCTCGGCCAGCGTCAGCCAAGTGTCGGCGCCGTCGGGCACGTCGGCCTGCCCCCGGTACGAAGCGAGGAGCGCGCTCCGCTCCGGCTCGGGGTAGTCGCGCGCCACGAGGGCCGCGGCTTTGGTGCGATAGTCGCGAACGGTGTAAGAAGCCCATTGCGCCTGCGTCTCGAGATAAGCGAAAGCGTCGCGCGGGTTGCCCTTCGTGATGGCGATCACGATGCGCGCATAGGCCCCCTCGGGCGTCGTTTCCTTCGGAAACGTGAGGTGACTCGTCACGACGAACGCGCCGTAGAGAACGAGCCCCAAGCCGGCCATCAAGAGAAGCTTGGCTCGGCGAGTCATGGCCGGGGCCGAAACTAGCCCCCTCGCGCGCGCCGCGCAAACGGCTTGCCCCAGGCTCGCCGCCACCGTACGAACATCCGATGCTCGAAGGAGCCCGATTGGCGGTGGTCGTGCCCGCCCACAACGAAGAGCGCCTTTTGCAAAGAACGCTCATCACGATGCCGAGCTTTGTCGACGATGTCGTGGTCATCGACGACGCGAGCACCGACCGGACGTTCCAAGTCGCGAGCGCGCTCGCCGACGGGCGTATTCGCGTCCACCGCCACCGCGCCAACCGCGGGGTCGGCGCAGCGATCGTCACCGGTTATCGTCTCGCTCTCGAAGCCGGCGCGCTCGCCATCGGCGTGATGGCCGGTGACGCGCAGATGCACCCCGAAGATTTGGCGGGGCTCGCCCTGCCGGTCGTGCGTGGCGAAACGGACTATGCGAAAGGCGATCGGTTCAGCCACCCCGAGGCACATCGCGTCATTCCGGTCGAAAGGTCCATCGCCGGCCACGCGCTGTCGGCATTGACGCGGCGCGCTGCGCGGTTGTCGTCGCTTTCCGACAGTCAGTGCGGCTACACAGTCATCTCGGCGCGCGCCGCCCGGCAGATCGATCTCGACGCGGTCTTCCCCCGCTACGGGTATCCCAATGATCTCCTCGGCAAAATCGCTGCACAGGGCCTGAGAATTCGCGACGTCCCGGTGCGACCTGTCTACGGCGACGAGACGAGCGGCGTGCGCCCATGGCACGTCGTCGTGATCCTCGGCATCATCGCGCGCATCGCGTGGGACCGGCGGACGCACGACGCCGCGCATGACGCACCGCTCGATTTCGACGCGCAGAGCCATACGAAGCGCTTGACCCTCGAGCGTGAGTGAAGTCTATGGTGCGGTCCTCCCAAGGAGGATGCGCATGTTGATGAACGTCCGCTCCGCGACGCTGTTCGGTAGGTGGCTCCTTCCCGCGCTGGTCATTCCCAGTGCGCTCGCATGCAGTGCTCCCGCAGCTCCCGTGGCGGAATCCGATCGCGCGTTCGTCGAAACGCCCGGAGGACGGCGCATCGCTTTTGCCGCCGCGAAAGCGGACGAGTCTGCCGCGGCGCTCTCCTCTGCCGATCAACCCTTCGTGATCGCGAAGTTCGACGGCCGCATCACGCCGGCCGCGCGGCGCGCGCTCGTCGTAGCTGGTTACCGCGAGGTGGCGTACCTGCCTTACGACGCGTTGCTTCTGGAACGGCCCGCGGGGGCGCCCGATCGCGCCATTGCGGGAATGATCGGTGTCGTGCCGTACATGCCAGTCGATCGTATTTCGCGCGAGCTTCTGCCGGAAATGCTCGCGGTCAGCACCAACTCGCCGCAAATTCCGGTGATGGTCCATGTCATGCCCGGTCGCGATCGCGCGGCCGTACGCGCCGCGGTCGAAGCGCGCGGGGGCAAGGTCATGGGCGACGGCGTGGCCGGCGCGTTCGGGCGCCTTTCCGTTCTCTTCCCGATTGAAACGGTGGCCACCGACGTGCGCGTGCTCGCCGAGCGCAGCGATCTCTTCTTCCTCGAGCGCATTCATCGCATCGGTCTGCTGAACGACCGGCTCGTCGGAACCATGCAGTCAGGCACTCAAGGACACGGAATGGCCGAGACGCCGATTTGGGAGCATGGCATCCGCGGCGAAGGCCAGATCGTCGCCGAGATCGACACCGGCCTCGATGCCAACTCTTGTTATTTCAACGATACCGATCTGCCCGTCACCAATACGTGGTCGCAAGCGGGCGGCTACGGCACGATGACGGGTTCCACGCACCGCAAAATCGTGGCGTACGATTTTCTTTACTCGTGCGAACAGTACCCAATGGGCGCAAAATGCGAGACGCCCACCGATTTGGCGCAATGGGACACCATGGGTCACGGCACCCACGTGGCCGGGAACATGGTGGGCGACAGCGACATGAACCCGGCGACGTACGCCGCGGAAGACGCCATCGCGCCGGCCGCCAAAATCGTGATCCAGGATGGGGCTTATCTCGGTGCGCCGGCCGATCTCTGCGCCGAGCTTCCCGGCATCGGTTGCCCCCTCATCAACCTCGAGCCGGTGTTCGAACAATCGTACGCGCAAGGCGCTCGCATCCACAACAACTCGTATGGCGACAACGAGGAGGCGAGGCCGGCTTATCTGCAATCGAATTACAGCGAGCGCACCGTGGACGTCGACCACTTCATGTGGACGCACAAAGATTTCTTGATCGTGTTCGCCGCCGGCAACTATGGCACCGTCCGGACCGATGCCGGCGTCGTCAATGCCGACTTCTCGATGGGCAGCCCCGCCATCATGAAGAACGGCTTGGGCGTCGGCAGCGCGCGCGTCAACAGCGGCGCCAACGCCAGCGACGAGAATCTATCCGGGTTTTCCTCGCGCGGCTGGTCGGCGGACGGCCGCATCAAACCTGACATCATCACGCCGGGTTCCAATAACTCCGCCGGCAGCAATGGCAACGTGGGAACGGCGGTCAACTGCGGCACGAGCGGCGGTGGCGGCACGTCGTACGCCGCGCCGGTCGCCGTCGGCGCCGCGGCGCTCGTGCGCCAGTACTTCACGGAAGGGTTTTACCCGTCAGGCGCCAAGAACGACGCCGACAAGCTGACCCCCACCGCGGCCCTCATGAAAGCGATGGTGATCAATTCTGGTGTGTCGATGACGGGTGTCGACAATACCGGGGGGCCGATCTCGCCCATCCCATCCCACGAGCAAGGGTGGGGTCGGATTCGCCTCGATCAATCGCTCGTTTTCGCCGACGGAACACGCAAACTCATGGTCGACGATCACCGTGAGACGATGGCCGCCGGAGCGACGACCCCGGTGACGTACACGCTGAAGGCGGTCACGGCGGGGCAACCCCTCAAAGTGACGCTGACGTGGACCGACTTTCCCGGGGTGCCCGATTCGCCCCCTAAAGAGCAGCCGAACGTCGACGATCCTTCGACGTGGAACGCGGCGCGTCTCGTCAACGATCTCGATCTCACGGTGAAGGGGCCCGGCGAGACGTACCTCGGCAATGTGTTCGCCGAAGGCGCTTCCTCGACGGGGGGCATGCCGGACCGGCGCAACAACGTCGAGCAGGTGCTCCTCCGCGCGCCTACGGACGGCGACTACACCATCACCGTCACGCCGTTCTCGATCGTGCAAGATGGCCAAGACTTCGCGCTCGTCGTCACGGGAACGTGGAGCGGGCCGACGGGAGGGACCACCGACGGCGGCACCGGCAGCGGCGGCACTGGCGGCAGTGGCGGCGCCGGCGGCGGCAGCGGCGGCGGCGGCAGCGGCGGCTCGTCCGCCGGCAGCGGCCCGGCAACCGGAGGCAGCGCGGGCGCGCCCGGCACCGATGATGCTGACGCATGCGCCTGCAACCTCGCGCACCGCCATTCCGCGTCGGGAAGCGCGCTGCTGATGGTCGGCCTGTCCCTGCTGCTTCCGGCGCGACGCCGCTTGCGGCGGCTCGGCATCGTCAGGCGCGGGCGCGCCTGACGATTTCTTCGGCGTGACGGAGCGCGTGTTCGAGGTCGAAGGCGCGCTCAATCTCGGCGTGCGAAAGGCGGGACGCGACGTCCGCATCCCCTTGGAGGTTCTCGCGAAAGCCTCCCTTGCCTTCGATGGTTTTCATCGCGTTGCGCTGGACGAGTACGTACGCCTCTTGGCGCGCCATACCCTTTTCGACGAGCGCCAAGAGCACGCCTTCGCTGAAGAACAGACCTCCCGTACGTTCGAGATTCTTCTTCAAGGCGTCGGGATAGACGACGAGCCCGTCGACGAGCGTCGTCGCGCGGTCGAGCATGTATCCGAGCGTGGTCGTCGCGTCGGGGGCCATCATGCGTTCGGCCGAGGAATGTGAAATGTCACGCTCGTGCCAGAGCGCCACGTTCTCGAGCGCGGGGAGGGCGTAGGCACGCACCATGCGCGCAAGGCCACAGAGGTTCTCGCTGGAAATGGGGTTGCGCTTGTGCGGCATGGCGCTCGATCCTTTTTGCCCGGCCGTGAAGCGTTCTTCTGCTTCGCCCACTTCGGTGCGCTGCCAATGGCGCACGTTGGTGGCCAGCCTTTCGATGCCCGCGGCAATGACCGCGAGCGCGCCGAAAAACGCCGCGTGCCGATCGCGCGGGACGATCTGCGTCGACACCGTTTCCGCCGAAAGACCGAGCGCGGTGAGCGCGCGCCGTTCGATGGCGGGAGAAAGATGCGCGTAGGTGCCGACCGCGCCGGCGATTTTGCCCACTGCGATCTCGGTCCGAGCCGCGGAAAGCCGCGCGCGGGCGCGCTTCATCTCCGCCAGATGCCCGGCCAGCGCCACACCGAACGTGATCGGCTCGGCGTGGATACCGTGCGAACGCCCGATCATTGGCGTTTTCGCGTGCTCCGCGGCGCGGCGATCGAGCGCAGCGACGAGCTTCTCCAAGCGCGCACCGAGCGCATCGCTGGCGCCCACGAGCAAGAGCGCCAAGCTCGTATCGACGACGTCGCTCGACGTCATTCCGCGATGGAGCCAGCGCGCGTCCGCTCCGACGAGCTCCTCGACGTGCGTGAGAAAGGCGATGACGTCGTGGCGCGTGGTGCGCTCGATGTCGTCGATGCGGTCGGGATCGAGCGTGATGTTCTTGGCGTGAATGCGCGCCGCGGTGCCGGAAGGGACGAGCTTCTCGTGCTCCATGGCTT
The DNA here is from genome assembly GCA_035318505.1 of Polyangiaceae bacterium. Classification (GTDB taxonomy): domain Bacteria; phylum Myxococcota_A; class Polyangia; order Polyangiales; family Polyangiaceae; genus DASWDH01. The sequence goes on along the minus strand of DATHEQ010000266.1, from coordinate 6,309 downwards.
CGCAGGCGGCGAGCTCGACCTCGAGCCAAGTTGCATAGCGGGTCCGGCTCGACCAGAGCGTCTCGAAGTCGGACGGCGTATAGCGGGGAATCATGGGCGACTACTTACCTCGCCTGGGCGAGGGACGCATGTCGCAATAGCGCTATGGCTCCCGATAAAAGCGGGGGACGCGGCGGGAGACGCTGGTCAAGATGTCCCAGGGGATCGTCCCCACGTGCCCGGCGATTTCGGCGGCGGTAATGACGTCTTTGCCGAGGGCGCCGTGCTGCGGGCCGAGCACCATCACTTCGTCGCGAATGGCGGCGCCGGGGTGCTCGGTCACGTCGATCATCGTGAGATCCATGGACACCGTGCCCACGATGGGGGCCCGTTTGCCGGCCACGAGCACCGCGCCGCGATTGGAAAGATGGCGCGAAAGACCGTCGGCATAGCCCATAGGAATGGTGGCAATGACGCTCGCGCGAGGGGCGCGCCACGTCCAGCCGTAACCGATGGGGTCTCCCTTTTTGACATGCCGCAGGGCGACGATCTCCGTGCGTAGCGACATCGCCGGCCGCAGGTCGACTTTTTCGCCGTAGCGAGGAGCGACCCCGAACAGCGCAATTCCCGGGCGAACCCAATCGAGGCGCGCCTCGCGACAGCGAAAGAGCGCCGCGCTGTTGGCGGCATGCCGAATCTCCGGCGCGATGCCCAGCATTTTAGCGGTGTTCGCGGCTTGTTCGAAGCGCTCGAGCTGCACGGAGACGGGCTCGATGGTTTCGTCGTCCGCTCCCGCAAAGTGCGTCATGAGACCCTCGATCCGGATCTCGGGGATGTCGCGGAGGCGCTCGAGCACTTTCGGCATCTCACCGAGCTCGCAACCGAGACGCCCCATGCCGGTGTCGATCTTGAAGTGCACGCCGGCCGGCGCCGAGCGCCCCTCTGCCAGACGAACTTCGCGCGCTAGACCTTCGGCCTGCGCCACGTCGTAAATGACGGGCGTCACGCCGCGAGCGAGCACCTCGCCCCAAGACTGGCCGTTGTAGCCCCCCATCACGAGGATGGGAACGCCAATGCCCGCCTCGCGCAGCTCGACTGCCTCTTCGAGGAGCGCGACGCAAAAGCCGTCGATCCCCGTCCGCTCCAACGTGCGCGCCACCGCGGGAGCACCGTGCCCGTAGGCGTCGGCTTTGAGAACGCCGAAAACGCGCGATCGACCGGCCGCGCGTTTGATCATTTTGAGGTTGTGTCGCAAATGGCCGAGGTTGATCTCGGCCCGCGTTGGTCGCACCGCATCGGCTGGCGCCGCACGCCGCGGTTGCAGCACCCGCGGAAGCGCCGTCGCCGGCGTTGCCTTGGGTAGAGCACGCTTTGGCGAAACGGGCGCGACCTTCACTATCATCGGTTATCCCAACGCCGCTTCATGCGTCAAGATTCCGCGCCGGCGTCGTCAATTCGGGCCGCGTTCGATCAGAAGCAACTTCGCATGCACGTCCGGTAATGCTCATCGCATCCCGAGCGGCAGGGGGCGCCTTTGCATTGCTGTTTGCAGCCGCTCCATGTCTTGCCGCACGCGCCGGTACAGCTGGCGCCGGGCGCATCGACGACGGTGGAGCTCGATTCGGATGCGACGACCGATGAACCTTCGGCGTTCGTACCCCCATCGCCGGCGGCCCCGGTGCGCATTGCCATCACGGCGCTCGCCGCGATGCGCTCGGCGGGGGCACTCGCGGGCGTCATCGTTTGCGGAGGCGGAGCGAAGGCGCTCGTCGGTTGAGGAAGCGGGCACGGCGGAATTCCCACCGCACCGGGCGGTGCAGCTTGTGCACCGGCGGCGAGCGCTTGAGCCAGCGTTCGCTCGCGGGCTAGCGCATAGCCGAGGCGATCGCGCGACTGACCGTGACTGTAGCGATGCGACCAATCACGCCAGCATTGCAGCTTGTCGTTGATGGGAACCTGGCGCTCTTCGTCGACGCGATAGCAGTGCTCGAAGCGCACGTCCCCTTCGTAGACCGATTGGTACATCGGGGAGCATCCGCACAGCGCTGCGAGAGCCAATCCGAGTCGAACGAGCTTCCGTCGCGGCAGCGAAGAATCAAGGAGGCGAAGCAACCCCTACGATCTAGCACCGATCCAGCGTTCGCCTGCACGCCGAGATCCAAAGTTGGAAGGCGTGGGCCACGGCGGTCGAGCTCGTCGGGCGACGGCGCGCAGGCGGCGGCGCCAAGGTAGGTGCGAGCCAGCGCGGTGACTTCGCAAGGAAAACCGGATTCGGTCCGCGGCGGTAGCTAGTTGTCGAGACCGATCTCGAACCCCTCGTCGGGGTAATAGTAGGCCCAAAGAAAGCACATCTCTTGGTTGAACCCCTCGCCGAACGACACGGTCTGGTTCGTCGGATTGTAATAGGTACACGAGTATCGCAAACCCTGGCCCGGTGTGGTGACGATGGGAGGGTCGAACAGCCTGAGCGGTGGATCGGCCCAATCGCCATTGGCGTAGAGCGGCGTCGCAGGTCCCGTGAGGGACGAGGAGAGCTCGATCGTGACCCCCGTCCCGCGATGGTGCTGATGGCCGGTTAGGCCGAAAATATGGGGGGTTTCTGCGCGAAAAGCGTGAAAGCTCGGGCCGACCGTCACGTTGCTGAGCGGGGGGACGCGGATATTCATGTTCCCATAAAAGAGCAGGTTGGCGTGCTCGATGACCGCGCCGCTTCGAGCCTCTTGGAGGCGCACCGTACCGGTGACATCGAGTGGCTTCTGCGTCGTATTGAGAAAGTGCAGCTCGACGCGCACCATCTGGCCGGCGGGCAGCGAATAAGCAACTCCGGGCGGATATTGGAGCTCGGAATGTGCCTTCTGGGCAATGTAAAGTGGCGCCATGCCGCCAAAGAACCCGCGAAACGAATTGCATGCCACGGGAGCGGCGGTCTCCTCCGTTGCGTTGCTCTTGTAAAAGACGAGGTGATGCCCGCCTTCGGTCAGCTCCGAGCTGATGCCGACGATATCGGTGGCGTGGTCGGATTCCATGCGCCGGTCCATGCAGACCACGCGTTCCTCGCCCGGCGCGAGCGTCACGGGACCGATAGCTACCGCGTACGCGTTTCCAACCGGCGAGCCGGCGTCTGCTCCGGTGACCCCGGAATCGGCACCTGGAGCGACGCCTCCATCATCGAGAGCAACGCTATTGTCGCCGCTGCAGGCCGCTAAAAGCAGGACCGCCGGGACCACCACCCTCGCGAAGGTCGCGCCGCACAGGCGCCCTCGGCTGCACAAAGGATGTGGCGCGCTCAACCGATGCTCTTCCCAGCGCGACGCGACATCAGCCTTCGGAAACGGTCGAAAAGCGAATTTCTCAAGAAGGACATGTCGCCTTCCTGCCGCCCCGCGCGCGTTTTCTAGGGAAATGTGGGCAGAAGGCGCATCGGCGGCTTGCGCGGTGGGCGTGGCATGGCAGAGAATGCGCCCATGAAAATGGCCATCTACATGGTAGGCGCGCTCGCCCTCATCGTCATTGGTTCGCTTACTTGGACGACGATGTTGCTCGGCTCCCACTAAAAGCCGCGCTACCGAGGTCCGGGTCTCGGCCCGTGCCGCGAACCGCTCAGCGAAGAAAGCTTGGCAAGTCGTCGACCTCGAAGTACACCGCCCGTGTGTTCACCGGGATCGTCGAGTCGACGGGTCTGCTGAAAGCGCGTGCCCCGCGCGGCCCGGGCGCCCGGCTCCTCGTCACGACGGAGATGGAACGCCTCGTGGTCGGCGAGTCGATCTCCGTACACGGCGTTTGTCTCACCGTGCATACCGTGGTCGTCGGCGGGTTCGAGTGTGATGCGTCCGCCGAAACGCTGACGCGCTCGACCCTCGGCGCCATCCCACTCGGCGGGGCCGTGCATCTCGAGCGCGCGCTCACCATGGGCAGCAGGCTCGGCGGCCACATCTTGACCGGGCACGTCGACGGCAAGGTCAAACTAAAGAACCGCGAACGCGTCGGCGAGGCGCTGAAGCTGGGGTTCGAGATTCAAGACGCCGAACTCGCGCGCTACGTCGCGCCCAAAGGCTCGGTCGCGGTGGACGGCGTGAGCCTCACCGTCAACGGCACCAGCGGGCGAGAGTTCGAGATCGTCGTCATCCCGCACACGATGACCGTCACCATGCTCGGCCATCTGATGCCCACCGACGACGCGAACCTCGAGGTCGATATCCTCGCGCGCTACGTCGCGCAGCTACTCCCCCATCGTGGGGGCGGCCCTTCCGAGGACGAAGCGCTCCTCGCGAAGCTCCGAAACTCCGGGTTTATGTAGGGTTCGCCTTTACACGCGTCGCCCTGCGCGTAAAACTCCGCGAGATCCCCCTCCGTAATGTCGCCACACCGTCTCGACATCGACCCCGACCTGCTGACGCGGGTGAACAAGGCTCTCGACGAAATTCGAGCCGGCAGGATGGTCATTCTCGTCGACGACGAGGATCGCGAGAACGAAGGCGATCTCACGATGGCCGCCGAGCGCGTCACCCCCGAGGCCATCAACTTCATGGCCGTCCATGGGCGGGGGCTCATCTGCCTTGCGCTGTGCGAAGAATTCGTCGATCGACTCGATCTCCCGATGATGCAAGCGCCGGGTCGCGGCGGTCCTCCGCTCGGAACGGCGTTTACGGTGAGCATCGAGGCGCGCCAGGGCGTCACGACGGGTATCAGCGCCGCCGATCGAGCGCACACCATCCTCACCGCCATTCGCCCCGACGTCACCCCCGACGATCTGGTGACGCCCGGCCACGTGTTTCCGCTGCGCGCACGGCGAGGCGGCGTGCTGGTGCGGACGGGTCAAACGGAAGGTTCGGTCGATCTCGCGCGCCTCGCCGGTTGCGCAGCGGCCAGTGTGATCTGCGAGATCATGAACGACGACGGCACCATGGCGCGCCAGCCCGATCTCGAGCGATTCGCCGCTCGCCACGGACTGCTCGTCGTCAAGATCGCCGACCTCATTCAGTACCGCATGCAGACCGAGCGGCTCGTACGCAAGATCGCGGAGCACACGCTGAAGCTCGATGTCACGGGCTCCGATTGGAAGGTGATGGTTTACGAAGTCACCACCGAGGCCCGGCAGTTCCTGGCGCTCGTCAAAGGCGAGCTGAGTGGCAGTGAGCCGGTGCTGGCGCGGGTGCATGGTGGATCGGTCCTTTCCGATATTTTCAGCTCGACCGAGTCCGACGGAGGCAAGAACCTGCGCGAGGCGCTGGTAGCCATCGAACGCGCGGGCCGCGGCGTCTGCGTCTACTTGCCGAGCACGCGCGATCTCCTGACGGAGATGCGCATCCACAGCCAGACCAACGAACGCCACGACTATACGCCCGGCCCGCCGCTGCGCGAGTTCGGCCTGGGGGCGCAGGTGTTGGCCGATCTCGGGCTTCACCAGATCAAGCTTCTTACGAATAACCCGCGCAAGCTTGCCAATCTCGCCGCCTTTGGTTTGCAAGTGATCGAGCGTGTCCCCCTCTTGTCGATGAAGAAGAGCTGAATTGGCCTTTTCCCCCTGCCGTCTCCATGTTCACATGAGCCTCGTCTTCCTATGAGCAGCCGCCCCGCGACCCCCGTCACCGTCATCGAAGGGAACCTCGTCGCCCCGAGCGGTGCGCGCTTCGCCATCGTGGCCAGCCGTTTCAACGACTTCATCGTCGATCGCCTGGTCGACGGCGCCATCGATGCGCTCATCCGTCACGGCGTCGACCCCAAGCGCATCACCGTCGTGCGCGTGCCGGGCTCGCGCGAGATCGCGGTGGCTTGCTCGATGATCGCCCGCAAAGGGAAAGCCGACGCCATCATCGCGCTCGGCTGCGTCATCCGCGGGGCCACGCCGCACTTCGATCACGTGGCGGCAGAGGTCTCCAAAGGGACGGCGAGCGTCGCGCTCGAAACAGGCGTGCCGGTGGCTTTCGGCGTGCTCACGACGGACACCATCGAGCAGGCGGTCGAGCGCGCCGGTACCAAGATGGGCAACAAGGGGTTCGACGCCGCGTCGACGGCCCTCGAAATGGTATCGCTTCTCAAAGCGCTCGACGCTTCGAAGTCGTAAGAAGACGCCATGGGAGCGAGGACCGGCGGCCGCGAGGCAGCGCTCAAAATGCTGTTCGCCTTGGAGGCAAGTCAAGCCGATCTCGATTCTGCGATCGCGCTCTTCTGGCGCGAGTTCGGCGGCGATCCCGAGACACGCCCCTATGCCGACGAGTCGGTGCGCGGCGTCCTCGAAGAGCGTGAAAAACTCGACGAGACCATTCGCACCGCCAGCGAAAATTGGCGCATCGAGCGCATGACGCGCGTCGATCGCAACGTCCTCCGGCT
>DATHEQ010000265.1:0-10943 GCA_035318505.1 Polyangiaceae bacterium | reverse complement strand
CGAGAACTACTACAACACGAAGCGGCGACATTCCGCCGCCGGAAATCAATCGCCCATCAACTTCGAGCTGGCGCATTCCGCTCTGCTCGCGGCATAGTCACATCAACAATCTGTCCGGAAAATCCGGGAAACTCCACTCTTTTTCCTCGTCTTGGTCAAGAAGCGCTTGCAGTGCCTCTTTAAATGGAACGACGTCGCCGTCGAGCATTTCCTGGCGGGACTCGAAGAGGGAGGCGTGGAGAGCCGCCCGCTCGTCGTCGTCGAGATCATCGCCGATGGGTTCGTATTCGTATTCCCGCTCTTCGCCGTTGATCGTGACCCGACCGACGCGAAGGACGAGTAACCTCGGCGCCCTCCGGCAGTGGTTGCTGAAGTTTGATGACGCCCCCCTCCACTCGACCGCGAATACCCGGGATGCTCATGGGCCGGAATTTATCATGCAGTCACGTGCGCCTGGTTGGATCTTTGAGCGCTCGCGTCGAGAGCGAATGGAGCGCGGGCACAACGGCACGTCGTGCGCACGCCGGTCATGACGGACGCGCCCCAGCGTGTACCGGTGCGGCATGCACGGGTGAAATCATGGGACCCGCGACATCACCTGCCAGGACGTCAGCGCTGCGGGGGCGTTGGCGCCGCACCGCCCGCACGCCATGGCGAAGATGTTGGCCGTGACTGCTTGCGCGCGCTCCAGGAGCAGGTCGATGACTTGGTCGGTTGCTGAGGTCGTCGTGCGCCTTTGACGACCCGCGGTCCGGGCGAGGTCCCTTCGCGACAGGCATTGCTGAAGCCTAGAGCGCCGCAAAATGGTGAGGCTTAGCGGAATAAGAAAATCGGAGCGCTCTAGCGCTCTGAAAGCAGTTCATATTGACAAATAGATGGATAACAAAAGCAAACGATGTCGCTAGCGACGGAAACGATGAGAAGCGCCCGACGCGACGAAACGGAAAACGCCGAAAGAAGTCGGGCCCGGCACCGACGGGCAGTGTGGACCAATACAAGGACCGGTGGCGGGCGCGTGTACGGGTTGAGGGAAAGCGCGTGTCGTTGGGGCTCTTCGCAAGTGAATCGGAGGCCCGCGCGGCCGCCGAGGCGCACAGAAAAAACTTCGCCAAGAATCGTGGCCCGACGCTCTCGGAGTTTGGGGTCGGTCACCTCGACCGTCGTGAATTGCACGGGAAGCGCGGTGTGAAGGACGAGCGGAACATGTTGCAATTGTTCGTTTGCGAGGATCCCTTGGGCCAGAAGGAACTGAGCAGGCTCGGCAACATCGACGCGGAAGAGTGGCTTGACCGAATGTTGCGGCGGCGGATCCAATACGAACACGCGCATTCGCGCAACGGACGCCAACTTTCCCGTAGTCGGATCAAGAACGCTTTGACCATGATCAACGGCGGCCTCGATGCGGCAGTCAGGATGCAGCTTGCCCCGGGTAATCCGTTCCGGTCTCTGCGAGTTCCCGCGCGAGCAAAGGGCAACGATGTGACGGGTGACAAATGGCACGTTCTAGATCTTGAAGGCCAGCGACGGATCGAAGGCGCCGTTTTTTCTCACCGATACATGCAGGTGCTCATCCTCTTCGCCCTCTGGACCGGAGTACGGCAATCGGAGCAATGGAACCTCGAGCGCGCCGATGTGCATCTTGCCGAGCAGCACCCATGGATGCGGATTCGGTTCGGTTCAGAGCGTGGCCCGGTCAAGGAGCAGCGAGGGGACCAGCGGGCGCGTGATGTTTTCCTGCTGCCGCGTGCGGCGGAGTTGCTGCGCGCGTGGCTAGAAGAAATGCCGAAGGAGATGCGAAAGAGCTCATCGCGACCTGCGCGTCGTCGCTTCTGGCGGGATGGTGGGGAAGCGCTTGGCGCCTCGAGGAGGTGAAGGAGTACCTCGGTCATTCGGACATCAAGGTCACTTAGCGCTACGCCAGGCTAGGTGCGTCCGTGATGAAGGACGCCGTGAGCGAGACCGCAGGGCGTCCGACGCAGGAGTCCACAGCGGGACAGAACAAGTAGTCGGTTCGGGCGGCTCGAGGGACCTACGGTTTGGGAGACCGTAGGTCCCTGCAGGGGTGCGCTTTGAAACACTGCGGACCGCACGCGTTTTTTAGTACCGCGCCGCCGCGCCCGGGCCCAATTGCGGCCCAATTCGGCGCGCGCATCGCGCGGCTATGGGAGCGAGCGCTCAACCGGGTATCGAATCGGGTCTCACGCGGCAGCCTATTTTTTCGGCTAATCTCGCGTAATCACTGAGAGCCACCTTCGAGACTTGAACTCGAGACCTACGGTTTACGAAACCGTTGCTCTACCACTGAGCTAAGGTGGCTAACTTTCTCTTTGGGCGCGGGGCGGGAGTGTTTAGCACGGGTGGGTGGGTCGTTTCGATAGATTTGCGCGCCTTCGTCGCTGTCCCGGGCGAAAGGCGGCGAAAAGGCGCGCCGGCTTTGCTGCGCGGGTATGCTGGGAAGGCGTGCTTTCGCCGGGGAAGGCGCGGCTCACGGGGTAAAGGGGCAAGTGATTCTCGTAGTTGACGGCGACGAAGCGGCGCGGAGCCTCATCGAGCAGCGGCTGCGGCACCAGGGCTTTCCGACGGCTTCGGCCGAGAGCAGCCGCGCGGTGCTCGGCATGCTGCACGAAGGGACCAAGCCATGCCTCATCTTGCTCGATGTGATGATGCCCGGTGAGACGGGGTGGGACTTCGTCGAGCGATTGCTCAAGAACCCGACCTTGAATGACATTCCCGTGGCTTTGATGTCCGCCAACCCGGGCGTGATGCAGGCTTACAGCCGGGTGCGAGGCGCCGAGCGGACGTCGCTCCTGTCCAAGCCGCTCGACGTCAAGAGGCTGGTCGCGCTGGCGGCATCGCACTGTCGATGTCGGCATCCCTCGGCCGCTCCCAGGTAATCGCGCTCGCGCGGTGTTACACCTCTGTGCCGCTCCGTCCCCCGGAGCGAGCGACCATGCCCGAGAAACGTCTGCCCGAGCTGCCCATCGACGGCGTATTGACGGAGATCGTCGAGCGGGTGCGGGCAGCGGGCACCCTCGTCTTGGAAGCTCCTCCGGGCGCGGGTAAGACCACGCGCGTGGCGCCGGCGCTGCTCGACGCTGGGGTAGCGGGAAAGATCGTCGTGCTCGAGCCGAGGCGGCTCGCCGCGCGCTTGGCCGCGCGTCGAATGGCGGAAGAGCGCGGGGAACGGGTGGGGGAGACCGTGGGGTACGAGGTGCGGTTCGAGCGGGTGACATCCGCGGCGACGCGTATCGAGCTCGTCACCGAGGGAATCCTCACGCGGCGCCTCGTTTCCGACCCCCAGCTTCGCGGGGTGGGGGCGGTGATCTTGGATGAGTTTCACGAGCGCCATTTGCAAGGCGACATTGCGCTGGCGCTCCTCGCGCATCTTCGCAAAACGACGCGCCCCGATCTCGTGTTGATCGCGATGTCGGCAACGCTCGACGCGGGGCCGGTGGCGGCGTTCCTCGGCGCGCCGGTCGTGCAGAGCGCGGGGAGGCAATACGACGTCGAGGTGACGTATGCGGGCGACGCGGACGAGCGCCCCCTCGAGTCTCAAATCGCGAGCGCGATTCGCGAGCTTTTGCAGGCGGGGACGAAGGGCGACGTGCTCGTCTTTTTGCCCGGCGCTGCGGAGATCCGGCGCGCCATGGAACGAGCGGCGCCGCTCGCCGACACGATGGGTCTCCTCCTCGTGGCGTTGCACGGCGATCTGTCGCCCGAGGCGCAAGATACGGCGATCAAGAAAGCCGATCGCCAAAAAGTGATCTTCTCCACCAATGTCGCGGAGACGTCGGTGACCATCGAAGGGGTGGAAGCCGTGATCGACTCCGGCTTCGCGCGCGTCGCCAAGTACGATCCATGGTCCGGTCGGCCATCACTCGACGTCGCGCGCATCTCGCGTGCATCGGCGGTGCAGCGCGCGGGAAGGGCGGGAAGGCTCGGGCCGGGGCGCGCCATGCGGCTCTACACCAAAGGTGATTTCGAGGCGCGTCCCGAGCACGACGCGCCGGAGATCTTGCGCGCCGACATGGCGGAGGTCGTGCTCATGCTGCGCTCCTCGCCGATTCCGGATGTGCGGCAGGTGGCATGGCTCGACGCGCCGCCCGATGCCGCGCTGCGGGGCGCCGAGCAGCTCCTTTTGCGCCTCGGCGCAGCGACGGACGACGGGGCGCTCACGCCACTCGGACGGCAAATGCTGATGTTCGGTGTGTCGCCGCGATTGTCCAAGCTCGTCATCGAAGCGGCGGCGCGTGGCGCCCTGCGCGAGGGGTGCACGGTCGCCGCGATGCTGGCCGAGGGACGCGATGTCTATGCGCGTTCGTGGGACGGAGCGGACGCCGCGATGGGCGGGGCCGACGACCTGTCCGATCTCACGGCGCGCCTTCTCCGCATCGAGGAGGCCAGCGAAGGGGGATTCGATCGGCAGAGGGCGAAGAGGCTCGGCCTCGTGCCGGAGACCGTGCTCGCCGTCCGCAAAGGGACAGACCAGATCTTGCGACCGTGCCGCGCGGCCGGCGTGACGGAGCGTGCGCCGGGAGCGGGGGCGATGAGCGCGGACGAAGCCGTTCGCCGCGCGCTCCTGTCCGCTTACCCGGACCGCGTTGCGCGGCGAAGGCCGCCGCCCGAGGGGAGCACTCGGCTCGGCGTCGGCAAGGAGCTGCTCTTGGCGGGCGGGGGCACGGCGATGCTGGCAGATGCGAGCGTCGTCAGGACCGCGCCTTGGCTCGTGGCGGTAGAAGCCGGAGATCGGCGCGGCGGCGATCCGACCCGCCGCGCGGGCCCTGCAGGAAAAAATCAAACACGCGTGTGGCTCGCGAGCGCCATCGAACCGGAGTGGCTCATCGATCTGTACCCGGGGGCCGTGAGCGAGACGGTGGAAGTGATTTGGTCTTCGGAACGAGAGCGGGTCGATGCGGTGGAGCGCCTCACCTACGATCGGCTCGTTCTCGACGAGCGGCCGGCGGGGGCGGCCGCGGACGAGCCAGCCGCGCGTCTTCTTGCGGAAAAAGCGCTGGCGGCGGGGATTGGAGCCTTTGCGGGTGCCGATGCTTTCGATGGGCTTCGGCGGCGCCTCGATCTCGTGGCGCGCGAAGCGCCCGATTTGGCGGAGCGCGCCGGGATCGCGCCGCTCGACGAGAGTGCGCTGCGCACGTTGCTCGTCGCGCGGCTCGCCGGGAAGCGCTCGTTCGCCGAGCTCCGTCAAGGATCGCTCCTCGACGAGATCAGGGCGGCGATTGGCTACGCTGCGATCGGCAGGCTCGACGAGCTCGCGCCCGAGCACGTGACGCTCGGCGGAGGACGCCGGGTGCAAGTTCATTACGATGAGGGGCGCCCACCGTGGATCGAGAGCCGGCTGCAGGACTTTTTCGGCAGCGCTCGCACGCCGGCCATTTTGAACGAGCGCCTCCCCCTCGTCGTTCATCTCTTGGCGCCGAACTACCGCGCCGTGCAGGTGACGACCGATCTCGCCGGATTTTGGACGCGCACCTATTGCGCGGTTCGCAACGAGCTCATGCGCCGTTATCCGCGCCACGCGTGGCCCACCGATCCGCTCACGGCAACGCCGCCCGATCCGCGCGGCCGCCCTCGCCGGCCATGACCGACCCGGTGAAGCCTTGGCGCGGTGTTTGGTCGCTATGGCCGGCGGTGGCCGGCGTCGTTTTGCACTTCGTCTTGCGGGAAGTGCTAAATCCTTGGCTCAATGCCTCGAGTGACGCCCGGTTCTGGGGCGCGGTCGTCATCCTGGCTCTTCCCCTGCTTTTTACGATCTTCGCTCTGATTCGATCGATCCGACCGCCGTCTCGTTAGTGAAAGGAATCGCCGTGGCCACCAAACCCGTGCAGTTCAACTCCGGAACCGGCGGGCGTACTGCGCGCCGGCTCTTGTTCGGCATTTTGCTCGCCCTTGGCCTCATCATCGTGTCGGCTTACACGCTGACGCGCATCGATGCCGGTCACGTCGGCATCCGCGTCAAGCTCGCCGGAAGCGCCCGAGGTGTGCAGGACATCCCGGTGGTCACCGGGTGGGTCTTCTACAATCCGCTCATCGAGCAAATCGAGACGTTTCCCATCAGCGTGCAGAACGTCGTGTGGACGCAGTCGCACCAAGAAGGGCGCGGCCATGACGAGTCGGTCACGTTTTCGTCCGGGGAAGGCGTCAACATCAACGCCGACATCGGCTTGTCGTTTCACATCGAGCCCATGCTGGCGCCCCACCTCTATCTGAGGTTTCGTCAACCGAACTTGCTGCTTCTCGCCGACGGATACGTGCGCAACGCCGTGCGCGAGGCCTTCAACAACGTCGCTTCACGCATGGTCGTGCAGGACATCTACGGCGCCGGCAAAGGCAAGCTCGTGGCCGACGTGACGGCTCACCTGAACGATGTGCTCGGCAAGGACGGCTTTCTCATCGACCAACTCACCATCAACGGTGCGCTGCGTCTGCCGGAGAACGTTGCCACGGCCATCAACCGCGCCATGGAGGCGACGCAAAACGCGATTCAGGCCGAAAACCGCGTGCGTCAGGTTCGCGCCGAGGCCGACCAGGCTATCGCTCAAGCGCACGGCGCGGCAGAAGCGGCGCGGCAGCGGGCGGAGGGCGAGGCCGATGCGGTGCTCATCCGCGCGCGCGCCGACGCGCGGGCGAACGAAATCATCCGTCTCTCGACCTCGGGCGCCATCCTGCAGTACCGGGCCATCGAACGTTGGGATGGTAAGCTGCCCCTCATGCAAGGGGGAGACAAGACGCCGCTCCTGACGTTCGACGTCGGAAAATTCGCCGGCAATGACGAAGGCCGCGAAAAGAAGCTTCGCCAGATGCTCGAGGAAGAAGAGATCAAAGGCAAAGCGACGCGCCAGCGCGCCTCGCAGGAAAAGGCCGTCGAGCCCGCGCCTCCGCCGCCCACGCCCACGCCCACGCCGTCGGCCGCGCCGGCGAACCCATGAGTGAGGAAGGGGTGGCGGTCAAAAATCGCGATTGGGGCCGGCGAGCGTTCGGTCCGGCGCGAAGACGTGCCATCGCCGCCTTGGCCGAGGCGCTCTTCAGCAGCGAGAGTGCCGAGGGGCTCGCGCCGGCACCGGCGGCGCTCGCGGAGCGCGTGGCCGACGAGTTCGATCTCCTGGTCGGCGCGGGCAGCAGCGATCTGCGGCGAGGCTTCGGTCTGCTCGCTTTTCTGGTGGAGTGGTTTCCCATCTTCATCCTGGGAGAGCTCTCGCGCGCGAGTCGTCTGCCGCTGGCGCGCCGGCTGGCCTATCTTCATCGGCTGGAGCACGCCAAAATCGCGCTCGTGGCGACGCTCTTCGTCGCCTTCAAGCTTCCGCTGACGATGATCGCGTTCGAAGTCGGCGCCGAGCTGGGTTCCACCGGTTTCGATCGGACGACGATATCGACGCCGAGAACGCGCAAGCTTGCAGTCGTCGCGGCAGCGGATGTGGACGCGATCCACGAAGCCACGGGGCCGGGTAGGGGATGAACGCGGGGCTTCCTTACGATGGCGCGGTCATCGAGGGCCGCGAGATCGGGCGCGGATTCGACGAGACGTGCGACGTCGTGATCGTCGGGTCCGGCGCCGGAGGCGCGGTGATGGCGGCTATTCTCGCGGAAGCGGGCCTGCGCGTCATCGTGCTCGAGGAAGGCCCGTACTACACGCCCGCCGAGTACGGATCGTTTCGGCCCACGGAATCCATGCGCCGCATCTGGCGCGAATCCGGGCTCCTCACCGCGCTCGGCATGGGGCAAACGCCGGTGATCGGTCTCTCTGCTGGGCGATGCGTGGGGGGATCCTCGGTTCTCACGGGCGGCGTTTGCTTTCGCATTCCTTCCGATATCCATGCTCATTGGGTAGGAGAGCTCGGGCTCGCCGAGCTGTCGGAGAAGAGTCTCGAACCCGCCTACCAGGAGGTCGAACGGCGAATTCGCGTCGCTGAAGTGCCGGAAGCGATGCGCTCCGAAGCGACCCAAAGGTTCGTGCGCGGGGCCGAGCGCCTCGGCATCGCGATTCACTCCCTCAAGCGCAATACCGAGGGGTGTATCGGAAACGGGCGATGTAACTTCGGGTGCCCGAGCGGCGCCAAGCTCTCGGTCGACGTTTCCTACATCCCGTCCGCGCTCGCGCACGGGAGCCGTGTCGTTTCCGACGCGCTCGTCGAACGGGTGATCGTCGATCACGGACGCGCGGTCGGCGTACGCGGGCGGCTTCTCGACGGGGCCGAGGGGCGCCCCAAGAGCCCGTTTCAGGTGCGCGCGCGCGCCGTGGTCGTCGCCTGCGGCACGCTGCACACTCCGATTCTCCTTCTGCGGAGCGGCCTCGGCCGATCGACGGCGTCGCTTGGCCGCAACGTGACGCTGCATCCGGCGCTGCGCGTCTCGGCGCTCTTCGACGACGTTCTCGACGGGTGGAATGGCGCGTTGCAAAGCGTCTATTCGAATTCCTTTGCGCGAGAGGGCATCACCTTGGTGGGTGTGTATTCGGCGGTGAACGTCCTCGCCGCCGCGCTCCCCGGCGCCGGCGCGACGCACCGCCGTTTCGTCGCCGAGATGCCGCGCCACGGCATTTTCGGGGCGATGGTGCACGACGAGGGCGGAGGCTCGGTGCGCCTCGGTCCGAGCCGCGAGCCGGTGCTCACGTATCGCATGGCGCCGCGCGATCTCGCGCGTCTGCGCCGTTCCATCACCATTCTTGCCGAGATGGCGTTTGCCGGCGGGGCCCGCGAGGTGTACCTGCCGATTTTCGGCCTTGCTCCGATGCGAACGGTCGATGACGTGCAGAAGCTCGAGCAAACGCCTCTCGACGCGCGCCGTATCGAATGCATTGCCTTTCATCCGCTCGGCAGCGCCCGCATGGCAACCGATGCGCGCCGCGGCGTCGTCGACCCGAACGGCCAAAGCTACGAAGTCGAAGACCTCTATATCGCCGATGGTTCCATCTTGCCGACCAGCATCGGCGTCAATTCACAGGTCCCCATCATGACCATGGCCACGCGCGTCGCTTGGCGCTTGGCAGAGCAGATGCAACGCTCGACGCGGACCGCCCGTCACGGTTGATTCGGCTCTGCAGAGGACGCGCGTTTACAGCGCGGTCGGCGAGACGTACAAATGATCGTTGTCGCGAGTCACGGGCGAGGGGGGGATCGACGTGGAAAAAATCAGCACAGCAATTGCCGATCGAGGCACAACGGCGAATGAGGTCGAAGCTTCGCGCGAACCTCGCAGCGAGTCGAGCGTCATGCGCGTTCGCGCTGCGCTGCCCGCGGCGTGGGTCACAGCAGGGTCGGAGTTCGTGGGCACGACGGTGCACGCCATTCGGGCGGTCGTTGCCGCGAGCGCAGCATGCTGCGTCGTGCAACCGAACCGCGCGCGCATGCCGCACGGGTTTTGTTACGAGGCAGAGGGCGACGCTCCGCTGTTTTTGCGCGAACGCCTCTCCAGTCTGATCGACGCTGCGCAGGGCAGGCCCGCGGCGGTCTACATCGATTCGATGGACCGCGAAGCGGTGCGCCCGTTCGAAACAGGGGAACTTTTCGGCCATCGCGCCGATGGCGATCGCGCGTGGCTGCTCTTGCGCGATGGGGAGGGAGTCTTCGGGATCATCGGTTTGGCGCGCACCATCGATGAAGGTTGTTTCGCCCCGACCGAGAAGCGCAAGCTCGAGGAGCTTGCACCTCTGCTCACGTGCGGCGTCCGGGCCGAGCTCGACTCCGTCGACACGCGCTGCGAGCTCGCCGCCGTGCGCGCCCTCGGCGCAGGCCACGGCATGTATCTACTCTTCGAGCCCGATTTGGAAAGGGCGGTGTGGGCCTCGTCGCGGGGGAAATCAGTGAATTGGACGCTCGCCATTGAACCCGTCGAGCGGCTGCTAGCGCGCAGCATCGAAGAGCTGCTCGAGGCACAGCAGAGAGACGAGGTTCTTCCGACGCCGCGGCCCCTTCCGCTCGGGTTGGTCGTCGCCGTGGCGCCGGTGGGCGACGAAACGCCATTCGGGTCGCGCTGCATCGCGGTGGCGATCCAAGCTTCGTCCGACGACGACAGTCCCATGGCGCGGTTGTCGGCTCGTGAGCGATCCGTGGCACGCCTTCTCATCAAGGGATACGAACCGGCCAACATTGCAGCCATCACGGGTATCGCGGAGCATACCGTGCGTACATACATACGCCGCGCCTACAAGAAGCTTGGTGTCTGTCGCAGGGCCGATCTGGTCCGCCGGCTTCTCGCGCCGGAATCGCCTGCGGCGTGGTCGTTGCGGAAGTAGAGGCGTGCACGGGCTCGGGACAGCGCTCCGATGCCGCAGTTTTAGGAAGCCACCACGCTGCCGGCCTCGTGTAATCTCGGGATCGATGGCAAATGACAAAGCGCAAGCCTCGGAGCTCATGGTCGCCGCGGCGACCTTTGACTCGCACCTGGCTCGCTTCGCCGAGCTCGCCGAGAACGCGCGTCAAGGCCCGCTCAATTCGCAGAAAAATCTGCAGCGTGCGGCGCGCGCCTTCCAGGAAATAGGAGACGCCGAAAAGCGGCTCGGCGTGGCCGCCCAGGAGCTCGTCGCGGCGCTCACGACCGCGCGCCACACGCAGGAAACGCAAGCCCAGGCCATTCAAGAGCGCGCCCAAGAGATCGCGCGCCGCACGGCCGTTGCAGCCGATCTGCTGAAGCAGTATGGCGCCATCGGCGAAAAGGCCGCCGAGCTGAACTCGCTGGTCCTCGATCTGGCCAGCAAGCGCTCCGACGGGGCTGCTGCCAATACCGAGCTCCTGCCGCTGCTCGGGCAAGTGCGGGCGCGCCTCGGCGAGGTGCTCGAGGGAGCTGGGCATCTCGTCACCGCCGCGCGCGAAGCCGATTTTCAGGACATCTGCGGCGAAGCCGCATCCCTCCGCGAACAAGTCGCAGCCGCTGACGCCAAAATCGCCGCTATCGAACGCTCACTCGCCGCGCGATAACGGCTTCAGAATTTT
>DATHEQ010000264.1:0-20648 GCA_035318505.1 Polyangiaceae bacterium | reverse complement strand
CGCCGAGCGACGCGAGTTGACGAGGGGCCCTCCCCTCTGAAACGCTACATCCACCGTGCGCTACCACCAATTGGCCTTCATTCCGCTGCTCTTCCCGCTCATCGGCGCCCTTTCGAACTGCGGTGCGTATGGGCGCGGGTTCGGCGCGCTCGACACCGTGGCGTGCCCAGAGCTCGGCGGCAACGCCGATGCCCTCTCGGCGCAGTACGCCGCCAATGCCCGCGCCAACGCCAAAATCCGAACGTTCGTGCAAGCGGCCAAGGATTTGGCTGGCGTATCGATCCAGATCGAGAACGAGGCTGCGGAAGCGTGCCGGCGGATGGCGTTCGACATCGGCATGACGGCGCAGGAGATGGCGCCCAAAAACGAGCCGGGGGGAAACGCGAGCGGGAGCTGCGCTGCGCTTTCGGCCAGGCTCGATGCGCTTTTTCGACAGGGGATCAGCGTCCGCGCCTCCGCCACGCCACCGCAATGCCAAGTGAACGCCCAAGCCGGCGCCACCTGCGACGCAGCTTGCAGCGCCGAATTGGATCCCGGAGAAATCGTCGCTCGCTGCGATCCAGGCAAGCTTTCCGGAATTTGCCAGGGCCAATGCTCGGGCCGCTGCGACGGTCGGTGCAACGGCGCCTGTAACGGCAATTGCTCGGCTCGCGACGCAAGGGGCAATTGCGTGGGCGCGTGCTCGGGCGATTGCAATGGTGCTTGCGATGCGACGTGCCACGCGCGCTGCCAGGGCACCTGGCAGGCGCCACGCTGCGAAGGTTACGTGCGACCGCCCACTTTCGATGCCGAATGCAATGCTTCTTGCCGCGCGCACGCCAGCATTCACGCCTCGTGCACACCGGCGATCGTCAACGTACAGGTATCGCAGAACGCGGCGCTGGCCGCGCGCCTCGCCGCCACCATGCAAGCGAACTTGCCCGCCCTCCTGCACGCCGAGCTCGCCCTCGGCCGGCGAGTGCTCGGCGACGCACAAGTCATCGGCCAGGTCGGCGCGGAGCTGCCAAAGATCGTGGGCAACGCCGGAGCGCACGCCCTTGCCTGCATCGCCGCTTCAACCAACGCAACCGCGCGCGCCTCGATCAGCATCCGGGTGAGCGTGCAAGCCAGCGCGAGTGTATCCGGCAAGGTCGGGGCATCCGGCTGACGGCAAAAGACGTCATCCCGAGATGCGCCGAGTCGACACGGCCGAACCAGCCGGAATGAGGGCGTTGCTTGCGCTCACATGTCGCAGAACGCACGCCCGAGAGAGCGGCGCGGGCATATGGACCGCCCTTCGCGCGTACGGAACGCCCGGGCAGTACCGACCGCCGGAGTCCGACCTGCTATTGTCAATCGAGGAGCAGCATTGTCCGCGAGAAGTTCGTTCGCAGGTTGTCGACGTGTCGTCTGCCTCATCGCGGTAGCCGTCGTGACGAACGCGCATTCGGGCCTCGCCGATGCGACGGCTCCTCGCGCTCCCGGCGATCCCACGTCGATCTTCCTCGTCGCCAAGAGCGAAAACAAAAACCAGGTCCATTTCGGGGTGAAGCTCGACCAAGCATGCAACGTCGTGGGCACCCATCCGCTCTATGGCTACTGGCGCATGCTCGAGAAAAATGGCGAAATCGAGCCCATACTCTCGCGCGAAGTTCGCGCTTACGGGCTCGACCCCGTGCAACGCATCGAGAGAACCGCCGATGCCACGACGATTTACGCGCGTCTCAATGCCATCCCCGATCGTCAACTTCGCGTCACCGTCACACAAGCCGCCGGTCGGTGCGAAGCACGGGCGATGATGCCGATCGCCGGTGGAGACGCGCACCTGCGGCTCATTTACATCCGACTCGCGTGGCCATTCGGCGTCGACTACATCTTGCTTCGAGGGTCGCGCCTGCCGGCTGGGGGACCGGTAGAAGAAAAGCTCTGAGCATCGCGACGTCGGGCGAACCGCGCCGGCTTGTCACGGCGCTAGCGAGGCCGCGCCATGCAAGAGATCGTCGTCGGCCGGTTGGCTAAGGGCGGCTCGATCTGCCATAGTTGCCTACTTCCTCGCGTCTCCGGTGGGGGGTTCACCCGCTGCCGACCGGCCCGTCGCATCACCCAGCAAGGAGCAACGTGACGAAAGACGACAAGAAACGCGGAGTGCGGATCACCGGACAATTCCGGTCCCGCGACTCCATGGTCTACGACTTCATCTGCGACAACATCCGGATCACGATTTCGGTCTCCTCTTCCGAGCCGGACAACCAGTGGAACGCCGAGGCTATCGCCAAGCAGGTGCCCGAAGCGACGCCGATGCACGGCATCGGTCCGAGCCGCGGTGAAGCGATCACGGCGCTCGCTGAAAGTTGGGCGTCGAAGAACGGAGCCGTGGGCGTCCCGCCGCTCGATTGGAACGCGATTCGCGAGGCCCTTTCCGCCGTTCGAGCGATCTGATCTCCAGCATCGCCCATCGGGGCGGGTGCGGGTGAGCGATGTGGTACGCTGCCGCCCCCATGCGTTTCCGCTCTTCTGCTCTCCTCGCCACGCTGTTTCTGGCGTGTGGCACCAGCCGGCCGCCGGTCGGATCATCCCCTCCGCCGCCCGCTCCGGTCGCTTCCGTCAGCGTCCCGGCTCCCGCGCTGCCGGCGCTTCCTCCGGCATGGCCTTACGTGGCGCGCGCTCCGGCGCCGAGCGCGCACGGCATGGTGGCCAGTGACGCGACGCTCGCCACGAAAGTCGGCGTCGATACGCTCGCGGCCGGCGGTAACGCAGCCGATGCCTCGGTCGCTCTCGCCTTTGCGCTCGCCGTCGTGTACCCGATGGCCGGCAATCTCGGCGGCGGGGGATTCGCCGTTACCCGCATCGGCGGAGAAACGCGCGCGCTCGATTTCCGTGAAACCGCTCCCGCCGCTGCCGCGCGCGACATGTACGCCAGCGACAAGACGGGATCGCAGGGTGGCTACAAAGCGTCGGGCGTGCCGGGGAGCGTCGCAGGGCTCTACGAGCTTTACAGCAAGCTCGGTTCGAAAAAGAAGACCTGGGCCGAGCTCATGGCGCCTGCCATCAAGCTCGCCGAAGAAGGCTTTGTCGTCGACGAAGGGTTCGGCGGCTCTTTCGAGATGGTTGGCGAAAGACTGAAAAAGTTCGCCGCGTCGACGGAGCTATTTTTTCCCGGCGGTCAGCCGCTCAAAGTCGGCGCGACTTGGAAAAATCCCGATCTGGGATCGGTGCTGCGCCGCATTGCCGACAAGGGGCCGGCTGGTTTTTACGAGGGACAGATCGCCGACGCCATCACCGCCGACATGAAAGCCAATGGCGGCTACATCACTTTGGCCGATCTCAAGGGGTACGCTCCGAAGTGGCGCGCGCCGCTCGTCTTCGAGTACCGCGGCAACACCGTGTCGGCCATGCCGCCTCCGTCCTCGGGCGGGGTCACGCTGGGCATGATCTGCCACATCCTCGAAAAGTACGATCTCGCGAGCCTCGGTTGGCACTCGCCGAAAGAGCTTCACTACATGTTCGAAGCCATGCGGCGATCGTTCGCCGCCCGCAATGCGCGTCTCGGCGATCCCGATTTCGTCGCCAACCCGGTCGATGAGCTCCTCTCGGCCAAATGGGCCGATGGCCAGCGCGCCACGATCGCAGAAGATCGTGCCACGCCCTCTTCCGAGATCAGTGGCAAGGCGAGCTCGGGCGACGGACCTCACACCACCCACTTCGAAATCGTCGACGACGCCGGTAACGCCGTGGCACTGACCACCACCATCAACTGGTGGTACGGCTCGGGCGTCACCATTCCCAAGACCGGCATCGTCATGAACAACGAGATGGACGACTTCGCCTCCGTTCCCGGCAGCGCAAATGGGTTTGGGCTCGTGCAAGGGGAGCCCAACGCCATCGCGCCCGGCAAACGCATGCTCTCTTCGATGGCACCGACGATCGTCACGGGTAAAGACGGCAAAGTCATCTTGCTGGCGGGGGCGGCCGGCGGCCCCATGATCATCACCACCGTTTTCCAAGTGCTTTCCAACATCGTCGATCACGGCCTCGATCCCGCTTTTGCTCTCAACGCGCCGCGTTTTCACATGCAGCACTTGCCCGATGTCGTGGCCCACGAAAAAGACGGGATCACGCTCGATCTCGAGAAGGCGCTGGTCGGGATGGGCTACGCGCTGAAAGAACGCGGTCACATCGCCGACGCGATGGTCATCGGACGTGTGCCGGGCGGCTGGATCGGTGCCGCCGAACCGCGGCGCAAAGGATCGTTGGCGGCCGGACTCTGAGCGAGGGCCGAGCGTTCATCCGACCGCGGGGCGCTGCCTTACGACGTCGAGTGCCGCTACCCGATACGCTTCGGCGAGCGTCGGAAAGTTGAAGATGTTGTCGACGAAGGTGTCCACATCGAGCCCCGCGCAAAGGGCCATCTGCCCGACGTGAACCAGCTCGGTTGCACCTTCGCCCACGATTTGCACGCCGAGCACGCGCCGCCCCGCCGCGTCGGCCACCAATTTGAGCAAACCGTCCTCGATAGCGGCAATCTGACCGCGCGCGAGCTCTTCGAAGCGCGCGCGCCCGACGAGGGCCGCGCCGTGGGCTGAAATGGCCTCCTTTTCGGATAGCCCGACGCTCGCCATCTCGGGGATGGTGTAAATGCCGAGCGGGATCATCTCCCGCGCGGCATCTACGGCGAGACCGAGCGCGTGACGCGCGGCGCGCCGGCCTTGTTCCATCGAGGTCGACGCCAACGACGGCGGACCGATGACATCGCCCGCCGCGTAGACGTGCGGCACGATGGTCTGGCAATGCGCGTCGACTTCGATAAGCCCCCGCGCCGTCTTGGCGAGCCCCGCGGCTTCGATGTCGAGACCTTCCAGGTTGGCCACGCGTCCGAGCGCGCAAAGCAGTTTCTCGGTACGGATCGTTTCGCCCGTGGCGAGCTCGGTGACGACCTGGCTCACACCGTCCCACTCCACGCGCGCGACGCGACTCTCCCCCAGAAAGCGACCCTGGCACGACTCGAGGTAGCGAACGAAGCGGCTCGTGAGCTCGGGGTCGAAGAACCCGAGCGGCCGCGCCCCCTGATCGATCATCACCACCTTCACTCCGAGTGCGCCGAAGATGGATGCGTATTCGCAGGCAATGACGCCCGCACCGAGGACAGTCAGGGATGCCGGAAGATAGCGCATCGAAAGAATCGAATCGCTGTCGAGAACGTGCTCGTGATCGATGGGGATCCCCGGCGGCGTCCGCGGTACCGACCCGGTTGCGATGACGATGTTTTTCGCCTGCGCTTGGCGGCACGTGCCGTCGATTCCACCCACATCGATGACGAGCGGCTCTAGAAAACGCGCTTTGCCGCGCCAAATGTCGATGCCGTTGCGGCGCAGTTGATCGGAAATGTAACGCTCGTGAGCGCCGATGACCGCGTCGAGGCGCAACATCAAGCTGCTGACCTGGAGATCTTCGCGCACCGTCACCTCGAACACCGATCCGCTGCGCCGCTGAAAACTGCTGAGAGACAGCGCAGTCTCGCGGAGCGCCTTGCTCGGCACCGTTCCGTGGTGTACGCAAGCCCCACCCACGTAAGGCTCGCGTTCGACGACGAGCACGCTGGCGCCCGCTTTCGCGGCTTGTATAGCGGCTTTCTGCCCGGCGGGTCCGCTGCCGATGACGACGAAATCGTAAGAGTTCATGCGATCGCCGTCACCATGTCGATGACGCGCTGGCGCATCGCCAGCAGCTTGTCGAGATCTTCCGGGTAGACATTGAGCACGTCGAGCGCGCGATGTGAACGAAGCGCTGCTTCGTCGCGGGGCTCGGCGTCGAGCGTATGGTGCGCGAGCTCGTCGGCGAGCGCTGTGATCATGGGTCCCTTCGTATCGGATAGGGCGCCCTCGGGCGCGTGGTGGAATCGAATGGTGTCCGCGAGCGAGGCGGGCAGGGACCACTTGGCCATGAGCGTGCTGCCCACGTGGGCATGATCCGCGGTCGCGGCGGCTTCGACCGCCGCTGTTTGCGGCGACAAGCCGGCCTCCTTGTGAAGATCGACGAGGGCTTGTAAAAGGACGGGACGCCCCACGTCGTGCAAAAGGCCGGCGAGAAATGCCTCTTCTACGTTGTGACGGCGCATGCGCGCGATCTCTTGCGCGAAGAGCGCGGCTCCGAGGGAATGCCGGAACTGCTCTTTCAGTTGGCGCTCGTAGCCGCGCACTTGAAAGGTGCGGGTCTTGACTGAAATCAAGAGCGCGATCTCGCGAACGGCGCTCATGCCGAGGCGGGCCAGCGCTTGCTGGAGCGACACGATCTTGCTTTTGGGCAGGTAGAGCGGCGAATTGGCGACACGCAAGAAGTGGGTGGCCATGGCCTGGTCGCGCCGCACCAGATCGGCGAGGGCGCGTAGATCGCACTCCTCACGACCAGTGGAGGCGACGACCTCGGCCGCGACTTCCGGCAAAACGGGCAAGTCGAGCGTGCCCCCTTCGATGCGCTGGCGCAGCATGGCTGCGACCTTTTCCGGGAGCGTCGCGACTGTCATCTCCCCCAATGCCACGGCGCACCTTCCGGTTCGTGCCTCGAGCCAAGGCTCGGACGCTTCGAACCATCGTGCCGTATGCGCCGGCTCGCTGTCAAAATTACGGCACCATGATCCGCCCCGGCGCGCCTTCGGCGCCAGTCTGCGTGTGGCAAGTGTTGCAGTCGCCGTGGGGAGCCTGCATCACCATCTTGTTCTCCTTCCCCTTGGAGACGACCTTCACGTTGAAGGGCTTGAGGACGTCGACCAAGTAGAAGTTGCCTACCTTGTTGACCGCAATCGGGGGAAGCTGGCGCCCGCTCGAGTCGGTGATGACGACCGCGACCTCGGCCACGCCCGCCTCGCTCATCGCGCCGCCCACGCCGTTGCATTCGTCGGGCTCGTGCAGGGTTGGATAAACGGTGCCGGCCACGGCGTAGTTGGGCGACCGCGTGTCCTTGTCGTGGCAGTTGTTGCACTTGCCGCCGGGGCGCATCAGCTCGGAGCCCTTGTCCAGGTCTTTCCAGTAAACGTTGCTGGAGCACACGGCCACGCTGGTCGAGGCGCCGGCACCTTCGTCAGGAGCCTCGACGAGGCCCGTGCAGGCCGAACACAACATCAACAGAGCGCCCGTGTAAAGAATCGATCTAGCTGTAAGTGCACTCATTGTCGCAATCTGGCTTCTAACACGCGGAAGCGCGATGGAGCCACGAGAGCGAAGCGTTTCCGGTCGGCGCGCACATCTTTTTAGGCGATGAACCGCGCGCGTCGACACACGCGAGAAACATTCAGTGCAGCGATTGCAGCTACGGGTGCTCTGACTGTTCTTTTTGAAGCAAGACGAATTGCGCGCGCGCGCCGGCTTGGGTGGACCGCGTTGCAGCAGTCGTCGCCTCGGGTAGGACGGCGGGCTGGTCGCCTTCTGCCTTCTAAAAAAGCGCCGTTATCACGGGATGCCGATCGCAACGCGCGCGGGGGTTTTCCCGGCGGACGACGCGGCGGCAGCACGCGAGAGGATCAGCACCACACGTTCATGAAGTACCGAATCGGTTCAGCGTTTGCCGTCGTTTCCGCTCTCCTCGCCCCCTTGCGCGTCGATGCCCAGGTCGCAAAACCCGCGGTTTGGTGGGGTCCGACTCGACCCCAAGGCAACCAGAACGCCGTACCGCGCGTAGTTCCGCAGGCGTACGGGGCGCACCCGCCCGCGCACTATCGTCCCGGTTACGCGCCGCCCCCCTACTCGCCAGCTTCATTGACCACTCCAGCGGGATATGGACACCCGACGTACGCGAGTTACGGGAGCCCGTATCCCGCGTCGTACTACGGCCCCTCGTACGCACAGGGCAACCAAATGGGTTCGGGCGCGTGGGGCGCTCCGCGCGCGGAAGCACCGTCCGATCCGGTGAAGACGAAGGACAATTTGCACTACGTCGAGCTCGGCATGGGTGCGTTCATTCCAACCGATAGCGGCAATCCCGCCAAGCTCGGTTTGCAGGCCAACCTGTGGGCACTGCACGGCGGGTGGGTTCCCAACAGCGGGTTTTACGTAGCGCTCGACGCCTCGACGGGTTTCGACGTCGGGTGCATGGCGCGAAGCGCGACGGACGGGTGCAAAGGGCACCTGCGTATCCACTGGATTGGGGCGGGCCCCTTCGTCAACACGGGGACGCCGATGATCGCGGCCGACGTGCCGCGATCATGGGATCTCATGGCGATGACAGGTGCCGAGGTCCGACTCTGGAAAGGCATGACCGCCAAAGCAACGATCAATTGGTTCGTGCCGAGCCCGTGGGGTGTTTATGCGCACGAGAAACAATTGGCGGAAGCGAGCCTCAGCGGCGCGACGGCCGCCTCTCTGCCGCTCACGTCGGCAGGCGAAGCCGCGGGACAGAATCCGGTGGACGGCGTGGAGAGCATCCTCGGGCATGCGCTCAAGCATCCGCAGCTCAACTTGATGGCGATGTGGGAATTCTGAAAAGCGACGGCGCGTTGGGCGGCGCCGCGCGCGCCTCAGCGCAGCTCGCCCGCGACGTCGGTCGTGAGCCACCGGCGCCGCGAGAGGTGATCGGGAAAGCGCGCCAGCGCTTGCATCATTTTGACCGTCGCTGCTTCGATCCGCATCTGACCGCCCGGCACGGCACCGGCGTCGGCGAGGGCCCGACTGTTTTCGTAGAGCTCGAGATCGATGAGACCACCGCGCTGCGTCACGACCACCACTTCGGTTCCCGCGTCGATCGCGCGCCGAACGACGGGAGCGAGCGCGCGCGTCATGCGAGGGGCCGTCCCCACGCCATAAGCGGCCACCACGAGACCGCGCGGCGGCGTATCGGCTTCGAGCATGGCTTCGACGATGGCGGGCTCGAGGCCGGGCGTCAGGTACACGACCGCGACGCGCGAGTCGAACCGCCCGTCACCGCGAAAGGCGCCGGTCGGGCGGCGGATGTGCGCGCCGATGTCGACGTCGAACCCCATGCGCGCGAGCGGCTCGACCCCGGGACTTTCGAAGGCATGGTAGCTGCGCGCATCGCCTTTGATCGCGCGACACCCGCGCAAGAGTAGACCGTCGAAGCAGATGCTCACTTCCGGGATGTCGCAAGTCGCGAGCTCGACGGCATCGACGAGGTTGCGTCGTGCATCCGTGCGATGAGCGACGAGGGGGCGTTGTGCGCCGGTCAGTACGACCGGGTGGTCGAGCCCTTCCAGCGCAAAGGCCAACGCCGCCGCGGTGAACGCCATGGTGTCGGTACCGTGCAGGATCACGATGCCACGGGGCTCGCTGCCGCTGCGGTCGGAGACGGCCGTCACCAGCTCCGACCACTGCTCGGGCCCGACATCGGACGAATCGAGATTGCACACGCTGCGTATTTCGAGCTCGGCGAGGCTGGCAAGCTCCGGTACACGCTCGACCAGCTTGTGCCCATAGTCCCCCGGCGATAGCGGGGACCCCTGCATTCCCAAGGTGCCGCCCATGTTGAGCAGCAGGACTTTTTTCATGGCACGCGAGTGTAACAGCTAGGGCGCGACAATGCGCCCCGGAGCGCTGTTCGCCCCGCTGCGCGTATGGCACGAGTTGCACTCGCCGTTCTCGGGCGAGGCGGACATCACCGTCTCTTTTCCGCTCGCCACGACCTTCACGCGAAATGGTGCGGCGATGCGATCTTGGTAATGGAAGTTGCCGACCTCGTTCACGGGAACGGGCGGCAGCTCTTTGCCCATGGCGTCGGTGATGACGACGGTCACGCCCGAGGAGCCGCCGAATCCGTTGAATCCATTGAATCCGGTGAATCCGTTGAATCCGTTGCAATCGTCGGGCTCGTGGGCAGTCGGGTAAACCGTGCCCGCGAGCGAGAACTTCGGCGCTTCGGGACTGTTGCTATGACACGTCAGACAAGTGCCCCCGGGATGCATGAGCTCGGAGCCCTTGTCACCGCCCGTCCAATACATCTGACTGGTACACGTGGACGGCGTGCCGTTCGCACCGGCCGCGCCGCCGCTGCCCCCCTCGCCTTCCGCCGCTCGACCGCTGCTGCAAGCGGCAGTGAAGAGGCATACGAGACCCGAGCGAACCATCCGTTTCACGATGAGCTTTCGGTGGGTGGCCGCCAGCAGCATGACCTCTTTCTGATACTGTGCCGTGAAGCGTGCTGCGGCAACCAGTCGAATGATCTCTTTTCGCAAGAGCACCAGCGTCTTCTGCAGCGTTGCCGTCATGTTCGTGCTGGTGGCATGTGAGCAGCGCACCGGTGGACGAAGCGACGCGGCCAGTGTTCGCACCATCGCCGCTCCTGCGCAGTCGAGCGCGCCCGAGGCCGGGACGCGGCGTGACGCAGCTGACAGCCCAGTGCGCGTGGTGCGTTTTGCTTGGCGCCCGCCCCACGCGAACGCCGATGCCTATGCGATGGAAGACCCCGAGGATCAGCATCAGATCGTGCTTTCGCGCGACGCCGAGAAAGGCGGCGCCTATCCGGTTCTCGTCGCCTTTCACGGGCAGCCGAAACGGGGAGACGCGCCGCGCCACTATGCCTTCGCGGGCAAAGTGATCGACACGACGGCGCGCGCCGTCGAGCGGGGAGAGGTTCGACCGCTCGTGCTGGTTTTGCCGGTGTTCCGCTATTTCGGTACCAATTGGCCAGAGTTCGATACGGAAGCGTTCCGCCGCGAGATCGATCGAAGGCTCGCCGATCTCGGTATCGAAGCGAGCAACTACTACGCGGTGGGCCACTCGGGGGCGGCAGGGTGCGGGGGGGAAGGCATGAATCACGTGCATCGCATGCGCCCTGCGGCCGTTGGCTTTTTCGACACGTGCCTCGGCCGAGGATGGCGTGACGAGGTAGAGCGCCTCCGCGCCGCGCACATTCCGACGTTGATGATCCACAGTCTCGAGACCGCTGCATTTTCCCCGCGCCAGCCGACCGAATACTCACCGACCTTCGATTTTGGGCGCGCCTACGGGCCAGCTGGGCTCTCCCCTAGCGATTGCCCCGCCGAGCTGCCGAACGCAAAGCTCCGCGATCAGCCGTTTCGTTGCAGCGCCGACGAGCAAGGGAACACGCGAGGCCTCATTGTCGACAGCGGCGAGGGCGAGGAGGGACACAACGCGCTCGTTCCCATTGCGCTGGAATATTTCCTGAAACAGTATGTGGGCCGGCGATAGACAAGACGATTCGCGTGAGACACGATGAACGTACGTCGCGTGAAAGCCTGGCCAATCGTTCTCGCCATCGCGCTTGGCTCGTGCGCGCCCGCCGATACGGTGTCGCCGCCCCGCCGGCCTCCGCGAGGCAGCGGGGCGGACGCGGGCAGCGATGCAGAGAACGATACGGGTAGTGATGGCGCCGGCACCGACTCCACGTCGTGCAGCACCATCCACCCGGGAGCCTCGCCCCTTCGCCGCCTGACCCGCACGGAGTACGACAACACGGTGCGCGATCTCCTCGGCGACACTTCACAACCGGCGCGAAGCTTTCCCACCGAAGAGATCGCGCTCGGGTTCGACAACAGCGCCACGGCCCGCGGCGTGACCGACGCTTTGATCGAACACTACATGCTCGCCGCGGAGGGACTTGCGATGCGCGCATCGGCCCGCGCCGATCTCTTGCCCTGCGATCCCGCCGTCGCCGGCGAAGCGAGCTGCGCCGATGTCTTCATTCGCAGCTTCGGCCCCAACGCTTACCGCCGCCCCCTCGACGCGGACGAGATCCGCGAACTGCAAACGAGCTTCGATGACGGGCGACGGACGGGCACGTTCCAGAGCGGCGTGCGCTTCGTCATCGAACGCGTCTTGCAATCGCCGAGCTTTCTCTACCGGGTCGAGCTCGGCGAAGCGGGCGTGCCCGCGAGCCTACCGGCCAAGTTGACCGGATGGGAGCGCGCTTCTCGGCTCTCGTACTTCCTCTGGCAAACGATGCCCGATCGCAGTCTCTTCGCCGCCGCCGCGGCGGGCGAGCTCGCGACGAAGGAGCAGGTCCTCGCAGAGGCCAGACGCATGCTGGGCGATCCCAAAGCGCGACCTACGCTGGCGAAGTTCGCCGATCAGTGGCTCCTTCTCGACAACATCGACAGCGTGGTCAAGGACACCGTCCAGTTCCCCGAGTTCACGCGCGCTCTGCCGGCGCTGCTCAAAGAGGAGACGCGGCGGTTCGTGGCCGACGTGGTGTGGGACCGCGGCGGGGGCCTGACCATGCTCTTGACGGCGCCCTATACGTTCGTAACGAGAGAGACGGCGCCGCTCTACGGTGTCGCGCCGCCGCCGGGCGCGGACTTCGTGCGCGTCGATCTCGACAAAAGCCAGCGCAGCGGAATCATGACGCAGCTTGCCTTTCTCAATTTCGCCGCCAAGCCGAACCAGACGTCGCCCGTTCGCCGGGGCCTTTTCGTGCGTACCAACTTGATGTGCGATCCTCCATCGTCGCCTCCACCGGAGATCAACGTCACGGTGCCCGAACCGCAGCCCGGGCAGACGGGGCGTGAACGATTCGCGGCGCACACGGCCAACGCTGCCTGCGCTGGATGCCATCGCGACATGGATCCCATCGGCTTCGGCTTCGAACAGTATGACGCCATCGGTCGCTTTCGCGACGTCGATGCCCAGCGCCCCATCGACGCCAGCGGCGAAGTGATGGGCAGTCCCATCGGCAAGTTCGTGGGCGCGGTCGAGCTCGCGCGCAAACTGAGCGAGAGCCAAGAGGTGCGCCAGTGCCTCGGCAAGCAGTGGTTTCGTTTTGCGTTCGGACGCGAGGAATCGCCGGACGACGATTGTGCTCTCGCCGGCCTCTACGGCGCGGTATCGAACGACGGCGCTAGCATCCAGTCCCTCGTTCTCGCGATTACCCAGACCGACACGTTTCTCTATCGACGACCGTACGCTGCGCCGGCGATGGAGAACTTGCCATGAGCGGTACGCGCATCGATCGACGCGCTCTTTTGCGCGGTCTCGGCGGCGCTGCCGTCGCGCTGCCCCTCCTCGAGTCGATGGCCTGCGAGACCGGCGCGGCAACGGAGACTCCGAAGACCGGGTCGCGCGCTGCGCGGGTCGTCGCGCCCATCAAACGATTCATCGCTATCCTCAACAACAATGGGCGGGTGGCGGAGGACTACTATCCGAGTGGCGACGAGACCAATTGGACACTCGGCCCGGTGATGAAGCCGCTCGAGCCTCATGCACGCGATCTCGTTATTTTCGAGGGAATCGACAACAAAGCTGCCCTTCTCGGCGCGACCGCCGGGCACTACGAAGGCGTCGTCTCGATGCTGACGGGGCGCGGCATCTCTGGCGACAGTCCGCAGTTTGGCTCGGCCATGGGGATCTCGCTCGATCAGAAGATCGCCAAGGTCATCGGCAGCTCGCTCAAACGCCCGTCGATGGTGTTCGCCACCGACGCCGCGGCGGGAAACTTCAATGCCTTGTCCTGGGACGAGCACAACCAGGTCATTCCCAAGCTGGCGTCCCCGATGGAGATCTTTCGGCAGCTCTTCGCGGACGCCGCCTTGTCGAGCGAAGCGCTGGCGGCGCAGCTCGCACGCCGCCGCAGCATCCTCGACGGCGTGAAGAGCGACTATACGCGGCTTCTCACCAAGATCAGCGGCAACGACGCCCTGCGCGTGCGCGCCCACCTCGACGCCGTACGCGCGGTCGAAGCCAAGCTCGCCATCGAGATAGCTTGCAAGCCTCCCGCCATGCCCTATCCGGAGGGAAACAACGACGACAAGCTGCCGGAGCTAATCCACTCCCAGATCGATCTGTTCATTCTCGCCCTCTCCTGCGACATCACACGCGTCGCAACGTTCAGTTTTCGTCACCCGGGCGGCGGGCAGAGCTACCACCCTTGGTTGGGCTTGCCGGGCGACGCCGAGAACGTGCTCGTCAACGAGCATCACGAGATGTCGCACGACGACGTGCGGCAGCGCGACAAGCTGCGCACGATCGCCGCCTGGTACATGGAGCAAACCGCGTATCTCGTCAGCCGGCTGAAAGCGACCAACGATGGCGCGGGCACGCTGTTCGACGGGACGCTCATCTTCCAAGGCTCCGAATGCGCCGACGGACCGGAGCACAGCAAAACCAACATGCCGTACTTTCTCGTGGGGAGCGCGGGCGGCGCGTTCAAGACGGGGCGCTTTTTGCAATACGGCGGCGTGTCGCACAACGATCTGCTCGTCTCCCTGCTCAACGCCTTCGACATCGCCGACACGACCTTCGGCGATCCCAGCGTTTGCACCGGGCCTCTCGCGAGGTTGGCGGGATAGCGACGAGGCACCGCGGTGTGTCTGTGGCGCTGATGCGACGCGCGGACCGCGCGTACATCACCTCCGGTCGACTCCTATGTACATTTTATGAATGGTAGCTCACTCGCGTGGGAGCGCATTTCTCGATCGTGAAAAGCAAGCGAGCGCTGTAGCGCGAGGCGGCCACACGCGGCGCGAGGGTGATGCACGCCCCTCAGTTACAGCACACGCGTCCAATTCGGAGGAGGCAAGAAAATCACCTGCAAATGCCCCGCGTTCGACGCCACAGTTTGTTCGTATTCCGCCGCTATTCTTGATCGGTTTGGTCTTGGGAAAAGCACTAGATTTTCGCTTTTCGAAAGGAACTTTGCCGATGCGCACGACGAATATGATTTCGGTGATCGTAGTGGCCGGCAGCGCCGCCTGCCTCGCCGTCACCGGTTGCTCGAGTGAGAGCGGCGGTCCGAGCAGCACTGTCACGAGCGGCACGTCGATGACGGGCGGTTCAACCGGCAGTGGCGGCACCAGCACAGGGGGCGCGGGCGGCGCGACCGGCGGCGCGACCGGCGGCAACGGCACAGGAGCTGGAGGCACGGGCGGCACAGGAACCGGCGGCGCAGGAACTGGCGGCGCAGGAACCGGCGGCACCACTGGAGGCGCGGGTGGCGCGACGGGTGGAACAGGTGGCGCGACGGGCGGCGCCGGCGGATCAACGGGGGGAACGGGCGGCACCACCGGAGGCGCAGGTGGCGCGACAGGCGGCGCGGCAGGAACAACCGGCGGAACAGCCGGCACGACCGGTGGCTCCGCGGGAACGACCGGTGGCGCGGCTGGATCGACCGGCGGCACCGGAGGAACGGGCGGCGGCGGAAGCGGCATGACGTACGACATCACCACCGGACCCGTCATGCTCGCCCCCGGCGAAGAGCGCATCGTCTGCATCGACAAGAAGCTCCCCACCACCACGGCCATCGACATGGTCAAGATCACGTCCGATCTGACACTCGGCGGTCACCATCTCGTTTTTTACAAGAGCGCTGCGACGGCGGAGGTCACCACTCCTTTCACCTGTCAGACGTTCCGCGACATCACGACGGGCACCGTGCCGCTCTTCATTGCCCAGAAGCCGCACACCGAGCTCAACTTTCCGAAGGGCGTTGCCTACGCGATGCCGGCCGCCCAGATGGTGCGCGTCGAGCTCCACTTTCTCAACTCGACGGCGGCGCCGCTCAGTGTGACCGGTACGGTACACGTGACCGACGCCGTGGCGGGCACCGTCACCGATCACGCCAACCTCATGTTCTACGGCAACCTGAAGATCAACATTCCGGCGCAGAGCATGGCCACGGTCGGCCCCACGTTCCGCAAGTTCGCCTCCGCCGCGCCCAAGATCTTCGGGCTCACGGGACATACGCATCAGCGGGGTACGGGCGTCAGCATCGAGCTTGCGTCAGCGGCGACGGGCACGGGAACCAACGTCTATACGAACACCGATTGGGCGGAGCCGCCCCTCACCATCTTCGAACCGCCGCTGCTGCCCACGGCAGGCCAAGGCTTTCGTTACACGTGCACGTACAACAACCCCACCAACGCGCCCGTCACGTTCGGCGAAGGTGTGAACCAAGAGATGTGCTTTCTCTGGGCCTACTACTACCCCGATATGGGATTCGACATTGGGCTGAGCCAATAGCGCGCCAACGCCGGCGGAAGCGGCGATCGTCGATGGACGACGGCCGCCGGCGCACTTGCTCTTGGTGCGGGCGGAATGCTACCCATGAAGTCGACTACCTCTTCGAGCTAGTGGTATCGACATCGCCGTCAGAACCTTGACGCAGCGAGGGGTCGAAGAGGGGGTGGCGACACAAGGGTGGGCACATGGACGGGTCGCATGACCGTGAGCAGCCTCGCTATTTGCTCGGTCACTCCGAGCGGGAGCTCGACCGGCTCGTCCAGCAGGGTGCGTTTTACGCACAATTTACGGCAGAGCTGCTAGAGCGCGCCGGGCTCTCGTCGGGAATGCGCGTTCTCGATGTCGGGTGCGGGGCCGGAGACGTCTCTTTCTTGGCCGCCAAGCTGGTTGGCTCCACGGGAAGCGTGCTCGGCGTCGATCGCTCCGAGGAAGCCGTCGCGTGGGCGCGCCGCCGTGCGGCTGCCGCGGAGCTCACGCACGTTCATTTCGCGGTCGCGGAGCTCGACGGCTATTCGCTGGAGGAACCGGTAGATTTCATCGTGGGGCGCTTCGTGCTTCTCTATTTGCCCGACCCGGCAAAGACATTGCGATCGCTCGCGCGGTGTTTGCGCCCCGGCGGCAGGTTGGCGTTCCATGAGATGGATATCCGGTCCGGCCGTGGCATTCCTGAGGCCAAGCTGTACGAGACCGCAATTCGCTGGATCGGCGCGGTATTCGAGCGCGCGGGATTCCAACCCGACATGGGATCCAAGCTGTGTACGGAATTTTCCAAAGCCGGCTTCGCCATCCCGGAGATCATCGCCGGCACACGAGTCGAGGCTGGACCCTCATCGCCCGGCTACGCCTATCTGACGGAATCCGTTCGAAGTCTCTTACCGATGATGGAGCGCACGGGCGTCGCCACGGCGGCCGAGATCGGGATCGACACGCTCGAAAGTCGATTGCGTGACGAGGCCGTGCGCGGCGCTCGATGTCTGTTCTTTCCACTCCTGTACGGCGCATGGTCCCAAATCGCGAAGTAACTTCGTCGCACGAAGGCGCAGTGCAGATCGGACCGTCGGACGGCGACCAACGCCACGTCCGCTCGCTCGCCGAAGCTGGCGCTCGTATGGACGGTGTCGTTCAACCATGCGATCATTCCGCTTCGATGTGGATCGCGGATGTCGTCGCCGACAGGTTCGTGATCGAGCGTGCCATCAGCCGGGGGGGGATGGGCTCGGTCTTTCTGGCGCGCGACCGAGAAAACGGAGAACCCGTCGCGTTGAAGGTGCTAGCCGTCCCATCGGAAGACGGCGCCGATCGATTTCGACGCGAAGTGCGGATGCTCTCGACCTTGTCGCATCCCGGCATCGTGCGTTACGTCGCTCACGGGATTCACGGGTCCGAACCGTTCCTGGTCATGGAGTGGCTGGAGGGTGTCGACCTCGCCGAGCACCTGGGCCGCAACGCGCTCGGCGCGGTCGAGAGCGTACGCATGATTCGCAAGGTAGCCGAGGCGCTGGCGTTCGCGCACGCGCGCGGGGTCATTCACCGCGACATCAAGCCGAGTAACATTTTTCTCTGTGGTGCCGATCCCGCGCGGGCCAAAATCCTCGATTTTGGCATTGCCCGCCCCGTCGCGCGAACCGAAGCGCTGACGACCACTGGCGCGACCGTCGGAACCGTCGGCTACATGGCACCCGAGCAAGCGATGGGATCAGTGCGCGTCGACGGCCGCGCCGACGTATTCGCGCTGGGGTGCGTCTTGTTCGAGTGCGTGGCCGGCCGACCTGCCTTTCCCGGCGCGACCGCGGTCGCGGTTCTGGCCAAAGTTTTGTCAGATGTAGCCCCTCGCTTGCGCGATTTCCGCCCGGAGATCGCGCCGAGCCTCGATGACCTCGTGACCCGTCTGCTCGCGAAATATCCGCTCGACCGGCCCGCCGATGGCGCGGCGGTAGTCGCCCTTCTCGACGAGCTCGGATCCATCGAAGACACGCTTCCGCCGAATTCGACCCGCGCACCCGCGAGTCTCTCGGCCGCGGAGTGCCGCGTGGTGAGCATCGTGCTCGCGCAGGATCGATCGCGATCGTCCTCGCCCCCTCCCGGCACCGTCGTTTCGACCCCGCCCGAGGTGGAAGAGCTCGCACATCGGTTCGGCGTGAAAATGTATCCGCTGCAGGGACGCAGTCTCATGCTGGTCCTCTCGGGTCGAGGCGCCGCAACTGACCAAGCGGCGCAGGCGGCGCTCTGTGCGCTCGAGCTACGAAGCCTTCGCCCCGGCCTGCACATTGCGGTCGCCACCGGCCGCGCCGATACGACCAACCGACTGCCCATTGGAACCGCGATCGATCGCGCGGCTTCGGTTTTGTCCGCCACGTTCTCGGAAGACTCGGTGCTTCACGTCGGCATCGACGACATGACGGCCGGCTTACTCGGGCCGCGTTTCGAGGTGATGGACAAGGGAAAAGTCCATCTGCTGGTGCAAAAACGCGACGAGCTCGAAGTGCCTCGCCTCTTGCTCGGAAAACCCACGCGATGCGTCGGTCGCGACGGCGAGCTGGCCCACCTCGAGGCCGTGCTCGAGGAATGCATTCAAGACCGCGAACCGCGAGCCGTTCTCGTCACCGCACCCGCGGGGGTAGGAAAGTCGCGGCTAGCGAGCGAGTTTCTGACGCGGGTCCGCAGCCACAACCAAGCGCGCGTGCTCCTCGCACGAGCGGACGCAGTGGCCGCGGGTTCGTCGCTGGCCTTGGCCGAGAAGCTCGTGCGTCAAGCAGCTGACCTGCACGAGAGTGATGCCATCGAGCTTCAGCGAGATCGGCTACGCGAATACTTGGCGAGCAAAGTCGAGGCCGCTACCGTCGACCGCCTGGCAAAGCTGCTCGGCGAGATCGTCGGCTCTCCCCGCGATCGCCAGCCGACGCGCGTGGATGGTGCGGGGCGCAACGATCTCGCTGCCGTACGTGAGCAGCAGTGGGCATTCGACACCTGGATCGGCGCCGAATCCAAGCGCCCGCTGCTCATCGTGCTCGAAGACCTGCATTGGGGTGATCTGCCGACGGTGAGCTACCTGAGCCAGGCGCTGCGTCACCATCCCGATCGTCCGCTCATGATCCTGGCGCTCGGCCGACCCGAGGTCGAAGAGTTATTTCCAAAAATTTGGGACGCGTTGCGCGCGGGATCGACCCTTCAAGAGATTCGCTTGGGAGGGCTCACCCGACGTTCGGCCGAACGGCTCGTGCGCAGCGTGCTCGGTGACGAAGCAAGGCCGGACATCGTGGCGCGGATCGTGGAGCGCTCGGATGGTAACGCCTTTTACCTGGAAGAGCTGATCCGGCACATCGCGGGAGGCGAGACGAGCCTGCCCGAAACCGTCCTTGCCATGGCCGAAACTCGCCTCGAAAGTCTGGAGCCGGAGGGCCGTCTGGTCCTGCGCGCCGCCAGCGTCTTCGGTGAAGCTTGCTGGTCGGGCGGAGTGGCGGCGCTGCTAGGTCCTCGGGCGGACACCGAAGCATGGCTCGAAACGCTGGTCGACCGAGAGTTCTTGGTGCGCGCGCCGGAGTTTCGGTTTCCCGGCGAAAAGCAGTACGTCTTTCGCCACGCCCTTCTGTGTGACGCGGTTTACGCGATGTTGACGGAGAACGATCGCGCGGTCGCTCATCGGCTGGCAGCGGACTGGCTCGTCGCCGCCGGGGAGAAAAACGCAAGCGTTCTCGCGCACCATTACGAGCTGGCGCGAGAAGCCGATTCTGCCGCCGAGTATCATGTTCGCGCGGGCGACCAAGCCACGCGACTCTGTTCGTACGGCGAAGCGCGCGATCAATATGGCGCATGTATGTCGTGTTTGGCGCAGCTTCCCGAAGATGACGCCGTCAGGCGGCGCAAAGTGGATACGCTTCTGCGTCTCATCTACACGACGCTCGTCGCCGACACGGCAGAGCAGAATTTCCAGCGCGCCGGCGAAGCGAGCGCGCTTCTCGACGTCATCGCCGAAAAGGGACCGCTGTCACCGGCAGACCAGCTCCGCCTCGCGCGCGTCTACTACTACTACGGGCGCATTCACTTTTATCGGGCCGAAACGCACAAGGCCATCGAGTACTACCGCAAGGTCCTTCCCGTCGGTCAGGAGGCGGGGGACGACGAGCTCATCGGCCTTCCTTCGTGCCTCATTGGGACGGCGATGCTCGTTCAGGGACGGGCGACGCAAGCAGAACCGCTGCTCGCGCAATCCCTCGGGCCCGTGGAGCGGCAGGGAGACCCGTTCGAATGGTTTCGTGCCGTCGGATATCACGGCCTCAGCCTCGTTTTGTTGGGGCGCTATCGCGAGGGGGTGCGCGAGTTCGATCGCATGATCGCGCACGCCGAGCAGTTTCGGCAGGCGAGCCTCCTTTCACCGGCGCACATCATGTCGGGTACCACCTATCTCCTCGCGGGCGACTGGCCGATGGCGCTCTCCTATCTTCGCAAGGCGTGCACCTACGCGACCGAGACGGGCGACAAGGTCCACTTGAACCTCGCCTACAGCGGCGTCGGGTGGGCAAGCAGCTACCTCGGTCAACACGACGAAGCGCGGACCGCGCGCAACAAAGCCAAGGAGATCGCTTTGGCGATGGGCGGCAAGTTGATGCTCGACGACTGGTATCGCGCCGGTGACGCGGAGATCGCGTGGAACGCGGGCGATCACGATCTCGCGCTCCGCTTGGCCGAGACGGTCGTCGAATCGAGCGCGGCATCCGGTCTTCTGCTGTCGCAGGGCATCGCCGAACGCGTGTGGGGCGA
>DATHEQ010000263.1:0-23027 GCA_035318505.1 Polyangiaceae bacterium | reverse complement strand
TTGGCGGATATGTCCTCCGCCGCGGTAGATTCCCTGCTCGAGGTCGACAAGGGTTGCGAGGCTTTGCAGCCGTCGCGATAAAGCGCGACCGCTTTCAGCCCGAGCCGCCATCCCTCTTCGTAGATCTCGCGGACCTCGTCGATCGTCGCCTCGTTCGGCAGATTGACGGTCTTCGAAATCGCGCCGGACAAGAACGGCTGCGTCGCGGCCATCATCCGTACGTGCGACATCGGTGCGAGGTAGCGCTGGCCGGTCTTGCCGCACCGGTTGGCGCAGTCGAACACCTGGTAGTGCTCGGGACGCAGGTGAGGGGATCCCTCGACCGTCATGCGACCGATGATGACGTCATTGGCCTCCTCGATCTCGGCTCGGGTAAACCCGAGATAGCCGAGCAGCGAGAAGGCGGGACGTTTCATCTGATCTTCGGGGACACCGAGGCGCGCGTACGTCTCTTGACCGAGAACCCACGAGCCGAACGCGAGATCGAGATCGAAAGCGCCGAGCAACGCCCCTTCGATC
The DNA here is from genome assembly GCA_035318505.1 of Polyangiaceae bacterium. Classification (GTDB taxonomy): domain Bacteria; phylum Myxococcota_A; class Polyangia; order Polyangiales; family Polyangiaceae; genus DASWDH01. The sequence continues at coordinate 22,508 of DATHEQ010000263.1, read as the reverse complement.
TTGGCCAGATCGTCGTCGTTGAGACCGCGCGCCTTGAGCGATGCGCGGTTCACGTGGGGCGCGGCGAGGAGGGTGTTCGTCCCGCTCACGTAAGCCACGATCTCCTGTACGTCGGCTGGTGAATAGCCGAGATGGCGCAGGGCCTCGGGCACGGATTGGTTGACGATCTTGAAATAACCGCCGCCGGCGAGCTTCTTGAATTTCACCAATGCAAAATCGGGCTCGATACCGGTCGTGTCGCAGTCCATCAAGAGCCCGATGGTGCCGGTCGGCGCGAGCACGGTGGCCTGCGCATTGCGATAGCCGTGCTCTTGACCGAGCCGCACTGCTTCGTCCCAGTCCTCGCACGAGGCGCGCCAGAGCGGCTCGGGGCACTTGTCGCGATCGATCGCATACGCCGCATCGCGGTGCATGCGCATGACGCGCAGCATCGGCTCGCGGTTCTTGGCGTAACCGGGGAACGGGCTCTTGGTCGCTGCCATCTCCGCCGAAACGCGGTAGGCCTGGCCGCACATGATGGCCGTCATCGCGCCGGCGATGGCGCGCCCCTCGTCGGAGTCGTAGGCCACGCCGCGCACCATGAGGAGCGAACCCAGATTGGCGTACCCGAGACCGAGCGGGCGAAAATCGTGGGAATTTTGGGCGATCCTCTGCGTCGGATACGACGAAAAATCGACCAAGATCTCCTGCGCCATGAAAAAGACGCGGATGGCGTGGCGATACCCTTCGATGTCGAATTTGCCGTCATCGCCGAGGAACTTGGTGAGATTGAGCGACGCGAGGTTACAGGCCGTGTCGTCCAAGAACATGTACTCGGAGCACGGATTCGAGGCGTTGATGCGGCCCGTATTGGGGCACGTGTGCCAGCGGTTGATGGTGCTGTCGTACTGCACGCCGGGGTCGGCGCATGCCCACGCCGAGTCGGCGACGGTGTTCCAGATGTCCTTGGCATTCAGCGTCTCGACCACTTCGTTCGTCGTGCGCGCGTGGGTCTGCCAAGCGCCGCCGCTCAACGCGGCGCGCATGAACTCGTCGGTCACCCGGATGGAGTTGTTCGAGTTCTGCCCGCTGATGGTGTGGTACGCGTCGCCGTTGAAATCGCTCGCGTAGCCCGACTTGATGAGCGCCTGCGCTTTCCTTTCTTCGCGCATCTTCCAGGTGATGAAGTCGACGATCTCGGGATGGTCCATGTCGAGGCAAACCATCTTGGCGGCCCGCCGCGTCGTCCCGCCCGACTTCGTCGAACCGGCCGCGCGGTCGAACACTTCGAGGAAGCTCATGAGGCCCGAGCTCGTGCCGCCGCCGGAGAGCTTTTCCTGCTTGCCACGGACGTTGCTGAAGTTGGTGCCCGTGCCCGAGCCGTACTTGAACAGGCGAGCCTCGTTCTTCATGAGATCGTAGATACCCATGAGATCGTCGTTCACCGATTGGATGAAGCAGGCCGAGCACTGAGGATGCTCGTAAGCGCGCGCTGCCTCGGTGACCGTGTCGGTCTCGGCGCCCCACGCCCAGTTTCCCCCGGTGCCCTCGATGCCATAGCGTTGGTAGAGCCCGCAGTTGAACCACACCGGCGAATTGAACGCGCCGTACTGGTGCACCAGCAGGAAAGAAAGCTCCGCCTCGAAAGTATCGGCGTCTTTCTTCGTCGCAAAGTAGCCGCCGGCCTCTTCGCCCGCTTCGCGGATGGTGTGCGCCAACCGGTAGACCACCTGGCGCACGCTCGTCTCGCCGACCTCTTTTTTGCCGTAGAGACCCGCCTTACGGAAATACTTCGATACGACGATGTCCGTCGCGAGCTGCGACCAACCCGAAGGGATCTCGGCGCCGTCCATTTTGAAGACGACCGAGCCGTCCGGATTCGTGATGACGCTCGTGCGCCGCTCCCAGACGATGGAATCGAACGGATCGACGCCGACCGTCGTGTAGCGGCGAGGAATGGGTACGCCGCCCCGGCGAGGGTGGGCCGAGGGTCTCTTCGAGGGGCGGGTCGATTCCTCGGCCTGGGGGGCAGTGGAGCGGCTGGTGCGGCTGTCAGGGACGCTCTCGCGCGGGGACTGGCGGGATTTCATCGAGGCATTCTGGGGTTGCTGCCGGCCGCCAGATGACGCTCCAGCGTGCTTGCCGTTTACTTTACCGCTGTCTCCAACAATCGTCGGCTGCGCCATTGTTCCTACCTCCTTGGCTTGCACTGCGACTTCAGCTTCGACCTCGAACCCTGCGACCAATCCCTGCAAAGCGAGACAGCTCGCCTCCCCGCCCTCGTTGAGACCGCCCGTTTCACGACCGCGGTCAGCTCGACAGCTCTTCCCGAACTAGCCCCGCCCACCTGGGCTTCGCCCGTCCCGAAAATCACCGTCACGCCCCCCGCACGACATGCCCCCGCCATCCTCATCCGCTGTACTAGCTTGCAGGTGTTGCCCGAACATCTGTACAGGTGAAGCATGTCGAGAAAAACATCCTATCGCTACATGTAGTGGCTAGGCAATCGAATAAGCACCATATCTCGGGCTTTGGGGGTAGCCGCGCGAATTTGAAGAAAAATACCTGAACGGATCTTTCCGTGACACATGAATCCGACAAGTACTCCACAAACTCTCCGGAACTTCTCCCGCCCACCCCACCAAAAACAATGGCGAGGTGCGCCTGTGGGGTGCTCATCGGTCGATCTCCCCCGGGTCAGACCCCTCCCTAAGCAGGCCCTCCCTCGGCACGCCGCGCCCTCACAGCCCGCATGAAGGGGTGCCTCTCCGGCTCGGGCCGGAGGGGTCCCCATGTCTGAGGCACCGCACGCCCAATCCCGTCAAAAGACGCCCCACCCCAACCCCGCCCGCCCCCCGCTGCCGAGTTTGGGGAGGCGCCGGCCCGAGCCGGAGAGGCACCCCGCGCGGGCGGTCCCCCAGCGCCGTCTCTCGCGCCGCGCCGTCTATCGAGAGGAGGAGTGGTTATTGCCCCGTCTCGCGCTCCAACTCAACAGGCGCATGAGCATTCATGGGTATCGTGCGCACGCGCTCGAACTCCTTCTCGGGATTGACCACGACGACCTCGCCGAAATGGCTCAACACGGGCCCGATCTTGTCCGCGTCCCCCGATACCGCAATGACCGCGTGCCCTTCGCGCACGTGCTCGCCGATGCCTTTTTGCGCGAGCTCGCCCGTGACCGCACCGATTTCCTTGCGGTACGCATCGTAATAATCGTCCGGCAATCCGAGCACGCGGAGCGCGACGACCATGTCCGTGACCGAGCCGACCGTCTCCATGCGCACGGCGAAGATGTCCGCCAGGTAGCGTCGCGCCGTGTTGAGCTCGTCTTCGGCTGCCGCCTCGGCGGAGATGCGTTTCAGGTTGTCGAGCAGCGCCTGCACGGCGAGACCGGTCTTCGCCGTCTGCGTGCCGGCATAAGCGACGAGCGGCACCGGACCGCGCGCCACCTCACCGACCGACGACCGCGTGTTGTAAGCGAGCGACTGCTTCTCGCGCACGTCGAGGAAGAGCCGGCCCGAGACCCCCCCGCCGAGGACCTGGTTGGCCACCTTCACTGCAGTCCATGAGTCGTCTTTGCGCGAAGGGCCGAGCATCCCCACGTAGACCTCGCTCTGTGCGCTCTTCGGGCGGTCGGCGAGGAAGATCTTGAGCCGCTCGGGCGCGGTCGCCTCGGCGAAGCTCGCCGGCGCGACTTCCGCGCCTTTCCAGGTGCCGAACGCGCGTTCGACGGCTTTCTTGCCGGCGTCGAGATCGATGTCGCCGCCGACGATGACCGTCGTGTTCTTGGGGCTGAAATTCTTCTTGTAGAAGTCGCGGCAGAGAGCGGTCGTGATCTTGGCTAACTCCGACGGTCGCGCGTCGTAAGAGGCGTAGGGATGAACCCCGGTGGGGAGGCGGTACAGCTCGCGCCAGAGAAGCATCGTGGCGCTCCAAGCGCCGCTCGATTTGGCCTTGTCGGCGGCCTTCTGGATTTGGCGCTTCTTCAGCTTGCCGAACTCCTGCTCGTCCCAGCGCGGCTCGCGGGTCACGGTCCCGAGCAGATCCATGGCTTCATCGAAGCGCGCCTTGGGGACCGAGAGCGAGAGCACGGTGCTGTCGGGACCCACATCGACGCCGAGATCGGCGCCGAGCGTTTCGATCTTGACGAGTAGGTCTTTACTCGACCAACGCCCAGCGCCGCCATCCTTCAACATCTTGGCGGTGAAGTTGGCGAGCCCGGTGTTGTCCCCGTCGGCAGCGGCGCCGCTCTTGACGAGCACACGGATTTGGACGAGCGGAAGCGTGCGCGCCTGCACCACGTCGAGCCCGAGTCCGCTCGGCAAATCTTGGTGTTCGATCTTGGGGAACGGCGTCTCACGCGGCGGCCCCGATTCCGGCGGCGATTCGCGGGCCGGCTCGAGCGTTTGATCCTTGGGGAGCGCGTCGGGCACGGGGATCTGCACGTTGGTCGGGTACACCGGCGCCTGAGAACGGCAACCGACGAGCAGCGGAGCGAATAACGAGAGCGAGGTGAGGAGAGCGTGCTTGGTCTTCATGGCGGTTCCTTACTTGCGCTTCGGCTTGTGCAAGCCGCCCTCTTTTTCCTTGCCGAGCGAGGAAGCCTTGGTGGTCTTGGTCACGCGATCCTTCTCGAGCGGCTTCGTCTTGAGGCCGGAGATGGGTTTGTTGACGGGCGCCGCTGCGGGCGCAGGTTTCGGCGGAGGATCGACCATGCCCGTCGGGCGCACCTCGACCACGGTTCGGCGGGCAGGAACGATGTACTTCGCCATCACCCGCTTGATGTCGTCTTTGGTCACGGCGAAGTACTTGGCGGGCTCGCCGTTGAGCAGACGCGCATCGCCGTAGAAGAGCTCGTACTGGCCGAGCTTATTGGCGCGCTGCAGATTCGATTGCAAGCCGAAGAGAAACGACGCTTCGACGCGGTTGCGCACCTTCGTCATCTCCGCGTCGGTGGGGCCATCCTTGGTCAGGGCGTCGAGAATGGCGTCGGTCGTTTTCTGCGCGTCGGCGAGACGCGCGCCTTCGGCGAGCTTCACCTGTAGGCCGGCCATGTCGGGGCCGCGGTGATCCTCCGTCCACCCCGCGACGTCCTGCGCCAGCGCCTTGTCGCGCACGAGCTTCTGGTGCAACCGCGAGCTCTCGCCGTCGGAGAGGACGGTCATCGCGAGATCGACGGCGTAGTGATCGGGATCGCGATTGGGGACGATGGGCCAGCCGTAGAAGAAAGCGGGGGTCTTGGCGTGGGAGTCTTCGAGCGAGGCGCTGCGCGGGCCCGACGGCTCGGAGATATCGCCCGGCTCGTAGGGGAGCACCTTCTCTTGCTTCTTTCCGGTATCGAAAAAGCGGTGCACCAGTTGGATGGCCTCATCGGGGTCGAAATCGCCCGCGATCGAGAGAACCGCCAAATTCGGAGCGTAATAGCTGTCGTGGAAGTTGCGTACCCACTCGAGCTGCGCGTTGTCGAGGTCTTGCATCGAGCCGATGGCGTCGTGCTCGTAGGGCCAATACCCCTGGAAGACGAGCTCATCGAGGCGGATCTGAGCCGGCGCATAAGCGACGTTCGAGACGCGCATGCGGTACTCCTCCTGCACGACCTTGCGCTGGTTTTCGAAATTTTCCGCGCTCACGTCGAGGGACTTCATGCGGTCGGCTTCGAGCCACAGCGCAAGCGGCAGCTCGTTGGAAGGAAGCATCTCGAAGTAATTGGTGCGATCGCTCGAGGTCGTGCCGTTGAGGTTGCCGCCGTGTCCAGAGACGAGCTTGAAGTGCTCTCCTTTGGCCACGTTGGCGCTTCCCTCGAACATCATGTGCTCGAAGAGGTGAGCGAATCCCGAGCGCCCGCGCTCTTCGTTACGCGCGCCGACGTCGTAGGTGACCGCGACCGCGATGGTGGGCGAGGTGCGATCGACGTTCATTACGACGCGCAGACCGTTTTCGAGCGTCGCCTTTTGAACCTGCAGCGCGAGGGCAGGGGGCGTCGGCGCGGTGACCGCCTTGGCTGGTTTTTCGGCCGGCGGTGAGGCGGGCTTGGCGGGCGCGGTTTTGCCGGCAGGGGCCGCCGCCACGCCTTTCTGCGCATGTTTGGCGCGCGTCTCTTGGGCCTGTCGCTGCGGCTTGCCCTGGGCGGTGCTGGCCATGAAAACGGCCAAAGCGGGTACGAGCCAGGCTTGGGATCGGGGGCGGTGCATTTCTCGGTGACCTCGGTTGCGCCGGCTTAGCACGAGCCTTTCGCGAGCAAAACCCGCATAGCCCGGAAGGCTAGGGTCCGACCCCGGCCGGGCCTCCGGCCTGGACGGCATCCCGACGCGATCGACCCGCCGCGACGAGTCGGAAGGGCACGCCGGCAAGCTCGAGCCGTCGCGAAGTCGTCGCGATGGCGAGCTCGCTCGCGTCTCCTCCCACGAAGCGCCGACCGAGGCGTGCGGCGACGACGAGCGTGGTCCCGCTGCCGCACATGAGATCGGCCACGGTGTCTCCGGGCCGGCTGGCGGCGCGAATGATGCGCTCGAGCAGACGTTCCGGCTTTTGCGTCGGGTACCCGGTCGCCTCTTTGCGCAAAGGCGTATTGGCGTTCATCCCCGGGATGTCGCTCCAAACACTGCCGAGCTTACGGCCGTGATCGGCGAAATAGCGGTAGGTTTTACCGTTGATGGTGCGCTCTCGATAAAGGCGTCCGTCGGGCGTGCGCTTTCGAAAGTGCATCTCCAGGCTGGTCGCGGCGAACGGCTCGCGCAGCGCGGGGTCGTTCGCATTCCAAACGACGCGCGCGGCGTCGCTCGGGTCGCGGCTGAAGATGAGGAGCGTCTGGTGCGTGATGCTCGGCCCCTGGCCGCGTGCGCCGTTTCCCGGCGCCCACACGATCTCGCCGCGGAATGCGCCCGATCCGAAGATCTCGTCGCACATCACTTTTGCGTAATGCACGGTCCGATAGTCGAGATGCAGCCACAGCGAGGCCTCGGGCTTCATGACGTCGCGCAGCGCCGCGAGTCGCGGGCGCAGCATGGCGAGAAACGACGCCCGGCCTCCCCACGCATCGTCGTAGGCATCGGGACCGCTCGCTTTGGTGCGCCGTCCGCGGGTTTCGCCGGCGCGCGTGCGCGCCGTGAAGGCGCCCCCCACGTTGAAAGGAGGGTCGAGGTAGACGAGATCGAAGCGAGGTTTCGCGATCGCACGACAAACCTCGAGCGCGTCGGAGCGAAACAAGAGATCCTGCTCGGGCGTGGCGCGCGAAGTCATGCGCGGTTAGCGCTGTGCCTTTTCGCTCGCCGAACGCGGCGTGAGCGCAGGCTCGGAAAGCAGCGTTACCGCGAGCGCCTCGTCGGTCTCGGGCGGCGGAGCCGTCGGCAGCGCGGGCAGCCAGGGCCAATACGGCCCGCCGCCTTCGCAGCCCATCACGGCCTCGTCCGGCGTGCACGCGGTGCGAAGGTGCAGATGATCGTCGTGGGGGAGGCTGTCCCTCGGCTGCAGCATCACCGTCTCGGCGTGCCACACGAGCTCGGGATCTTCTCCGCGCGCTCTCGCGTAATCGGTGATGAGCGCCTCGAGGGGCAGGCTCACGAACATCCACTGCACGTTCGCCTCCGGGGCACCCAAGAGCGACTTGATGAGCAGCCATTCGCGGGCGAGATCGAGGCGGATGTACCGCCCGCCCCCGCGCTCGTTCGGTACCAAAGCGAGACCATCAGGCCCGAACTTGAGAAATCCGGGATTGGTGACGGGCTCGCCGGCCGGCGTTTCGGCATAAAAGAGAAGGTCCACGTCGCGACCCGAGCGGTGCGAGGCGTGACGTGGAATTCTCCCGCCCGCGCGCCGCGAGAGATCGCCGATCATGAGCGGAGCGCCGCCCGGGCGCTGACGCTCGACCTCGGCGGCGGCCCCGGCGACCGCCTCGACGAGACGAGGGACGCCGTAGTGGTGGCCGTTCGGATTGAGCCAACGATAACCGGGGCCGGACGTGGGGAGCTCGGCGCCGGACGACAGGGTGCCATGCGTCGGCGAACCCACCGAACCCGCGCAGTGAGGTGTCAGCGGGGAAGGGCTATACGAGCAGCTCGAAAGCGCAAGGGTCGCCGCCCATGCGCAAGCGAGTCTCGCCGTCACGGCGAGTCCTCGGTTGCGGAGTAGCCGGCGATCTTCGATTCGATGGCAGCTACCGCGGCGGTGGTGGCGAAAGACTCGGCGAGGGATACCTTTCCTTGCGACGCGGACACGTATCCCTGGTCGGCGAAGGCGAGGTAGGCATTGGCGATGGTGGGGCGCGAGACGGCCTCGCGTCGCGCGATCTCGCCGGCCAAGAACATCCGCTCACCGGTGACCATGGCGCGCTTGACGAGATCCTTCTGGTTAGCGGGCCCTTTTTGCAAGAGCGTGAGGCCGCGTGCAGCGACGCGGTAGCCTTCGAGAAAAGTGCGCGCCACCGATGCGTAGAAATCGATCCACGCTTCGCCGGTCCAGCCGTCATGCCCGCGGCCGGGTCCGACGTCGCCGCCGGGGCCGAGCGCGAGCTCGCCGGTGGTCACCATTTCCGCCAGCGTCTCACTGAAGTTTTGCTCGAACGTCGCGTCCGCGCGAAACATGAACTCGAACTTGAAAAGGCGGGAAAGGTTGCGCACGCGGTCTTCGAGTGTCGCTCGCGCAAGCGGCGAAATGCGGGAGACGGGCGCCTGTGCCGGCGCGTCCGACGCGGAGGGGGGGCGCAAGGTTTGACGCGTGCGCGCCGTCGGCGATCGCGGGCGCGCCGACGAAGAAAGGGCGGTGGAGACGAGGGCGCGCGGAACGAAGAAGTGAACGATGATGTTCTTCGACAGATCGAGGCTCAAGCGCTTGTCGTCGGGCACCACGTACATCACGTCGGGGCCGGTGTAGATCTTGGCGCGTTTGGTGCGAGCGAGGCTGGTGCCCTCGCCGGGAACGGTGGCGACGATGGTGTCCGCTTCGATGAAGAGATGCGCCGCTTCGCGGATGGCGTCTTCCCGCAGGTCGCCGCGTGCGTCGAGGAGCGCGTGCGAAACGCGCGCGCCGAGCCCTTTCAACACCTTGATGAGTCGAGCGCACATCGAGGTGAGCTCGCCGTGCGAAATGCCGCGGTGGGGATGATTGAGCAGGGCGGTGGCCACCACCGCTCCCGGAGTGACTGCGGTGGCGCGGTTGATCTCGGCCATCACGCGGTGCGCGAGCCGCGTCACCAGTCCCCGGCGTTTGGCCGGATGCATGGCGGTGCTGCGCTCCTCCGGGGGAACGCCGGCAGCGGGGTCGCCGTTGGCGCGAATGTCCCAAAGAGAGAGGATTTCACCGAACTGGATGTTGAGGCGGCCATAGCGACCGCGCAGAAGGCCAGTCGTTTTGAGGAGGCCGCGCGCGTCTTCCTCCTGTTTTTCTCCGCCGGTGAGCTCACGCACGTACGATGATCCTTCGACGAGCCGGTCGTAACCGATGGATACCGGCACGAAGAAGAGCTCTTTGTTGGGCACCGCCAGGGCCGCCTCGACGACCATGTTGAGTAGGCCCACCTTGGGGGGCAAAAGCTTGCCTGTGCGCGAGCGCCCCCCCTCCAGGAAAAACTCGATCGAGTAGCCTTCGCGAATGAGACGGCGCACGTAAGCGTCGACGACGGCGCCATAGAGGCGATCGCCGCTGAAGGAACGGCGAATGAAGAAAGCGCCAGCGCGACGCAGCACGACGCCGAGCGGGAAAAACGAGAGGTTGTCGCCGGCGGCGATGAGCGGAAGCTGTAGGTTGGCGTGGTAAAAAACGAACGACAGCATCAAGTAGTCGAGGTGACTCTTGTGACTCGGCAGAAGGACGAGCGTTCCGCGTTTGGCGGCGGCTCGCACCCGCTCGAGTCCTTCCTGGTCGACTTCGACGCCGTCGTAGATGCGGTTGACGACGGTGTCGATCGCGACATCGAGGACACGAATGACGCCCTCTTCCGGTTGGGATTCGAGCTCGCGCAGCATGCCGTAGGCGCGGTCGCCGAGGACGAGCCGCTCTTTCGCTCCTTCGCCGGCAAGATCGCGCAGTATCCCCTGCAAGCGCGGGCTCTTGATGATTTCGCTGCGCATGCGGTCGTTGGCCTTGCGCACAGGGCCGACGATGGCGCGGCGCTCGCGTTCGAGACGGCGGAGAAGCGCGTAGGTGAGCCGGCGCACGCGGGCACCGTCGTCTTCGGACGAGGCGCCGTTGTCGCCGGCTCCCGCTGGGGTGCCGAGGAATTCGGCCAGATCCACGGGTTCGCCGGCGCGGAAAATCACGTTCTTGTAGTTTCGGAGAAACTGCATCGTGGTCCGGATTTTCCCGGGCCACTCGCGGGTGCCGAGCAGAGCGTCCATGACGCCTGCTTCGCGGCGGTCAGGGCTCTTGGTCCACACGAAAACCTGCGGCACGAGCAGGATCGGCGTCGAGCGACCGCGCTGCAGCGCAAAGAGGGCGCGAATCAGGTCGTCGCCTTCGGAGAGCGAGCGGCGCGGGCCCACCTTGCGCGCGGTGAGATCGAGCACCGCCGAGGGGCGCTTGAGGAAGAGCGCCGCCGATCCGCCTTGCTCGATGACTTGGGTCAGCTCTTCGGCGGCGCGGCCGCGGCCCTGCGGGCGCAAGGCGCTGAACCAACCTTTGCCCATCGGTTCGAGCACCCACAGCCCGAGATCGTTGGCGAAGCGGATACGCGGCAGGCCGTGACGCTTGGTGAGGTGATCGAGCGCCAGAAAATCGAGAAACGAGAGGTTACGCAGGATATAGACGACCGACCCACGTGCGGCGGCGTCGCGCACCGTGGCCACCCAGGTCTCGTCGGCGTGAATGTGCTCGAAGAAACGGCGATAGACGTAGGCGAGTAGCGGATTCGGCTCGTACGTCTGTGCGAGCGCGCGGGTGGTCATGGAACGGGCCTACGGCGCTCGAGCTTGGATGCCAATCGCGACGTCGGCCGACGCACCGAAATACCGCACCATTTGCAAGGTCAAACCGCCCGACACGTACATGCCGAACCCGCGTGAAAAGTCGAACTGGGGCCCCACATCGAAGTGCGCGAGGATGTCCGTTTTGTAGGAACCGGTCTTCACGTTGGCGAGCGAGTCGTCGTAGCCCGGCGATCCCGGTCGGGGGGTGCCGATGGGTTCGAAGGGTCCGGCCGTGGCGTCGACCCCGACCCACGGCGTGAAGAACACTTTGAAACGCGAACTGGCCATCGTGTAGAGACGCGCTCCGAACCCTGCTTGGAGCAGCCTGCCCTGATTCGTCTCCACCGCCTCGTTGGCGAGTCCGAGTCGAACGAACGCGAAAGGCTCGAAGAAATCGATCAGCGCAAAGCCGACCGCCATGCCGACGGCAGGTGCGGAACCATAGCCACAGAACTTCTGCTGATCGCGCGGGTTCTTTTTGGGGTCGTACGGAGCGCAGCGGGGCGACGGGTCGTAGCGGTACAGCATGCGGTAGCCGGTGAGGAACTCGGCGCGGAAGTTGAGCTGACCGTGGTGCCCGAGATCGGCGTCGGGCGTCTCGCCCGCCTCGTTCGGCGGCGGCCCTTGGCGGCCTCCGGACCCACCGCCGAGCGTGGGGCCGATCCCCCCAAACGGGGGTTGCTGCAGCGCGCCCCCTTGGGGCGGGTAATAAGCCTCGGGATAGCCGCGAGCCTTCGTGGTTTGCGGCTGCGGCGGGTACCCTTGCTGCTGCTGCTGAGGGCTTCCCGGCGCAGGTTGCGCCGCCTGCGGAGAAGCCGGCTGCACCTGCGCGCCCGGCGCGGGGGGACCGCCTTGGGGAGGCGCGGCCTGCGCGGCGGCGAGCCGCGAAGTGAGCGCAAGGCAGAGGGTAAAGAGCGTAATGAGGTGTGCTCGCGAGAGTTTCATGTCGTTCGCACCCGGTTGGCGCTTGGGGTCGGACGCGACGTGCCGCTGAAGGTCCAGCTGCGCTCGATTCCCACTGCCAACCAAGAAAGGTTGATCTTGGTTTTGTTCTGCGTCGTGACGACGACGGCGCCGTCGGTCGCGGCCGTCACGGGCGAGACGTTGATTGCTTTTTGTCCCTTCAGCGATTTCAGTATGTTCGCGTCCGCGCCAAGCGCCAGAATTCCCGCTCCGGCGAGGATCGCCACCAGCCCACTCGGCACAAAGGGCGCGATGACCGCTTTCAGCGGACCTTCGCCGGTGACAAGCGCCGCAACTTGCCGAACTTCATCGAGCGTCGAGAGCAGAAGTGCACATTCCGCCGTCGGCCAGGCCGACGCCAGGGGCACCCCTTCCACGAGCTCGAGATTGGCGCCGCCGCTCCAAGCGGGAGGCGTCGATATGGGGAGCGGCGGTCGCTTGGTGGCCGCTGCATCCGGGCGGCGTTCGCGCAGGATGAGCACGTCGTCGGTGGGCAGCGCGCGCGGCACGGTTACCCGCACCGGCCGTTTGAACGAGCGCGGATCACCTACGTTGCCCGTGGCCACGGCGTAAGCGAGCGTTTCGGCCGAGGCCACCACGAAAGGCTTGGCATGCGTCACGCTGGGATCGCGATCGCTCGTGCGCAGCGAAAGCTGACCCGACACGGCGGTGTACATCTCGCCGGTCACCACCCGGCGATCGGCTTCGATGATCCGCGCGCCCGTCGCGATGAGATCGGCCAGCGCGCCCGCTTGACCCAGAACTTCGAGTACCTGACGGGACGGCGGGGCTACGATGAAGTCGAGCCGCGGCGGCACGCGCTTCGACTTGAGCAGCATCGCCGCGGCGAGCATGTCGCGCAAGGTGGCGCCCGTATCGCCGCCCAAGATGACTTGGCTCACCGGTTTGCCGGCGAAATCGCGGACGGGGCGCACCTGCCCGGTTTCATCGGAGAGAAGCGGGTCGACGGCGGCCAGATCGATGGAGATGACCTCGTCGCAAGGAGCGCCCGGATCGGGGACCAAGGTGCGGTGAGCTTTGGAACGGCGCTGATCGCGGAGGAAGACTTCGGTTTTCTCGTCGCTTATGAAGAGCGCCGCCGAGGCACCGAGCTCGGGGGCAATGCTGCATAGAACCGCGCGCTCGGCGACCGAGAGGAGGCGCGCGCTCGGCCCCGCGAACTCCAGGACCACGGGCGCATGGTGCTGCACTTCGATGCGCTGGATGGCCTCGCTGAGGCCGCGCCGCAAAAGTTCGAGCGAAACGTCGCGCGCGCAGACGAAGGGGCGCATGCGACCGGAAAGAAGGATTTGCACGCTGCGCGGCGGCCTTAGTGAAACCGTTCCGAGGGCGAGCGCTTGTCCGAGTTGCCCTGGTGAAACGACGAGCGCGAGCATGCCCGCGCCGCCGACCGCGGCGAGCCGCGGATCGTCGGTCACCGCCAAACGAGCCGGCGAACCGAAGCGCTCGAGATGCACCGGTGCGGGAAAGCCGATGCCCGGGCGCGCGATGAGCACGCCGGACTGCGACATCTCCGGCGCGACGGATTCTGGTGCCCGTCGGGCAAAGGCCGCATCGCTCGCCGCATCGGTCACGCAAGTCCCGTCGTAGGCGACTGCGAGCTCGACGGGCGTTTTCTTCAGCCCGAGCCCGCAAGCCTCCGCGAACGCGCGATTCGGCGCGCGCGAAAGGATGACTTGGTCGACTTTGACTTCGACGACGTCACCGCGAAGCTGCGCGTCTGCGCAACGACCGGCAAGAATCTTTTGAGGCATCGTGCGGGGCGGATCCCCGGCTCGCGCGCGCATTCGAGTGGTTTTGCTCCTATCGGATGTTGCAGTGCGTGGCCGCGAGCATGGACTGCCCTCTCGCGACCGGGCGCGAAGGTAGCCGTTCGCTTGGAGGGGGGTCAAGCTGCCCGGGCGTTAAAAGCGGAGCTTTTAGCGGTGGAGGGCAAGCGGGTAGCGACGGGTGCGGGAATGACCCATCTCAGCGCCGGCTGCAAGCGTCACGCGAGCGGTCCCCGGGCCGCGATACGGCTGAACTTGACCTTGCGTGCCCGTGGCTCGTAACCTCGCTAAGCCATGTTCAAAGAAGCGATTCGCGACGTCGTGGAGGGAACCGACGGAGGAATCGCCGGTATCCTCATGGACTTTGAGGGCATAGCCGTCGACAGCTACGTGAAAGGTGGCTCGTTCGACATCAATGCCGTGGGCGCCGAATACAGCGTCATTCTCAAGTCGATTCAGCGTGCGACCGAGAGCCTCGAGGCCGGGGGTCCGCTCGAAGTCGCCATCCAGTCGGACAAGGTGACGACCATCATCCGCATCATCAACGACGAATATTTTCTCGCGTTGACCCTGACGCCCGACGGCAACCTCGGCAAAGGGCGGTTTTTGATGCGAACTGCGGCGCCCAAGCTGCTCGAACAGCTCGTCTGACCGCCAAGCATCGCGTCATGGCGCGCCGCGCTCGTCCTACGCTGTCATCACCCGCCGCGCCGGACCCGGGTCCACGTCGACCTCGGCGCGCGACGGCCGCCCGACCGACGCCAGGGCAACGCCAAGCCGGCTCGGGCCGGCCTTTTTCCGTGCTGGTGCTCTCCGGTCCGAATTTGCAGCTCCTCGGCAGGCGCGAGCCGGAAATCTACGGCAAAGACACCCTCGCCGACATTCATGGGCGTCTTGCGGCGCTCGCGAGTGAACGGGGCGCGAGTGTCGACTGCCGACAGTCGAATCACGAGGGCGAGCTGCTCGACTGGCTCGGTGCCGCGCCATGGGAGGGGTTCGCCGGTGTGCTCCTCAACGGCGGCGCCTTTACGCATACTTCGCTCGCGCTCTACGACGCCATCCGCGCCATCGGGCTGCCCGTCGTCGAAGTGCATCTATCGAACCCCGAAGCACGCGAGGCCTACCGCAAGGAATCGAAGCTCGCTGCTGCGTGCGTCGGCAAGGTCGTCGGTTTCGGAGGCGATTCGTATTTGCTCGCGCTTCGAGGTCTTCTCGATCGGCTTGACGCGAAGCGTTGATGGCGCTCCCTGGCCGTGGGAGATCCGACCGGCGCACCATCGTCGTGGTGGGGATTCCGAAGGGCTGGATCGCGACGGCGAGCTCGCGTAGGTTGCCGGGCCCTACCTAGCGGACTACGGAGTCAACGGCGTGAACATCGACCTGAAACAGCTTGAAGGGCTCCTGAAGGTGCTCGAAGAGCGCGACATCTCGGAGTTCGAATTCGAAGACGAAAAGGCTCGGATACACCTCAAAAGGGGCCAACCCATTGTCGCTCTGGCCCAGGCGGCGCACGGGTCGGCAGCGGGAGCCGAACTTTCGATTCCAAGGGTGTCGAGCAGCGTCACCGACACCGCGGCCAAAGAGGGCGTGTTCGTGACGTCCCCCTTCGTGGGCACGTTCTACCGCTCGCCGTCGCCCGAAGCGCCCCCGTTCGTCGAAGTTGGGGCCAGCATCAAGCCCGGGCAACCGCTCTGCATCGTCGAGGCCATGAAGCTCATGAACGAGATCGAAGCGGAGTTTTCAGGCGTCGTGCTCGAATGCATGGTCGACACCGGTAGTCCGGTCGAGTTCGGGCAAAAGCTTTTCCGCGTGAAGAAGGTCTAGCCGCGCCGCGCTTCGCGAGGGGCGCCGCGCTTTCCAGCATGTTTCGAAAAATACTCATAGCGAACCGGGGTGAGATCGCGGTGCGCGTCCTTCGGGCCGCGCGCGAGATGGGCATTGCCACCGTGGCCATCCACTCCGAGGTCGACGCGCAGGCGCTCCACGTCCGCTTTGCCGACGAGGCGGTGTGCATCGGTCCTGCCCCTGCCGCCAAGAGCTACCTCAACATCCCCTCCATCATCAGCGCCGCCGAAGTGACGGGAGCCGACGCCATTCACCCCGGCTACGGCTTTCTCTCGGAGAACGCGCATTTCGCAGAGCTCTGCGGCAAATGCGGGCTCACGTTCATCGGTCCCAGCCCGGCGGCTATGCGCCTCTGGGGCGACAAAGTGAGCGCGCGCCGCGAAGCCGCGCGCCACGGTCTGCCGCTCTTGCCCGGCACCGGTGTCCTCGAGGACGCTCCGCACGCTGCGCGCGAGGCCGAGCGCATCGGTTACCCCGTCATCATCAAGGCGTCGGGCGGAGGGGGCGGGCGCGGCATGCGCATCGTACGCGAGCCGAGCGAGGTGGCGCGTGCCTTCGATTCGGCGACCGCCGAAGCGATGGCCGGATTTCGTAACCCCGACGTCTACCTCGAGCGCTACGTGGGAACCCCGCGGCACATCGAGTTCCAAGTCCTCGCCGACAAGCACGGCGGCGTGTGGACCTTGGGTGAGCGCGAATGCTCGCTCCAGCGACGCCATCAAAAGATCATGGAAGAGGCGCCGAGCCCGGCGATGAAGCCCGCGCTGCGCGCTGCGATGGGTGAGCTCATTCGCAAGGCGATCTCCGCGACTGACTACACCACCCTCGGCACGCTCGAATTTTTGATGGACGAGCGGGGCGAGCTCTTTTTCATGGAGATGAACACCCGGGTGCAAGTCGAGCACCCGGTCACCGAAATGACGACCGGCATCGATCTCGTGAGAGAGCAGATCCGCGCGGCCGCGGGCTTACGTCTCGAGCTGCCGGACACGCGCTCCTGGAGCTTTCGCGGTCACGCCATCGAGTGCCGCATCAACGCCGAAGACCCGGTCACCTTTGCGCCCTGGCCGGGTTTGATCACCGAGTACTACGCGCCCGGCGGCACCGGCATTCGCGTGGATTCCGGCGTCTATGGCGGCTGGCGTGTTCCGTCTCACTACGACTCGCTCATCGCCAAAGTGATCGCCCACGCGCCTACGCGCGACGAAGCGCTGCGGCGCATGTCCGGCGCGCTCGACGAGTTCATCGTGGCCGGTATCCGCACCAACATCCCCCTCCACAAGCGGCTCCTGCGCGACCCGGAGGTCACTTCGGGGACGATGTCGACGCGCACCATCGAGCGGGTCATCGCCGACGGCTTGCTCGAGAAATGACGGGCGCGCTGGCAGAAGAGGTCACGGCCGGGAACGTACGCGCGGCGGCGCGTGCTTGCCGCATCATCGATGACGCGCTTCCCGGACACATCGAGCTTCTCAAAGCGCTTTTTCCGCATACCGGGCGGGCGTGGATCCTCGGCATCACCGGAAATCCCGGATCGGGCAAGAGCACCCTGGTCGACGGTCTCATCGAGGTATTTCGCAAACAAGGAAGCAAAGTCGCGGTGGTCGCGGTCGATCCCACGAGCCCGTTTACGGGGGGCGCCATCCTCGGCGATCGCATTCGCATGCAGCGCCATTTCGACGACCCCGGCGTCTTCATCCGATCGCTGGCGACGAGGGGCGCGCTCGGTGGACTCTCCCGTTCGGCGCGGGACGTCGTGCGCGTGCTCGACGCGTGGGGGGCGGGGGTGGTGCTGATCGAAACCGTCGGTGTCGGCCAAGACGAGCTCGAGATCGTGCGCGCCGCGCACACGACGCTCGTGGTCATGGCGCCCGGGATGGGCGACGACATCCAGGCGATCAAGGCGGGGATCCTCGAGTGCGCCGACGTTTTCGCAGTCAACAAGGCCGATCGGGATGGCGCCGACGCCACCGTGCGCGATCTGCAGCTCATGATCGCCTTGGGAGGCGAGATGGTTTTCGGGGGCTCCCATTCCGCCGGTCACGCGCCCGGGCAACTCGATGTCGCGAAGGCGGTCGTCGAGCAGAAAACGACGCGCTGGATACCGCCCATCCAAAAATGCGTTGCTTCCAAGCGCCAGGGGATCGAAGAGCTCGTGACGAAACTCGGCGAGCACCGGACGTGGCTCGAAACGACCGAGCCCGGAAAACTGCGCCGTGGCGAACGACAGCTCATGGAATTCGTGAGCACTTTGCGCGACGCGCTCGCGCACGAGGTCGAGGCGTCGCTAGGCGGGGAAATCGCCGCGCTTGCAGCGCGCGTCGCACGTCGTGACGTCGATCCCTACACGGCATCCGAGCTCATCATCGAACGATTCCGTACCCGCTGACGCATTGCAGCGCGCGCATTCATGCCTCGTCGCGCACGGTCACCAATTGACATCGCCGAAACCCGTCCCGGAGGGACGGCGGGGGTGGGGCCCTGTTCCGGACTTGCTCCGGCGGGGCGGGGGCAGAGCCCCCGCTGAGCTCTAGGGTCTTGTGAGAGGGGCCCTCTGTCTGGTAGGGGTCCCAGCGCGGCGGAACGACGCTTCGCCCGACCGACGCGCCGACATCATCATTTTTAACCGTCGCCAAGGGCCCCGATGAGACTTGCGGTTCCGAAAGAGACCACCCCGGGCGAGACCCGGGTGGCGATCGTGCCCGACACCATCAAGCGCATGGTGGCGAAGAAGGTGGACGTCAGCGTCGAGGCGCACGCCGGCGAGCGATCGTTCGTGCGCGATGAGGACTATCGCGCCATCGGCGCCACCGTCGAGACGTCGGCCGACGAAATGTTCGCCAAGGCCGATCTCGTCATTCAAATCCACCCTCCGACGAGCGAGCAAATTGCGAAACTGAAGGAAGGTTCGGCCCTCATCAGTCTGCTTTACCCGCTCAGCAACCTGGAGCTGGTACGCGCCCTCGCGGCGCGGCGCGTCACCGCCATCTCCGCGGACATGATCCCGCGCACCACGCTGGCGCAGAGCATGGACGTGCTGAGCTCGCAGACGACGGCGGCCGGTTATCACGGCGTGCTTCTAGCCGCCGCCGGATTGCCCAAGTTCTTTCCCATGCTCATGACGGCTGCGGGCACCATCCCGCCGGCCAAAGTGCTCGTGCTCGGAGCCGGCGTCGCCGGACTGCAGGCCATTGCGACGGCGCGCAGGCTCGGCGCCGTGGTCGAAGCCTTCGACGTGCGCAAAGCCGTCAAGGAACAGGTGCAAAGCCTGGGGGCGAAGTTCGTCGAGGTCGAAGGCGTCGGCGACGCTGCCACGGCCGGCGGCTATGCCAAAGAGATCACGGAAGAGGAAAAACAAAAGCAAGCCGACGTGCTGAAAAAGCACATCGCGAAATCCGACGCCGTCATCACGACCGCGCTCATCCCCGGCCGGCGTGCCCCCATCCTCATCACGGCCGAGATGGTGCGCGGCATGCGCCCAGGCTCGGTCATCGTCGATCTCGCCGCCGAGCAGGGTGGCAACTGCGAGCTCTGCAAGCCCGGCCAAACGGTGGTCGAAAACGGCGTCTCCATCATCGGCACCACCAACCTGCAGAGTAAAGTCGCCGTGGACGCGAGCCAGATGTACTCGCGCAACATGGAAAAGCTCGTCTTTCACATGCTCAGCGACGGCGCGCTCAAGATTGATCTCAACGAAGAGATCACTAAAGGATGCGTCATCACGCACGGGGGAGAAGTCGTCAATTCAAGGGTCGCCGAGGTCGTTACGGCAAAAGGAGCCGCCTAATGCCGCAAGAATTGCTTTTCGCACTCTACGTCTTCGTTCTGGCGGGTTTCCTCGGGCACCACGTCATCTCCAAGGTGCCTCACCTGCTTCACACGCCGCTCATGGCCGGCACCAACGCCATCTCGGGCATCTCGCTGGTCGGCTCGCTCGTCGCCGCCGGGGGTGACTTCAACAAGCTCAGCACCGTCCTTGGCTGCATCGCCGTCACCTGCGCGACCATCAACACCGTCGGCGGTTTCATGATCACCGACCGCATGCTGAAGATGTTCCGTTCCAAGTCAGGTGGACCACGGCCGGCTCGAGGAGCCCACTGATGAGCGCTTCCGTCATCAACTTCAGTTACCTCATCGCATCGGTTTGTTTCATCCTCGCCCTGCAAGGGCTGAGCTCGCCGAAGGGCGCGCGGCGCGGCATCGTCATCGGCATCGTCGGTATGGCGATCGCCGTCGGCGCGACGCTCTTCCACGAGAAGATCGTCACTTACACCTGGATCATCCCCGGCCTCATCCTCGGCTCCATCATCGGCGCGGTCATTTCCCGCATCCCGATGACCAAGATGCCCGAGCGAATCGCGTTCTCGCACGCGTTCGGCGGTCTCGCGGCGGCGCTCGTCGGCGTGTCCGAATATTATACCCACGGGATTCACCTCGACGTGGTGACGCGCACCGCGCTCGGGCTCGAGGTCTTCCTCGGGTTTTTGACGTTCACCGGCAGCTTGATGGCCTTCGGTAAGTTGCAAGGCTTTATCACCGGCGCGCCGGTGACTTGGCCGGGGCAGAACTTCACGAACATCGGGATGTTCTTCGGTTCTCTCGTCATGTTGGTCGTCTTCGTCATCGACCCGTCGCTGACGTTCCTGTTCTACGCGATGTGCGGGACGGGTTTCCTACTCGGCATTCTCGCCGTTCTGCCCATCGGCGGCGCGGACATGCCCGTCGTGATCTCGCTGCTCAATTCGTACGCCGGCCTCGCGGCCGCCGCGACGGGCTTCGCCCTCGGCAACAACGTGCTTATCATCGCGGGCGCCCTCGACGGCACCTCGGGCTTCTTGCTCTCGATGATGATGAGCAAGGCGATGAACCGCTCATTCGCCAACGTGCTCTTCGGCGCCTTCGGCACCGCCGATTCGACGGGCGTCACGACGACGGCGCTTCCTGCGGGGGCGAGCATCAACCAGGCGAGCATCGAGGACGCCGTCAACGTTCTCAGCGCGTCGCAGTCGCTCATCGTGATCCCCGGCTACGGCATGGCCGTCTCTCAGGCGCAGCACGCCGTTCGCGATTTGGCGGCGGCCCTCGAGGCTAGAGGTACTACGGTCAAATACGCGATTCACCCCGTGGCGGGGCGCATGCCCGGTCACATGAACGTGCTCCTCGCCGAAGCGAACGTTCCCTACGATCAGCTCTTCGATTTGGACGACATCAACGACGAATTTTCGCGAACCGATGCCGTTCTCGTCGTCGGCGCCAACGACGTCGTCAATCCGGCCGCCAAGAAGAACCCGAAGAGCCCCATCTACGGAATGCCCGTTTTCAACGTCGAGCAAGCCCGCTCGGTCCTCGTGCTGAAGCGCAGCATGAACACCGGTTTTTCTGGGATCGACAATGAGCTCTTCTTTGCCCCGAACACGATGATGGTGCTGGGAGACGCGAAAAAGACGCTGCTCGGCATGGTGAGCGGCGTGAAAGCCGCCGAATAACAGCGTCCACTGCCAGGCGCGCACCGCGCGGACCGCGTTACATGGTATCGTCGGCGCGGACGCCATGTCCGATCCGCCGCCGTTCGATGCCCTCGTTACGCCGACCGATATCGTCGGACAAATGGCAGGTGAGTACCGCCTCCGCCGCAAGCTCGGCGAAGGCGGATATGGCGCGGTTTACGAGGCGGAGCACCCCGTTCTGAAGCGGCGAGCCGCGGTCAAGGTGCTGCATCGGAC
Source organism: Polyangiaceae bacterium (assembly GCA_035318505.1). GTDB lineage: Bacteria > Myxococcota_A > Polyangia > Polyangiales > Polyangiaceae > DASWDH01. The sequence goes on along the minus strand of DATHEQ010000263.1, from coordinate 1,310 downwards.
CGAGCGCATGGATTCCCAGGGCGCGATGCGTTTCATCTCCGAGGCGCAAGCAGCGAACCAGATTCGTAGCCGCTACATCGTCGATGTCTTCTCCTTCGGCAAGCTGCCCGACGGCCGTCACTTCTACGTGATGGACCTGCTCGACGGTGAGCCGCTCGATCGGTACATCGCCGAGGCGGCGCCGGTGGCCGTGCCCGCGGCGATTCAGCTGCTTTCGCTCATCGCCGAAGCGCTCGACGCGGCTCACGCCGCGGGCATCGTTCACCGCGATCTCAAGCCGCAGAATATCTTCCTCGTTTGGGAAGCGAACGGCGAAACCGTGCCCAAGTTGCTCGATTTCGGGATGGCCAAGCTGGTCGGGCAAACAGCGGGCGTGCAAACCGCCAGCGGGGCGGTCATGGGAACCCCACTCTACATGGCGCCGGAGCAAGCCCTCGGCAAGAAGATCGACGGCCGCGCCGACGTGTACGCCCTCGGGATCCTGGCGCACGAGCTCTTGACGGGAAAGAGGCCGATCACGGGAGAAACCGCGATGGGCGTTCTGGCGGCGCATCTCACGGTGATCCCGCCGCGCGCATCGGAGTCGTACCCTGCGCTCGACGCGCGCCTCGACGCTCCCATCTTGCGCATGCTCGAGAAAAATCCGGACGACCGTCCCGCGACCGCGGGTGCCGCCATCGCCGCGCTGAAACGCGCGGCCGAGGAGGCGGGTCATGTCGTTTTGCCCGAAGGGCCCCGGTTGCCGCGTCCGGAGCCGGCACCGAGGAGCCGCGAGCGGCCCTCGGCGTTCATGACGGACCACGACAGGTCACTCAATTCGCCGGAGCTCCTCGGCAGCGAGCGTGGGTTCGAACGCGAAGTGGGCGCACGGACGGGGGACCCAGCGATCGCAAGACGCCGCATGACGTTGCCCGTACTGGCGGTCCTCGTCGTGGGCGGGGCGATCGGTGTCTACGCGCTCTCGCGCGCGAGCGGCGAGAATGCGACAAGCGTGAGCGGCGCGCCCTCGGCTCTTGCACCGGCGGCGGGTGTTTCCGCGGCGTCGGCCTTGCCAGTCACGAGCACCGAGGATCCTCCCGCGCCAAAGCCGTTCGTCGATTTCACCTTGCAAGGCGCTCCGCGCGGCGCGCGCGTGATCCTCGACGGAAAACCGATCGGCGAAGCACCCGGTCCGGTGCCGTTGCCGATCGGCGACGCACCGCTCCAGCTCACGGTCACCGCGGCTGGCTATGAAACAGGAAGGGTGGCCGTCGTTCCCCACCAGGCATCGAGCGCCAGCGTCATCATGAAAAAGCGGGCGCCCGGACCAG